>CAZMOF010000079.1:0-1740 GCA_964567905.1 uncultured Aquiluna sp. | reverse complement strand
ACAAAGTTAATGGCTAGAGCGATAACGACAATAAACAATCCCGGATACCAAAACAGCCAGGGCCTTGTCTTAAATGCTTCGTTGTATTCGCTGATGATTTGCCCAAGTGAAATGTCAGGGGCGGTGATTCCAAATCCCAGATAGCTAAGGGAGGTTTCAATCAATATGGCTGCCGACATCAGCAGCGTTGCATTGACGATAATGACTCCGACAGAGTTTGGCAAAATGTGCTTGAAAATTATTCGCGACGTTGAAGCTCCCGCAACCCTGGCAGCATCAACAAATTCTCTTTCCCGAAGGGAAAGAAATTCTGCTCTAACCAAGCGAGCTAAACCTGTCCAGGCAATAAATCCAAGTAGAAGACCTAAGGCAATCGCGTTACCTCCGAAGGTTCTTCCCAAAACTGCACCAAGCACCAGGGTTGGGATGATGATGATTACATCTGTGAATCTCATCAGAAGTGAATCGACCCGGCCGCGAAGGAAACCGGAAACCGCCCCCACGACTACCCCGATAACGGTGGCAATAACGCCGACCAGAAGAATCACTGTGAGCGACTGCTGAATGCCGCGCATCACTCTGGCGAAGATGTCCTTGCCCAATGTGTCCTGCCCGAAAGGATGCTCCCCGATGGCAAATGGCCAAAGTGAGAAGGTAGGCGCTCCCCCAGGATTTAGAACCTCATAGTTCTCATACCAGTTGTATTTCCACCAACCTGGAATCCTGATTCCATCAATGACTAGCCGACCGGTGTTGGGATCGGTCACAAGATTTCCTGTGCCACCAAACACCACTCCCACCGATGTAAAAGCCAAGAGTGTAATCAGCCCCAACACCACCAGAGAGGTAATTGCAGCTTTGTGGGCAAAGAAGCGTTTTCTAACTATTGCCGAAAGAGATAGTCCTTCGGTTTCCCGCTGTGTGAGTTCAGCTTCGGGATTTAAGTCAAATTTTTTCTTAGCCATCACTGCACCCTGATTCTTGGATCAAGTGCGGAATACAAAAGATCGGCAACAAGATTTCCCAGCACCGCAAATAGGCCGGTGACTAGGAAGAAGCCCATGACTAAATTGACATCGACTGCCGCCAGGCCGCGGTTAAAGAGCGAACCCATACCTTCCCAGGCAAAGACTCGCTCGGTAATGATTGCTCCGCCAATCAGACCGGAAATATCGAAGGCAATGATGGTGGTGATTGGAATCATGGCGTTTCTGAAGGCGTGGCGAACCACCACCCTGCGCTCCCCCACACCCTTTGATCTAGCGGTTCTGATGTAGTCCTGATTTAGAACCTCTAGGAGACTCGCTCTCGAGTAGCGGGTGTAACCGGCAACCGAGACAATCATCAAAGCAATGGTCGGCAGCAATAAATGTGAGTAGCTATCGAGCAGGTTGAGCCAGAGATTTTCCTCACGAGCAATCGAGGGGGTGACAGCACCGATAGTGGATATAAAGCCAGTTCTCATGGGCAATAAGGCAGTGAACTGACCCCAGTACTGCAAAGCCTCATCAATAACTAAAAACAGTCCACTCAAGAAACCAACCACTCCGGCTGTTCGAGCGAGCTCCTTTTTGGCATCGGCTCCAATCAGGACTGCTAGTAGCACTCCAACGGCGCTCATCATCAAAAGAGTCACAGGAATGGCTAGCTGAGCAGGCAGATAGAAAAATATGTACTGCGCTGGCAACCAAAGCGCACCGGTTGCAAGCGGTAACCCAAGAAGAACAATTGTCGAACGCC
>CAZMOF010000078.1:0-1764 GCA_964567905.1 uncultured Aquiluna sp. | reverse complement strand
AGTTGGTTGGGAGCTAAAGCTTTCTGCGATTGACACCGATGAGTTTGGAACATTCGCAGGTGAAGTAGAAAGAAAACTTTCTCCAGCTGAAACTGCAATTGCCAAGGCGAGAGCAGCGGCAGTGGATGCAGGTTTGAGTGTGGCAATGGCATCAGAGGGGGCAATTGCTCCGCATCCACAAATACCGTTTATCAATGCTGACTTCGAATGGGTTGCTTTTGTCGATCTATCAACTGGTCTTGAGGTTGTTGAGTCCATAGTCGCCAGTGAAATTGTCGCAATTCAGGCTAAGTATCAGGAGGGCATGGACCTAACGGAACTGGCGGTGAAAGCACAGCTACCAGGCCATGCCCTGATTGCCAAAGCTCAGAGTGAGTCAGGAGTTTGGGTGGTCAAGGGTCTTCGCAGCGCCTCTGAACTGGAGGGCGCAATAACCCAGGCCAAAGAGCTGAGCCTAATTGAGACATTGGTTTTTGAAAGTGATTTTCGGGCAATGTGCTCTCCCTCGCGCCAGGAAAACATCAGAAAGTGTTTAGAAAAGCTGATGGAGCGGCTTTCAGTCAGCTGCCCTTCTTGTCAAAGCATTGGTTTTGGTTTGGTGGGTGTCGAACGAGGCGTTCCATGCAGTGATTGTGGAGAGATGTCAACTTCTGCTGTGCGCGCTGAGGTTCATGGCTGTTTGTTGTGTCCACACCGCGAGGTAAGGGAAAATGGGCTAAGAACCATCAGCCCTGATCGCTGCTTAGTTTGTAATCCATAAGGCAAGAATGCTTAGACCAACTACTGACATCGAGAAGGCAGCTCACGCGCTGGTATCAGGGCAGCTCGTTGCATTTCCAACTGAAACTGTCTACGGTCTTGGTGCTGATGCCACCAATCCGGATGCGGTTGCCCGCATCTACTCGGTCAAAGGAAGACCACTAAATCATCCACTGATTGTCCACATCGCATCTGCGGAACTACTCAATCACTGGGCTAAAGATGTTCCTAACTTTGCGCTCCAACTCGCAGATTCCTTCTGGCCAGGACCGATGACTCTGATCCTGAGGCGAACGCAGCTGGCAAAAGATTTCATCACTGGTTCGCAAGATTCTGTTGGAGTGAGAGTCCCATCCCACCCCGTTGCTCAAGAGCTTCTTCGGAGATTTACGGAACTTGGTGGATTGGGTGTGGCAGCTCCGAGTGCGAATCAGTTTGGTCGAGTGTCAACAACGTCTGCAGCTGCGGTTATGGAAGATTTGTCTTCGCTTATGCAGGACGCAGATGTAATTCTTGAGGGCGAAGATTCTGATATTGGAATTGAGTCAACCATCATCGATTGCACAGAAAATCTTCCAGTTATTCTTCGGCCAGGAGCAATTACTGCCTCGATGATTAGTCAGGTAACAGGGCTTGAAACTAAAGAGGGTATATCCACCGTCAGGGTGAGTGGCTCAATGGAAAAGCACTACTCACCTATGGCAAAAGTAGTTCTTGATGTTCAAGCTCTTCCAGGCGATGGGTTAATTGCCCACAGTGGTGTTCAGACACCGGAGGGGGTGGTGAGGCTTTGTGAACCTCTCAGCACCGAAGAATATGCAGCCATGCTTTACTCATCCCTCAGACTTGCGGATCAACTAAAGCTCACGAGGGTTGTAGCAATTAGCCCATCAGGCGAAGGGCTGGCAGCCGCTATTCGTAATCGCCTGGCAAAGGCGAGTGCGGAGTAGCTACTTCTTATACCAGCGGCAAGCGGCAATAGCCTCTTCGATTGGATTTAGCAGA
>CAZMOF010000077.1:0-1789 GCA_964567905.1 uncultured Aquiluna sp. | reverse complement strand
CTACCCACTTAGCAGGCGGGCGCACTCGACCGGGCTATGCGACGTCTCCAGTGCCATCAAAGCTTAGCCGAAATTGAGACCTAGGCTCAGGTCCTATTACTTGACCGCTCCTGCGGAGACACCGGCGATGATCTGCTTCTGCATTAGGAAGTAGAAGATGATGATCGGAATGATTGAAATCACAAGCCCCGCCATCGCCAGGCCGTAGTCAGAGGTGTAGGTGCCATAGAAGACGAATGTCCTCAGCGGCAAGGTCCTTTGCTCCTGGGTCAGAACCAGCGAGGGCAGTAGGTAGTCATTCCATATCCACAGGGCGTTAATAATGGCAACCGTGGCAGTCACTGGAGAGAGCATCGGGAAGATGATTCTGCGGAAGGTAGCAAAGGGAGATGCACCATCGATGGCCGCAGCCTCATCAAGCTCGGTAGGAATGTTCTTGATAAAACCGTGATACAAAAATGTCGACATCGCAACACCAAAGCCCACGTAGAAGAAAACCAGGGCTGGCTGGGATGCGAGCATTCCAAGTGACCCAAAGAGACCAACAAATGGAATCATCAGGGCTTGGAAAGGCACAATCATGGATGAAACCAAAATCAAGAAGGTCAAAGCTGTGAATCTGGCCTTCTTTCTTGCCAGGTAGTAGGCAAGAAGTGATGAGGTGAAAATGATTGCGAGTACCGAAAACGCAGTAATCAAAATTGAGTTACCAAGCGAAATCCAATAGTCCATCCTGTCGATGGCTTCGGCATAGTTGCCAAACAGCCACTCTTCCGGAAGAGCCAGAGGATCGTTTCTCACGTCGCGTCTTTCCTTGAAGGAATTCAGCAGCACCAGAAAGAACGGGAATGCATATAGGACTGCCAGGACCGCACCAATAGAAAAGAAGACTCGGTTTATTACTTTCACTCTTTTCATCGCTGCACCTCAGCCCTCTTAGAAATAATCACCTGGGTAATTGCTGCAACGGCAATAATCAGGAACATCAGCACCGCCTGGGCCTGGCCGGTGGCAAAAAAGCCAAAACCAAAAGCTTCCTTAAACACGTGCAGCGAAATGAATTCTGTTGATCGATAAGGCCCGCCACCAGTCAGAGCAAAGTTGACGTCGTATGCCATGAAGGTGTTGCGTAAGGTCAGGAAGATCGAAATAGTAAATGCTGAAGCCATAAGTGGGATCTTGATTGATACCAGCGTTCTCCAGCCGGTTGAACCATCAATTAGGGCAGCCTCTAATACGTCACGCTCAATGCTCATCAGTCCCGTTACATAAATAATCATCATGTAGCCAGACATCTGCCAAACGGTCACAATCACCAGCGACCAAAAAGCTGTATCAGGTTGAATCAGCCAGTTCTCTCGGAAGATTGGCAGATTCAGATTTTCAGAGATTGTAGGAAGTGCCTGATCAAAAATGAACTGCCAGATAAGCCCAAGAATCACCCCACCAATCAGGTTGGGAACAAAGAAGGCGGTTCGAAGAACATTCGCTCCACGCATTGGGATTGTGACCAGCAGTGCCAGGGCAAAACCAACCAGATTTACCAGAATCAGTGAGGCTGCGACGTAGGCGAAGGTAATTCCAATCGCTTTCCAGAAAGTCTCATCCTGGAGCGACGCCTCGTAGTTGGCGAAACCGACAAAGTTTTCGTAATCAAAACCATCCCAGTCGGTGAATGTGAAGAAGATTCCTCGGATGAAAGGAATAACGAGAACTAGAGCAAAGATGGCAAGTGGGATGAGCGCGAATATCGCAAAGCTCTTCACCCCACCGAGCTGCTTGTTTTTCT
>CAZMOF010000076.1:0-1892 GCA_964567905.1 uncultured Aquiluna sp. | reverse complement strand
TGTCCTTTCGATTGTTTTTGCTGCTAAGCGCAGCTTTCGTCAAAAGCTTTGACGTAAAAACAGGATAGGGATTGTTGGCATTGGGGCATCACTGTAAGCGGTTACATCTTTATAACAATGCGATAAGCATCAGTTTGGGAGAGGAATAAGGTCCGAAATTGTAAGCATTTACAGTTTTTACAAATATGTAAATGTTTGCGGCTGACTCTTCTTACTTACTGCATGCCTTAGTGGCGGCGTTAGTTCCCTGAGCCCACTCAGGTAGAGCCTCTTCAGAAACGCTGGCAGGTTCAGCTGCTGCTTCGCCCTCTTCCACCACAGCTCCTGATCCCAGGTTGGGCTTCGCGAGAATCAATTCTTCGTCGGCAATGATCTTTTCAAACAGCAGTCCTGCGCGCTCGGTTGAAAGGCCAACGCGACCTGCGTACTCACCACCGAGGCTATAAACAGGAAGCTTTAGGAAAACTATCTTGTCGAGGTCAACATCGTTAGCTTCTCTGGCCATGCCGAACATAACTCCCAGGTCAGTGAGGCTTCGAGACAATGTCATGTTCTCAAGCGCTGCCGAACCGATTCTGAGCATGGTGAATGGGTTGGTGAGTGCCCCTTCATCTTTAAGCTTTCTCACCAGAGCCGTAAGAAAGACTTGCTGATTAGAAATTCTGGAAAGGTCTGAGCCATCACCAACGCCGTGTCTGGTTCTAAGAAATGCCAGGGCCTGATCTCCAACGAGAGTGTGCTGACCTGCTTCAAGGTAGAGCTTGGTGTAGTCGTCGTTAATGTCTTCTGCCACACAGACTGGAACTCCGCCAACCGCCTCGCTCATAGCGATTACGCCCTTGAAATCAATCATGGCTAGATATGGGATTCTGATTCCTGTTAGAGCTTGGACGGTCAAAAGAGTGCAGGCCGGTCCACCGTAATTCATTGTCGAGTTGATTTGAACAAAGTCTCTAGCGGAGTATGGATCTCCACCCTCAGGGTTTGGGCACTCCGGCATCTTGACCATTAGGTCTCTTGGGAAACTGAGGGCAACAGCATTGGTGCGGGCCTGGTTGATGTGAAGCAGAATGATGACATCCGCAAGCTCTGCACCAACTGGACCGTATGCGGTCGAGCCTTGCCCTGCTCTTGTGTCAGAGCCAATCACTAGAAGATTGATTGGGCCATTGATCTCTTCGGCGGTTGGTATCTGGAAAGTCTCACCATCGGTTGAGTAAACATCGATTCCTGATGCAGTTAGCTGGGAGACGACATAGACCAGGCTGCCTCCGACAAACAGTGCGCCGCTGACTAAGAAAGCAACTAATCCGTAAACAACCAGCTTCAGCCAGGAGCGACGCTTAGGCCGCTCAGGCTGCAAAAACTGATACTCAGAATTAGTCAAGGGGGCTTCTTTACTGAAATGTTATATAAGTTTACCGCTGGTCAATTAGGAAGACCATGCTTTATCAGCAACCTCAGAGCGGAGGCCGTGGGATTCGAACCCACGAGACATTGCTGTCCACTGGTTTTCAAGACCAGCTCCATCGGCCACTCGGACAGACCTCCGAGGGGAAGTTTAGTGGCTAGGCCAGGTACTGAAGGCCCTCGAGTGAGGCCAGCACCTGGGCCACCCCGTCCTCATCGACCGCCGCAGTCACAGCGGTAGCGGCAAGCTTCACTTCATCGGGCGCTTGCCCCATGGCGAAGGCATAGCCGCCAAGAGATTTCGCCCACTGAAACATTTCGATGTCGTTTCTGCCATCACCGATCACCAGCACTCGCTTATCACCTAACTCGTACTGATTGCGCAGCAGTTCGAGTCCATGACCCTTATCGATTCCCTTTGGAGCAATATCCAGCCAGGCGGTGTAGCCGATGGCATATGAGACAGAGTGCAAGCCAACTGA
>CAZMOF010000075.1:0-2038 GCA_964567905.1 uncultured Aquiluna sp. | reverse complement strand
CTACGTATCCACCTTCAAGTCTCCAGCCAGCTTCTTTGGTGAAGCTGATGCCATCCGTTGAGATATAGCTGGCAATCTTCTCAAGACACTTACCCATGGTTGGCATTTCAACGATGTAAATTCTGACTCTGCCATCGGGCAGTAGAACTGCATCTGGAACACCCCAAGCTTTCTGGGTTGATGGAACTCTCATGAGTTCAGAAGTTGCAGTTCTGGAACCCAGTGTCGTGCACCCGGAGTCTGTGCAAGGAGCTGAATACACCTGCTGGAAACCCCCATCGACTTCTTTGAAATACGCACGCTTTGTTCCATTTGGAAAATTAACTATCGTGACGTCGTTCCCAAGTCTTGATGGAACAGTAACTGGCGTACATACGCCTGCATCTGTGCAATCACTCACAGCAGTACCGCCTGGGCCATCAGATCGCCAAACACGGTCAGCTCCATTAAGCCTTTCAACGTGAGGAGACACACCCGTCATGCCAAGGGTGACGCTGTCAACCGTCATCTCAAATGTTGATGATGCCTGGGCGGTAACGGCCACCTGCAAGGACAGCAAGAGGATGGCGGAAGAGGTTAGACCTAGAACTTTTTTCATAAAGCCAGATTACTCTTTTCGGCTATTCTTGCCACCTAATCGAAAAGTGGGATAAATGAAGTTTTTGATTCTTGTGATTGACACCGCTTCCAACACTGGCTCATCCCAAGAGCTTGCTGAGATTGATAAGTTCAACGCCAAGCTCCAAGAGAAAGGCCAATTTGTCATGGCCGCAGGAATTGGTTCCTCTCAAACTGCCACGCTGATTGACAACCGCTCGGGTGCCAATATTGCGACCCCGTCTTCACTCAATGGCAATGAGTTCTATAGCGGCTTTTGGATTGTCCAGGCCAAAGATGAGGCGGAGGCTAAGGAGCTGGCACTGGAAGGATCAAAAGCCTGCAACCGAAAGGTCGAGCTCAGGCCGTTTCTAGGTCAGAGCTAGAACTACTCAAATCTCAGCGCGTCAATTGGCTCAAGCTTTGAGGCTGTCCTTGCTGGCCAAACTCCAAAGACAACTCCAACCACCAGGCTGAAGCCCATCGCCAGGGTGATGGTGTCCATCCGAATGGCGAACTCCCAGTCTCCCAAGATGGCCAAGAAGAACGCTGCTATCTCGCCAAGGATTAGACCAACAATTCCACCTGCAATCGAAAGAACTACGGCCTCAATTAGGAACTGCGTAAGGATGTCTGACTGACGAGCACCAATTGCTCTCCTAACACCTATTTCTCTTGTTCTTTCTCTAACTGAAACCAGCATGATGTTCATGATTCCAATGCCACCAACAATCAAGCTGATTGCAGCAATGCCCGTCAGGAGCAATCCGAGAGTGTCAGTGATGGTGCTGACGGCTGAAATCAGTGAAGCCTGATTGGTGATTGTGTAGCGAGTCTCAGCCTGCTGGGTAAGTCCATATCTTTCTCGCAGTAACCTATCGGCTGCAATTTGCAGTGCATCTACTCCTTCGCGAGTAGTTGCTTGAATCACTATTGATGAAACATATGGATACTGACTAAAGATTTTCCTTGCAGCATCAAGATTCACATAAACACGGCCCGAGGTTCCGAAGCCTGCCTGATCATCGAGTACTCCAACGAGACGAAAATCCTGACCGTTCAACTTGACACTCTTCCCGAGCATGTCAGAAGTTAAACCCAAATCATTCGCTGCATCAGCACCAAAAACCACATCGCGTGAACCAAGGGCTGCCGGGTTACTAGAGAGATAAGAACCCATGGCAAGAACTGGCTTAACTGCCTCAAAATAATCGGCTGATACGCCAACCAGTCGAGCCTCGACCCTGTTGTCAGCAGTGGCGATTGTTCCTTCGTTTTGTGATTGCATGAACATGATTGCAACACCATCAAGTTCTGCTAGTGCGAGAGCATCCTGCTCGGTCAAAGCATTAGGACCGAATGCAGTGATGTTGAGCTGATTTGTGCCAAGCGTTGCGAGAGATCTATTTATACCCTGCGAAGCTCCATCAACAATTGAAGT
>CAZMOF010000074.1:0-2061 GCA_964567905.1 uncultured Aquiluna sp. | reverse complement strand
TTTGCCTTCGCTCTGGCAAAGCGCATAAGGGAAGAAGAGATGGTGCTGAAAGTTGTGTTTTGGAGCCTAAGACCAAGGAACAACACGATGGTATTTGCCAGGCTGATTGCTCCTGTGATGCCTAAGTAAATCAGCAGTGCAAACAGAAGGACAACGCCAAAGCTTGCCACCAGAGTTCCAAGCTCAGCCTGCTGGATTCTGCTACCCAGCTTCTCTGCGGGCCTGACATCCTCCTTAGCCCTTTTCTTGTGAACGAAATCCCTTTGCTTGCGGTATTGCCTCATGAACAAGACACCCATTAGCTGCAAGACAATAAAGATGAATACAAAGTTCACAGCGGCAAACATTGGATCAAGTGTCACAAAGAAGATGGCAATCACAATCAGCTGGGTCAGGAACGACCAAACGTTCACCATTTCCAGGGCCATGGCCCATTCCCAGCTCTCGTTGTATTTGTTCTTTTCCCGCTCATCTGCCCCAAAGGCCTTGTCAAAGAATTTGACTCGGTAGGTCTTCTGCAGGTAGTTGGCAATGCGGGTGCTGGCAAAGAGAAGCGAAAAGAGCACTACCGATAGCACAATCTCCGCCACCGGTCTCGATGCTCCAGCAACCACCAGGTCAGTGAAGAGCTTCGCTACCAATAGCTCCGTGACTGGGATAGCCGCCCCAATCAGGACCAGTAACACAAGTTGCCAACGGTATTTACCCTTTGGAACTAGCAGTTTGGAAGAGCTCAGGAGCATCTTGAACATTTTGATCATCTGAGTACCTCGGCAATGGCTGCCTTGATGTGCGAGGTAACTTCATCCTTCTTCTCTTCGCTAACGCTTATCTGCTTAGCCAGGCTTCTAAGTTCGAATTTTCTTAGGTCTAGTGGGATGACCTTGGGGTTCATAACTTCCACGCCAGCTCCCAGCGCATAGTCTTCATACTTCATGCCGCTGCCATGGACGTTCTCTTCAAAGCCCTCAAACGTCACCAGACCACACGGAATGCCATATGACTGGCAGGTGATCATCACGTGCATGGCCGAAGTAATTACCGCATCGTATTCAGCAAGTTTTGCGACAAAGGCTTCGATGTCCTGCCTTCTTGACATAAGCACTGAAAACTCATCCACTCCATCAGGCAGCTGGATGGGAGCGGCCACGTGAGAGAAGTGCCGAACGAAGGCAATCTTTCCGTTTCCCTTTTTTCTATCAATCGGAATGATTCGGGAGAGGATTAGTCCTGGGTCTCCAAAAGCATTTATCTCTAGCCCACTGGAGCGCTTGAGAACTGCTGCCGTTAGGGGCCCCCGGACAGAGATGTACTTGGCTTTTCGGTTGAGCTCGACATCGTCACTTGAAATACCGGTGCCAACAACCACCGAACGGGACTTGATGAATCTGCCAATTGAACCAAGGGCGAATAGGTGCTTTTGGCTTGTAGGTTTCACAGGCTGCTGCAGAATCACCTTGGCATCAGTGAAATCAGAGATGATTAGTGGACTGAGCCAGTCACCAAAGTTTCCTGGAAACGGCTTTGCCCACCAGGCAAGTCTGACGATTTGACTGCTTTCCTTGCCGGAATAGCTCATGAATGCTTCTGCCGCTTCGATCGTGGAAGCTTCTCCATAGGAGGGAACAAACTTCTTGTCGAAGTTTTCTCTTGCCGTTTCGTAGAGCTTGCGATCTCCCTTGATTGCGCCGCCCATCATTTCGCCCAGCATGGTGTTTCTCTCTGGGTCGATGGCCTTTTGTCTTCCCTGGGTAAGAAGCGCCGTTACACCAACAGCATCAGCAATCCTTCTCAGGGGAAGCTTGATTGAATCCGGCAAAGCCTTCTCGAGGTTTTTCGCCTGCTGCAAGATTTTTCTGCGAGGGCTGGCTTTTTTTCCAGCGCCATGCTGAACCACCTTGTCTTTAAACTCAGCGACGTTTCCAGAGGATCCAAAGACAAAGAAAGCGCTTCTCGATCCGCCCTCCAAGGGCTTGCCGTCTCTAACAATTGCGCTTGAGGGGATTAGCTGGAAGGTAAGGTTTCTGGCATTGCCTCGCCAGGCCTCTTCTAGAAAGTAAT
>CAZMOF010000073.1:0-2156 GCA_964567905.1 uncultured Aquiluna sp. | reverse complement strand
ATCTTTCGCCGCAACCGATCAGTCCCCTTGATGGGCGCTATCGAGCGACAGTTGCACCACTGGCAGATTACTTCTCCGAGGCGGCACTCAATAAAGTCCGCATTCAAATAGAGGTCGAGTGGCTAATTTGGCTCGTTGAGAAAGACCTACTGGAAACAGGCAAGAGCATTAGTGAAGCAGAGAAGCTTTCTCTTCGAAAACTTTATGGCGAGTTTGATGACACAACAATTTCTAAGCTACAGATACTGGAAAAGAAAACTCGCCACGATGTAAAAGCGGTTGAGTACTTCATCCGAGACAAGCTCAGTGAGCTGGGTAGGACAGACCTTAGTGAACTGGTTCACTTCGCCCTGACATCGGAGGATGTCAACAATCTCAGCTATGCCATAAACATCCGCGATGGGTTTGACAATGTTTGGATTCCTGCTGCCAAGTGGGTCACCGATTCTCTTCGCGAAATGGCCAAAGCAAACGCAGATGTTGCGATGCTTTCAAGAACTCACGGACAACCCGCCACCCCCACCACTCTAGGCAAAGAGCTTGCTGTCTTTGTCCATCGGCTGGATAGGCAGCTAAAGAGAATTGACTCACAGCCGCTGCTCGGAAAGTTTTCTGGCGCAACTGGAACCTTTGCCGCTCACTATGCCGCAAGTCCAACGGTCGACTGGCTAAAGCAGGCAGAAGATTTTCTGAAGAGCCTCGGTGTTGAGCTCAACCAATACACAACCCAGATTGAATCTCACGACTGGCAGTCGGAGCTATTCCAAAAGGTCTCTCACTTCAACAGAATCCTGCATAACCTGGCAACTGATATCTGGACATACATCTCTCTGGGCTACTTCAAGCAAATGCCGCCTGCTGGTTCAACTGGCTCTTCGACCATGCCTCACAAAATCAATCCGATTCGATTTGAGAATGCTGAATCAAACCTGGAGCTAGCAAACGCGATCCTGGACTCACTGGCATCAACACTGACAACCTCAAGGATGCAAAGAGATCTGAGTGATTCTTCCGCTCAGCGAAACATTGGTGTTGGTGTTGCTCACTCACTGCTCGCCATTGAAAACATCCGAGCTGGACTTGGAGAACTGGCAGTCAATGATGCCGCCCTAACCACAGACCTACTCGACAACTGGGAAGTGTTGGCGGAGGCGATTCAGACAGTGGTCAGAGCCGAGGTTGCCAGGGGCAATTCCAAAATCGAAGACCCCTACGCGCTGTTAAAAGAACTCACTAGAGGAAAGAGGGTCGATCAGGAGCAGCTGCTGGCCTTCATAAACGGACTGGATATATCTCAGGCCGCAAAAGACTCGCTTATGAAACTTCGCCCACAGACGTATGTCGGAATTTCCTACCGACTCGCTAAAGATATTTAACGAAGCTTAGGCCGATTGGGGTCTTGGTCATCTGGCTTATAGCTCAGATCCAATGTCGCAACAATGACAATTGAAAAAATAAATGCAACCAACGCTCCGATGAGAGCGTGCTCCAGGGTTCGTGTGCCAAAGGCAACCAGCACGCCAACAAAAATTGCAGCGCCAAAAGAGAAGACTAGATAAGCCCTTAGGTTTGCAAACTTGCGCATCGGAACAGCCTACTTCTTTCCTTCACCCGCAGCCGCGATACCCCAGTGAACTCCAAGCAGAATCAAGTAGGCCCCAAAGAAACCAACGGCACTCACCACATCAGGCAGAGCAATCAGGAATAACCCGCCAAGCGCAAGGGAAAAGATCGCGCTAATCAAATAATCCCTGCCCGCTCGCTCAGAAAAACCCTCGCGGCTTGCCAGATAGAGCTCGATTGCCCCGACAACTATTGCCCAGCCAGCAACAAGCATTAGGAAAACCAGCCTCGAAGAATCACTTTCGGTGCCAAGTGCCTGAGCGATTGCAGCCAATGCCATCGCGGCGGCGATCAGTGATACGACTGAGTGAATCAAAAGTTTTTTGGGTTTTTGTTTTCTCTCAATAAAAAGCGCACCTGATGAACTAAGTAGAGCGAACATTGCAAATACAGCGAGACCAACAACGGCTGCGTGAGATTGGCTGAAGGTGATAAACAAGCCACCGGCTAGAGCGAAGATTGCCCTTGGAAGATGAATGATTCTCACGAAGTTAGCTTGGCATATTCACAAAGCGTGAATACTGTCCCTGGAA
>CAZMOF010000072.1:0-2195 GCA_964567905.1 uncultured Aquiluna sp. | reverse complement strand
CTTACCTAGTGACCACCGCCCTCTATCGCAGATATCGACCAGATAACTTTGCTGACCTAATTGGGCAAACTCAGGTCACAGACCCACTTCGGGCA
Organism: uncultured Aquiluna sp.; assembly: GCA_964567905.1. GTDB lineage: Bacteria > Actinomycetota > Actinomycetes > Actinomycetales > Microbacteriaceae > Aquiluna. The sequence goes on along the minus strand of CAZMOF010000072.1, from coordinate 2,100 downwards.
GCACTTAAATCTGATCGCGTACATCACGCATATTTATTCTCTGGCCCCCGCGGCTGCGGAAAGACAACCAGCGCTCGCATTTTGGCAAGATGCCTAAACTGCGAAAAGGGACCAACAGATTCGCCCTGCGGTCAGTGCCAAAGCTGCAAAGAACTTGCCAGGGGCGGACCTGGGTCACTCGATGTGGTGGAAATTGATGCCGCTTCTCACAACGGTGTCGATGACGCGAGGGAGCTAAGAGAGCGCGCGGTCTTTGCACCAGCAAGAGACAGATACAAAATCTTTATTCTGGACGAGGCTCACATGGTTACCACCCAGGGTTTCAATGCGCTTTTGAAGATTGTTGAAGAGCCACCAGCTCACGTGAAGTTTATTTTTGCAACTACCGAACCTGAAAAAGTAATCGGAACAATTCGCTCTAGAACACATCACTATCCATTCCGCCTCGTTCCTCCGGCGGAGCTACTTGATTACCTAGCCAGTGTTTTGGAGTCTGAAGGATATTCGGCTGATGATGGAGTGCTACCAATGGTGGTGCGGGCTTCCGGCGGTTCAGTCAGAGACGCCCTGTCCTTACTGGACCAGCTAATTGCTGGCAGTGATGCGAAGAAGATTCAATACGAAAGATCAATAAACCTGCTCGGCTTCACCCACGACAATCTCATGGCAGAGGTAATCGAAGCTTTTGCGGAGCTGGACGCTGCCAAGGCTTTCAGGGCAGTGGACCGAATAATTCAGTCAGGTCAGGATGCCAGAAGGTTCCTGGAAGACCTGCTTGAGCGCATCAGAGATCTAATGCTGGTTCACTCACTAGGAAAAGATGCCAAAGCGATTCTTCGTGGAATCGGACCAGAGCAGTTCGAGCAGCTAACTATTCAGGCGGCCAGATTCGGACTTGGTTCACTAACTGCAACAGCTGAGGCAACTGCAAAAGCTCTGAGCGACACCTCCGCTGCCTCTAACCCGAGACTTCAGCTAGAGCTTCTTTGCGCAAGAGTGATGGCGCCGGTTGCAACCAGACCAAAGGCGGTTGAAGTAAAGCAAGAAACAGTCGTGACTGAAAAACCTAAGAGTCAACCAAAGTCAGAAGCACCCGCACGACCAGCTGAGATTTCAGCTTCTTATTTCAAAGCAAACTGGCAGATTATTTTGGATCAGCTTGCTAAGCAGTCCCGATCCGCCTGGGCTGTTGCCTTCACTTCCAAGGTCATTGACTATGACAATGAGGTATTGACGCTACTTTTCCAATCTCAGAAAGATGTTGAAGCCTTTAAGAATGCTGGTGGCGCTGCCGAGGTGTTGCGCTCAGTGATTAAAGAACTGGCTGGTGTGAGCGTGAAGTATCGAGCCAAAGTTGCTGATGCTCCGTCAAAGGTTGCCAAAGCGCCAGTGATTGAACCTAACACTGAAGACTTTTCGGACGACAACGAAGAGGAGCTGAAGACCGAACCTATCTCGCAAGCTGATCCTCGAACTGGTGAATTTATTCTTCGAGAAGTGCTCGGTGCAAAGCCGATCAAGGGCGATAAATAATGTATGAAGGCGCTCTCCAGCAGCTAATTGACGAATTGGGCAGGCTTCCAGGAGTTGGCCCCAAGAGCGCACAGCGCATCGCCTTTTATCTCATAGAAGCAGAAAGTGATGTCGCACTCAATTTGGCAACGGTGCTCAAAGAAGTAAGGGAAAAAGTTAGATTCTGCGAAAGCTGCGGAAATGTCTCCGAAAGTGAAAAGTGCTCAATCTGTGCCGATCAAAAGCGGGATCAGGGACTTATCTGCGTTGTCGAGGACTCGAAAGACATTGCAGCCATTGAGAGAACTCGTGAGTTCAGGGGCTTGTATCACGTGCTAGGCGGAGCAATTTCACCAATCGCTGGAATTGGGCCAGACCAGCTGCGCATAAAACAGCTGATGAAGCGACTGGCAGATCCAAGTATTCGTGAGGTGATTATTGCCACCAACCCAAACCTCGAGGGGGAGGCAACAGCCACCTATCTGATTCGAATGCTCACTCCACTTGAGATTCCAGTCAGCAAGCTGGCTTCTGGCCTACCAGTTGGCGGAGATCTTGAGTATGCGGATGACATGACCCTGGGCCGAG
>CAZMOF010000071.1:0-2221 GCA_964567905.1 uncultured Aquiluna sp. | reverse complement strand
TGCTACCTTTCGGTCCTGGGGGGTTTAGCCAAGGTGACGCCACGCGAGGAGTCGCCTTTGATTCTAAGCCCGATTAGTTCTGGGGGAAACCTAGGTTTATGCCGCCGTGAGAGGGATCTAACCAGCGAGAGGTAATGACCTTGGTTTGGGTGAAGAAGCGGAATCCCTCTTCGCCGTGAGCTCGGGAATCACCAAACAGCGAGTGCTTCCAACCACCAAAGGAGAAGTAAGCAACCGGCACAGGAATCGGCACGTTGATGCCAATCATGCCAACCTCAACCTCGTGCTGGAATCTCCTGGCTGCACCGCCATCGTTGGTGAAGATGGCTGTTCCATTTCCAAACTCGGATGAATTAATTAGCTTCAGTCCCTCTTCATAAGTCTTTACTCGAACAACGGAAAGAACTGGACCAAATATCTCATCCTGGTAAACCTTGGAAGAAGTTGGGACCTTATCAATCAGTGTGGGGCCTAGCCAGAAACCATTCTTGTCACCATCAGGATTTACATCCCTTCCATCAACCACAACGACGGCTCCATCTGCCTTGGCAATGTCGATGTAGCTGGCAACTTTATCGCGGTGCTGCTTGGTCACTAGCGGGCCCATGTCACAAGACCTTCTTCCATCACCAACCTTGATGGTGCTCATTCTTTCCTTGATCTTGGCAATTAGTGAATCAGCCACTGGCTCAACTGCCACAACCACTGAAATCGCCATGCATCTTTCACCAGCTGAACCAAAGCCTGCGTTAACTGCTGAATCTGCAACCAGATCTAGATCGGCATCGGGTAGCACCAGCATGTGATTCTTAGCTCCACCTAGTGCCTGAACTCTCTTGCCATTCTTCGCAGAAGTTTCATATATGTATTGTGCGATTGGAGTAGAGCCAACGAAGGATATTGACTTCACCAAGGGGTGATTTAGAAGACCATCAACCGCCACTTTGTCACCGTGCAGGACGTTGAATACACCATCCGGTAGTCCTGCTTCTTTGAGCAGCTTGGCAATCCACATCGCACTCGAAGGATCTTTTTCACTTGGCTTTACAACAACAGTGTTTCCCGCAGCAATAGCAACCGGGAAGAACCACATTGGAACCATCGCCGGAAAGTTAAATGGACTGATGATCCCAACCACACCCAGGGGCTGCTTCATTGAGTAAACATCAATTGAGGTGGAGGCATTCTCGGAGTATTCGCCTTTTAGAAGATGTGGCAAACCACAGGCAAAGTCCACGACCTCAAGACCGCGGTTAATCTCACCCATTGCATCCGATAAAACTTTGCCGTGTTCCTCTGTGATGATTGCTGCCAGCTCTGCTTTGCGCTGATCGAGTAGCTGGCGGAAACTGAAGAGGATTGAAGTTCTTTTGGCTAGCGAAGTGTCTTTCCAGGCCGGGAAAGCAGCTTGAGCGGCGCTCACTGCTACCTCTATATCCTTCTCTTCCGCAAAAGAAACCTGTGCGGCTTGTGAGCCAAGGGCAGGGTCGAAAACCTCGCCAAATCTTGTGCCGGAGCCTTTATATTCAGCTCCGTTTACCCAGTGGGAAATCAACTTCATCGTTTACCTCTTTTTCCATCCCAAGACTACCCTTAGCAAAGACAGGAAAAACATGCAGGAAATCACCAGGCTCATAGGGCGTCACCCAGCCAAACAGACGGCTGTTTTAGCAGAACTCAGGCAAGAGATTAAGAAACTGCTGCCAGGAGCTAATGAAAAAATCTTCTACCAGATGCCCTCCTTTGAAGCAGGGGGTGTGGTTGTCCTCAGCTACGAGGGGTTCAAGGAACACAACAGCATCTTCCCTGGCCCCAAAGTCATAGCAATGCTGACCAAGGATCTGGAGAAATACAAAACTTCAAAGGGTGCCATCCAGTTTGAAAAAGACAAACTGCCGCCTAAAGCCTTGCTAAAGAAGATTGTTCTAACCGCAATCAAGCTGATCAACCAGAGCTACCCCAAGAAAAGCGGCGAATTCCTCGAGCTTTATGACAACGGGTTTGTCAAAGCCAAAGGCAAATACATTGAGGGTGAAATGCATGGCTACTGGGAATTCTTCAGGCGAGACGGGTCCATCATGCGAAGCGGAAAACTAAGCCACGGCGAGCCAATTGGTGAGTGGACTACCTATCCCAGATAACTAGTTTTGGTCATTATCTATTAGCCAACTAAACTGCTCGAGGAGAATTCGCCTAGTGGCCTATGGCGCACGCTTGGAAA
>CAZMOF010000070.1:0-2277 GCA_964567905.1 uncultured Aquiluna sp. | reverse complement strand
GTAGGCGCCTCACTGCTTGAGTTGTTGCACTTTCATTCGCTCCCCCTAATGAGCTATGGCACTAGCCTAAGCCAGCTAGCCGACACTAACTCCCTGGGGAAATAGCCTCTATTCCGGAGTCGACGGATGCCTTGGCCAACTGCTTATCGTAAGTGACCATTGCGACTTTCAACGGAGAAAGTATCAGGGCAAATGCCAGATGAATTGCATCTGGGGTTCTAAGCTCTCTGGGATTAACCTGCTCAGCTAGTTTCAATATCTCTCGGTTTGCTCTTATGGCCGTCCAGCCTTCAAACAGGCCGGCGGCTGGCTCTGGATCAATGCCAAAGTTTCTGAGATTCCTGAGCGTTTCGACTTTGGTCATAAAGCTATAGTGAACGCTGTTTGGTTCGAGGGTTCTAACAAACTTGCGAAAAGCCGGGGTCTCTCGCTCTTGAAGAAGAAGCTTTAGCACCGAGGAAGTATCTAGGTAGTAGTGCATCAGTATTGACCCCTTGAATCTCGCAGTATTTGCTCGATGGTCATACCCTCTGGAAGCTTGACGGGCTTGATAGTGCTCAGCTCAATGGTTCCAGTTCCTGGTTGAATTGTGCCTTCTTGAATCAGTTCTAAATACCTGTCATTGGCTATCGGGATGATCTTTGCCACCGGCACTCCGTGTTCGGTGACCGTAATGACCTCGCCATCTTTCACTTCTTGAATCACTTTCGAAGCGTTCTGCTTCAGCTCTCTTATCCCCACGCGATTCTCCATGTTCTACAAAGTAGCACTTTTTGTGCTCTTTGAAAGTGAATCTTCTCTGATTTCAGGATTTCTTGCTCAAGGCCCTGTGGATAACCTCGTTTCCGAGACTCTTCGGTCAGGAGTAACCTGAAAGTGAATTCAGTTTCATGATGCCTGAGTTCAGAGGGAACAAAAATGAAGGTTGCGGGAAAAGTCGTTGTTGTTACCGGTGCCGGTTCTGGCATGGGTCGAGAACTAACACTGGAACTTGTTCGCAGAGGCGCTAAGGTTGCTGCGGTTGACATGCGTGCAGAGACGCTTGCTGAGACAAAGAGCCTGGCTGAAAAACTCGGTGGAAAAGTCGCCACCTACATCCTCGATGTCACTAATGCTCAAGCAGTGAGTGAGCTTCCTGCAAAAGTAGAGGCTGATCTTGGATCAGCCGATGCACTGATAAATAACGCTGGCATTATTCAGAAGTTTGTCAAAGTTAATGACCTGGCTATGGAAGATGCCATGCGAGTTATGAAGGTTAACTTCGATGGCCCGCTGATGCTAATAAAAGCTTTTCTGCCAGGCCTTATGAAAAAGTCTGAAGCCCACCTCTTAAATGTTTCCTCGATGGGTGCTTATGCTCCAGTTCCAGGTCAAAGTGTTTATGGTGCATCAAAGGCAGCAATCAAACTTCTCACCGAAGGCCTTCGTTCAGAGCTGATGGGAACAGGTGTTGGTGTGACCATTGTCTTCCCAGGCGCGGTTGCGACCAACATAGCGCAAAATTCTGGGATGGAAGTTCCCGCAGGAGCTGCTGAGAATTCAAAGATGAAGGCTGCTGCTGCCGACTTCGCAGCCAGAGAGATGATTGATGCTATTGAGCAGAACAAGCCGAGAATAACTATCGGTTCCGACGCTAAGTTCATGGACCGCTTATCAAGGCTCAATCCTGTGGCGGCTGCCAATCTGATCTATAAGCAGATGGCTAACCTCTTAGGTCCCAGTCGTTAAAGAAGAAAAGCCCCCGGGGGGAGGGGGCTTCTCTTTTGCCGAATTTGTGCCCTTTTGAGGCACCAAAGGAGGAGACAGAACTAAAGCGATTGCTTCGGTGTCTGGATTCCTTCTTCCCAACTTTGGAAACCAAGAAACTATTCCTAAGCCGGACCGAAAGGTATATAGAGGTTAAGCTTGCGAGCTTCAGAATTGGCTAAAAATCAGGGTTCTGGGATAAAGCTGGCAGGTTTTTCTCAGGCTAGAGAAATCTCCACCGCTTGAGTTCCCAACCAAACCTCACGGCTAAAAGCCTGACCAGGACCATTACTGATGCGCCAATCAGCACCGTCAGGTAGTCGGGGATGGTTGTCAGGCTGAGCAAGACAACCAGCCAGCCACCAGCAAAGGCTATTACCCCATAGGGCTGAAAATCGTGGAATGCCCTTGGCACCTCATTGACCAATACATCCCTGAGTATTCCTCCGGCAACAGCCGTGATGACTCCCATCAAGACTGACACCAGCGGAGTTTGACCGGCAACCAAGGCAAGGTGTGTTCCACCTGCTG
>CAZMOF010000069.1:0-2299 GCA_964567905.1 uncultured Aquiluna sp. | reverse complement strand
TATGAGGCATATGGTGATTACAACTCCATGATGAATCTCACTCAGGAGCTAATTCAGAATTCAGCCAAAGATGTTTTTGGAACGCACCAGGTGACACTCGAAGACGGCGAGATCAATGATCTTGGTGGTGAGTGGAACAGAATCTCATTGTTCGGATCTCTTTCCGAAGCAGTAGGACAGGAAATCACCCCTGAGACCCCAATTGCCGAGCTAAAGAAGATTGCAGACAAGGTTGAAATCGAAATCGACCACCCGCTGCATGGAAAGTATGTCGAAGAGCTGTGGGAGCACTTTGTAAAGCCAAAGCTCAAGACCCCGACCTTTGTTCTTGACTTCCCGGTAGACACATCTCCGCTGACTCGTGACCACCGATCTGAAAAGGGTGTTGTTGAGAAGTGGGACCTCTATATAAGAGGTTTCGAGCAGGCCACCGGCTACTCCGAGCTGGTTGACCCCGTGGTTCAAAGAGAGCGCTTCGTCCGCCAGGCTGAGCTTGCGGCTAAGGGTGACCCGGAGGCTATGCGTCTTGATGAAGAGTTCTTGAAGGCCCTGGAGTTTGGAATGCCGCCATCAGGCGGAATGGGCATGGGCATAGACAGACTGCTCATGTCCCTAACTGGCCTAGGAATCAGGGAAACAATTCTCTTCCCACTGGTTAAGTAGTTTCATAATGACCGGCGATCTTCTAGTTGATGCTCTGATATCCCTAATTCCCCCTGCCCTGGTTGGGGTTTTGTTCTGGGTGATGCTGCGTTCAATCCTTAGAGCCGACCAAAAAGAACGCGACACCTACGCCCAGATTGAGGCTGAAGAGCGAGCTAAGCGCGAAAACGCCTAGGGCGAACACCCCTAGTTTCAGGCAGCTGTGAGATTTAGCATCTCTTTATTAGCTATTGAGAGGTGCTCTACTTGTTCGAGAAATTTACCGACAAGGCCAGAAGGGTAGTTGTGCTTGCCCAGGAGGAAGCCAAGCTACTCAACCACAACTACATCGGAACCGAACACATCCTGCTTGGTCTTATCCACGAGGGTGAAGGTGTTGCCGCTAAGGCACTCGAAGCTCTAGGAATTAACCTCGAGCAGGTTCGCGAACAGGTGCAGGACATCATCGGTCAGGGTCAGCAGGCACCGAGTGGTCACATTCCATTTACTCCAAGAGCTAAGAAAGTTTTGGAACTATCACTGCGTGAGGCTCTGCAGTTAGGTCACAGCTATATCGGAACCGAGCACCTACTTCTTGGACTTATTCGTGAAGGCGAAGGCGTTGCCGCTCAGGTTCTGACCAAGCTTGGTGCTGACACCAACAAGGTTCGTCAGCAGGTTATTCAGCTTCTCTCTGGCTACCAAGGAAAAGAAACTGTTTCAGTTGGCGGAGAAGTAAATCCTCAGCCCAAGGGTTCTCAGGTTCTTGATCAGTATGGAAGAAACCTAACTCTTGCTGCAGCCGAGGGAAAACTTGATCCAGTTGTTGGACGTGAAAGAGAAATTGAAAGAGTCATGCAGATTCTTTCTAGAAGAACTAAAAACAATCCGATTCTGATCGGTGAGCCAGGTGTCGGAAAGACTGCGGTTGTTGAAGGACTTGCTCAGGCGATTGTTTCCGGAAATGTTCCAGAGACTCTGCGTGGTAAGCAGCTGTACACACTGGACATGGGCTCCCTAATTGCCGGTTCTCGCTACCGCGGTGACTTTGAAGAAAGACTCAAGAAGGTCACCAAGGAGATTAGAACTAGAGGCGACATCATCACCTTTATTGATGAAATTCACACTCTGGTTGGCGCCGGTGCTGCTGAAGGTGCAATTGACGCAGCTTCCATCTTGAAGCCAATGCTTGCCAGGGGAGAGCTCCAGACAATCGGTGCTACGACCCTGGATGAATACCGTAAGCACTTTGAAAAGGATGCTGCGCTGGTTAGACGCTTCCAGTCTGTTCAGGTATCCGAGCCAACTCCTGCGATGGCCATCAATATCCTCAAGGGCCTAAGAGACCGCTACGAAGCACACCACAAGGTTTCCATTACCGACGGCGCAATCGTGGCTGCAGTTGCTATGAGTGACCGCTATGTCACAGACAGATTCCTGCCAGATAAGGCAATCGATCTAATTGATGAAGCAGGTGCCAGGGTTCGCTTGAGCTTCCTGTCCTCACCACCAGAGCTTAGGGAAATGGAAGACAAGGTTGCCGCCGTGAAAGCTGCCAAGGAGCAGGCAATCGCGGATCAGGACTTTGAGCTTGCTGCCGCTAAGCGCGATGAAGAGAAGAAGCTAACCGCCGAAAAGATGAAGCTCGAGAAGCAGT
>CAZMOF010000068.1:0-2336 GCA_964567905.1 uncultured Aquiluna sp. | reverse complement strand
GTTGTGACTTCATTCCAGTGGGTCTAGCCCTTGGAGAAGCAGAGCCTGAGACTGTTGAGGTTGGTGTACCAGCTGTGCTGTTCTCCCGCCTCATCACCGGTCCACTATCTGTCGTAATTGCTTACGTAGCTAGCTTCGGACTGTACAGCTAAGAAACAAAAACATCCTTTCGGGGGTTGAATCAGAGGATGGGTCGAAACTGGCCCATCCTCTGATTACTAATCAGGGACTTATTTAGGCCAAGGAGATAAAAATGGCAGAGTACAAGGCAGTAAAGATTGACAAGGGCCCAGGCGGCTGGGGCGGTCCACTGACGATCAAACCAACCGATGCCCGCCCATACATCTACTCGGTGACCGGTGGTGGAATTCACCCACTGGCTCAGAAGATTGCTGACCTAACCGGGGGAATCGCTTTCGACGGATTTGCTTCCTCGAAGAAGTTTGAAGAAATTGCCGTAGCGGTTATCGACTGCGGTGGAACAGCTCGTATCGGTGTTTACCCGATGAAGAAGGTGCCAACCGTGGACATCCACGCCACCTCACCAGCTGGTCCATTGGCAATGTTTATCACCGAAGACCTACTGGTCACCGGTGTGAAGCTCGACAACATTAACCTGGCGTAGGGATTTTGATGACAGTGCTTTACAAAAGCACAGTCACTGAAATTGGCGAGTTGGTCCCAACTTTCTTGGCAGAGGGAATGCTTGTCTTTTTTGGTGAAAGTGCACCAGAGGAACTCAAGACCTTTTGCATCATCCACAAGGTTGAGCATCAGGAAGGTCAGATCAAAGAGGGAGACTTTGTCTCTATCGATGGTCACGAGTTTGAGATCCTGTCGGTTGGCAGTGTTGCCAATGACAATCTCTATAACCTCGGTCACCTGAACCTAAAGGCCAATGGCAACACTGTTGCTGATCTTCCAGGAGACGTCAGCATCGCTGTTGTTCCTCTTCCCGAGGTAAGCATCGGAACCAAAATTGAGATAAGCAGGAGAGACTAACAATGCAATACCGACACAAGCTTGCTGAGCTAGCTGTAAAGCAGGGCAGACCCTTCCGCATTGCTCTAGTAGGAGCAGGACAGATGGGCCGCGGCTTTGCAGCTCAAGCACACAGGCTTGGTCTGTCGGTGGCAGCTGTTGCTGACATAGCAACCGATCGCATCAACCAGGCTTTTCATGACCTTGGCCACCCTGCCCCAACTATTTCCTCTGATGCAGCTGATCTGAATAAGCGCATTGCAGCTGGCCAGCCTGTTGGAACCACCGATGCCTCCATCATTCCTCTCCTAGATGTAGATGTCGTGGTTGAGGCAACCGGCGTAGCTGCCATCGGTGCGGAAATTATCTATAACTCCCTTCTGGCCAGCAAGCACGTGGCGACCCTAAACGTCGAAGCCGATGTCACGGTCGGACCCATCCTTCACAAGACCGCCAAGGAGCACGGGGTGCTCTATTCGGTTTGCAATGGAGATGAGCCAACCGAAGCAAAAGAACTGGTGGACTTTGCTCTAGATCTTTCATTCGAAGTGATTATGGCCGGCAAGGGGAAGAACAATCCCTTTGAGCCTCACTCCAATCCCGACACTGTTGCAGAGCGTGCTGCTAAGAAACACATGAACCCCAAGATGCTTGCCTCTTTCACCGATGGCTCAAAGACCATGATTGAAATGGCGGCGCTCGCTAACGCAACAGGACTAAAGCTAACCAAGCGGGGAATGATTGGGCCAGCTGCTTCGAGAACCACTCTGCAGGATGTTTTCAAACCAAAGAGTGAGGGTGGTGTTTTAGATGAGGTTGGTGTGGTGGATTACTGCACCGGCGATGTTGCACCAGGAGTCTTTGTAGTTGTAAAAACCGAAGCGCCATATGTTGCAGAGGAGATGAGCTATCTCTCGATGGGAGCTGGTCCATACTTTGCCCTTTACCGGCCCTACCACCTGGCATCAGTTGAAGCACCTCTGACGGTTGCCAAGATGCTGGTCGATGGTTATGAGTCATTGGCAACAGATTCACGCATGACAGAAGTTATTGCCAGCACCAAGAAGATTCACAAACAGGGTGAAAAGTTTGATGGCATTGGAGGCTACTCAGCAAGGGGAGTCGCTGATCGTGTGAATGACGCCAAGCGGGAGAACCTAGTGCCAATAGGAATTCTGCAGAATGCGGTTGCTAAGCGAGACCTACCAATTGATCACCTTGTGACCTATGACGATGTTGAGCTGGATGAAGGCGCCACCATCTATAAACTTCGCAAAATGCAGGATGAGCTAGGACTCTAGGCTGCCATGGCAGATGAACCTCAGAAGTGTGGATACTGCCGCTCAGATAAACCT
>CAZMOF010000067.1:0-2525 GCA_964567905.1 uncultured Aquiluna sp. | reverse complement strand
GATTGCATCTAGAGAGTTCGCAGGTTTTGCTCAATCTCAAACGGAGTCACCTGCGAGCGATACTCTGCCCATTCATTTCGCTTGTTTGCTAAAACGAAGCTAAAGACTGATTCGCCCAGTACCTCCGCAGCCAGCTCAGAAGATTCCAGCTTGCGAATGGCGTGATCAAGAGATTGCGGCAAAGACTCAATGCCCATGGCTTTTCTTTCAAGGTCAGTCAGTGACCAAACATCATCCTCGGTCTCCGCCTGAAGTTCATAGCCATTTTCAATGCCCTTCAGACCTGCGCCAAGCAAAAGGGCGTAGGCAAGGTAGGGATTAGCGGCTGAGTCCATGGCTCGGTATTCAATTCTGGTGCTCTGCGCCTTCTCAGGCTTGTGCAGAGGAATTCGAATGAGTGCACTGCGGTTATTGTGAGCCCAGCTGACGTAGCTCGGAGCTTCTCCTCCGCCCCAGAGACGCTTGTAGCTATTCACAAACTGGTTCGTAACCAGAGTAATTTCTGGAGCGTGCCGCAGGATACCAGCCATGAATTGCCTTGCTGTATTCGATAGATGGTACTTTGCAGAAGGATCAAAGAAGGCATTCTTGTCACCTTGGAATAGCGAGAAGTGGGTGTGCATTCCGCTGCCAGGGTGATTAGTAAAGGGCTTAGGCATAAATGTTGCGTATACACCCTGCTCTATTGCGACTTCCTTGACGACGGTTTTGAAAGTCATGACATTGTCTGCCATCGAAAGTGCATCGGCATAACGAAGATCAATCTCGTTTTGACCTGGCCCGCCCTCGTGGTGAGAAAACTCAACCGAGATCCCCAGCTGTTCCAACATTGTGACTGCACGCCTTCGAAAATCGTGCGCTGTTCCCCCAGGGACGTTGTCAAAGTAGCCAGCATTGTCAACCGGCTGTGGAAGTCCGTCGGCACCAAGCTCAGCTGACTTCAAAAGGTAAAACTCGATTTCAGGATGAACATAGAAACTGAAGCCAAGGGAGGCTGCTTTATCTAGAGCGCGTCGGAGAACGTTTCTTGGGTCCGCGGCTGCAGGCTTACCATCCGGAGTTGCGATGTCGCAGAACATCCTGGCAGCTGGGTCAACGGTGCCCCTCCATGGAAGTATCTGGAAAGTGCTGGGGTCGGGCATAGCCAGCATGTCGGCTTCTGAGGTTCTTGCGAGGCCCTCGATAGCGGAACCATCGAAACCAATACCCTCGGCAAAAGCCCCCTCAATTTCTGCCGGAGCTACGGCTACAGACTTCAAAGTGCCTGCGACGTCCGTAAACCAAAGGCGGATGAATTTGACCCCGCGCTCCTCAATTGTGCGCAGGACGAACTCTTGCTGCTTGTCCATATGCCCTCCTGAACCTCTCTATAGGCTAGTGGTTGTGCGAGAAATCCGTATTGGCTTCGGTCAGATCAACCCTGTGGTTGGCGATTTGGAGCACAACTTTTCACAGGTACTCTCCCAGCTCAAGCAGGCTCACGGAAAAGTTGACCTGGTGGTTTTTGGGGAACTCGCACTCTGCGGCTACCCGCTCGGCGATCTGAGCTACCGATCAGACATCATCGAGAAGACAGAAGCCAAGCTCGCCCAGCTGGTTCAGGCATCGAAGGATTTCCCAGGTCTAACTGTGGTCATTGGTCACGTTTCCAAGGCAAAAAATCTTGACCCATCGCAGGTCTCATTCGCCATCGCGCACAATTCCGCCACCGTTTTCTCCGAAGGTGTCGTTGTAGGTAGCTATCACAAAAAGCGGCTTCCTAACTATGACGTTTTCGATGACTGGAGGAACTTCGTTCCCGGCTCCCAAGAGCTGATATTCCAGCTGCATGGAAAAAACGTTGCCGTTGCCATCTGTGAAGACATTTGGGACCAAGACGCCACACAGGCTAAAGCTCTTGCAAAACAACAAGTAGAGCTAGTGATAGTTCCGAACGGTTCACCCTACACACGATCGAAGCAGTCAGAGCGAAGAGCAGCTGCGAGAAAGTTCCAGCAAGGCTTTGCGCTCGCGTACTGCAATCTAAGTGGTGGCCAGGACGACTTGGTCTTCGATGGGGACAGTTTCCTGATTGATGCGGAAGGTAATGAAATTTTCAGAGCGCCATCAGGTCAAGGACTTTTTGTTGAAACTCAACCATTAGAACCGATTCGAGATGACGATCCAGAGCGACTATTCCAAGTCTTGGTAACGGGTTTGCGCGACTACTGCACAAAGAACGGTCAAGGCAAAATTGTTCTTGGACTTTCGGGAGGAATCGACAGCGCCCTCAGTTGCGCCATTGCCTCTGAGGCAATTGGTGCAGAGAATGTTCTTGGGGTCGCCCTACCGTCGCGCTACTCATCTGATCACTCAATAACTGATGCAAAGTCTCTGGCAAAGAATCTCGGATGTGAATACCGAGAGATTGAAATTGAAGGACCCCATGCTTCAGTAGAGAAGCTGCTGACGCTAAGCGATCTAGCTAAAGAAAATCTCCAGGCACGATTGCGTGCAGTTATTCTCATGGGAATTTCAAATACTGA
>CAZMOF010000066.1:0-2539 GCA_964567905.1 uncultured Aquiluna sp. | reverse complement strand
CCAACCGTTGACGATGTTTGGAAACTAGAACAGGTCCTAGTTGGGCTTGAGGACGAATACGATCTGGTGATTGTTGACACTCCTCCATCGATAAATGCTCTGACTAGAACCGCTTGGGTGGCATCTGATCGAGTGATTCTTGTCACCGAGCCTGCCCTCTATTCGGTGATTGCTGCCGATCGGGCAAGAAAAGCTATCTTGGAAATTAGCGCCAAGCTCTCGCCACGGCTAGAGCTGCTCGGCGTGGTGGTGAATAGATTTAGACCCCAGTCTCACGAGCACGATTATCGAATCAAAGAACTCAAGGAAATCTTCGGTGAGCAGCTGCTGATGCCATATTTCGAGGAGCGGGCAGCGGTTCAGCAGGCAACTGGTGCTGCCAGACCAATCCACTCCTGGCCGGCTGAGGGAGCCGCGGAAATCGCCCGCGGATTTGATTGGCTTCTAGCTGGTGCCATTAGCGAGCTTGAACAAGCTGGCGAAAACCGCTCGAGAGTTGGAGTTGTCGACCGCTCGATGCGAGGCACTGCGCTGGATGAAATTATCGAGGTGCAAGAGGTAAAGGAAAAGCGCAAGAAAAAGCGCTGGTGGTCTAGGAAATCTTCCTAGCTCTGCGAGCGGCAAGCTCGTCTTGAATCTGAGCCTCTTCGGCAGCAAAGTCAATAAGTGTCGCCTCAACTTCGCGAACCAGTCTTCCGACGGCAATCCCGAAGACGCCTTGGCCCTGGCCCAGAAGGTCAATTACTTCGTCCTGAGTCGTGCAGAGGTAAACCCTCGCTCCATCGCTCATCAGTGTGGTGTTGGTTAGGTCTGCAATACCTGCAGCCTTTAGTTGCTCAACCGCCACTCTGATTTGCTGAAGCGAGACACCTGTGTCAAGCAATCTCTTAACTAGCTTCAACACCAGAATGTCGCGGAAGGAGTAAAGCCTTTGAGAGCCAGATCCGGCAGCGCCTTGGATGGAGGGAACAACTAGAGCAGTTCTGTCCCAGTAGTCGAGTTGACGGTAGGAGATTCCGGCAGCGGCAGCTGCTGAGGTGCCACGATAACCAAGCGGTGTGGCTGGCACGCCATCATCAAACAGAGTTGGTGATTGAATCTCCAACTTCTCTCCTTCGCTCAGACGAGATAAAAGTTTGCCTTCAAGTTGCGCTTTAGGGTTTATCTGTCCCGCGTGTCGCTAACCTTCGATTTTGTCGATTGCACCAGCCACTAGATGTGCCCTGATTGCGCCAAATCTTTCCGCTATTTCGCGTCCGAGGTGAGCGGCCTTCGCAGCAGAATCAGGAGCCTTTTTCCTGATTACAGGTTCAGTGACACCAGTGATGATGCCCACTTCACGCTCTGCGGCAGCCTTGAGTCCCCTTAGGTGCCTTGGCTGAATACCAAATTGCTCAAGGCCAACTAGTGCAAATGCAATCTCAACTTCATGTGATGAGTGCGGCTGCGCTCCGAATAGACCAAGCTCTGCGGCCTCGCGAAACGCTGAATCACTGAGTCCAGTTTCGCTTTTTAGCTGGGCCGTAGAAAACTTCTGACCTTTGCGAAGCGTAACTGGCGAGGAGGCTGGAAGAAGTGGCTTCTTTCCAGCATCAAGCTCAGCCAGATATTCCTTAATCACTTTCAGCGGGAGATACTGATCACGCTGCAGGGTTAGAACAATCCTGAGTCTTTCAATCTGTGTCTCTGAATACTTTCTATATCCAGCATCGGTTCTCTCTGGCGTTACCAGTCCCTGGTCTTCCAAAAACCGCAGCTTAGATGGTGATAGGTCACCGAACTCAGGCTTGAGAACAGTCAAGACCTGGCCGATTGTGTAGAGCTTCCGGTGATCCTGGAGCTTGCGAACTGCATTCTCCATTTATCGATCCTTATCTGATGAGTAGAAGGTGAGTCGGAACTTACCGATCATGATTTCCATGCCGTTGATCAATCTTTGCCTATCAACACGCTTTGAATCAACATAAGTTCCATTCATTGAACCCTGGTCGGAGACAAAGAAGACGGAGCCTTCTCGTTCAATCTTGGCGTGACGTCGAGAAACAGTCACGTCGTCAAGAAATATGTCTGCATCAGGGTGGCGACCAGCAACCGTAAGGTCTTGGTCGAGAAGATAGCGAGATCCACTTCCCGGTCCACGATGAACAATCAGTAGAGCTGATTTGGCGGGAAGTGCAGCTAGGGCTGCGGCTTCTTCTGGGGAAAGAGTTGGGGCTGATTCAGCCACCATGTCAGAGGCAAACTTGGCGGTATCTTCGCCATGCACATCTTTGGACATTCAGTCTCCTCTAGAGACTAAATGTTAGAGGATTTTGCCCCTGCTTGCGAAATCAGATTTCTGAGCTGGTGAAGATAGATGAATCCGGAAATCCAATAGAGGACCATCCCCCACCAGGCAAATGCCCATGACAGAGGTAGGACTATAAACTCAGCCGCTGGCCAGATGTCCGACATAAGTAGCAGTGGCAAGGCATAAAGCAGTGCGAAGGTTCCCGCCTTGCCTAAAAAGTGAACCGGCAGAGACCGGTAACCGAGCTTT
>CAZMOF010000065.1:0-2543 GCA_964567905.1 uncultured Aquiluna sp. | reverse complement strand
ACCCCGGAAAGAGCAAAGGCAATAACGCCCATTGCCTCAAGGTAAACAAGAAACATCTCTGGAGCCATAAAACCATCTTGGCCGCCTTGCATTCAGATTTATCTGTCTTCGCTAGGTGTTTCACATCTATATTGTTTGCAAAGCGCTCAGGAGTGTAATTGAAGCCACTAATTGGTCTTAGCTGCTATCGCCAAAGAGGACAGACTGGAATCTGGGATACGCAGATGGCAATGCTCCCTGCCTTCTATATAGAAGGTGTGACAAGAGCTGGTGGTATTGCAGTGATAATTCCGCCGCAGGAGATTGACTCTGATGCAGCCAAGAAAATTCTTTCCTCGCTTGATGGATTGATTATCACCGGTGGCAGAGATGTTGAATCCACCAGGTATGGTCAGGCTCCTCACGAGATGGCAGAAAAACCAGACTCACTCAGAGATCTTTTGGAAGATCAACTAATCACAGCTGCAATAGAAATGAAACTTCCGTTCCTTGGTATTTGTCGCGGAGCTCAGGTGCTGAACGTAAACCGCGGTGGTTCACTTATTCAGCATCTTCCAGATGTAGTTGGTGACAACCGCTATCAACCAGGTGGCGGAAACTTTGCCAAGATGACGATGCAGGTTGAAGCCGGTAGCAAGCTGGCCGCTCTAGTAGGTCCAGCAATTGATAATTGCGCTCTGTATCACCACCAAGCAATTGACTCTGTCGGTGAGGGCCTAGCAGTAACAGCCCACTCTCCGGATGGAGTTATCCAGGCTGTCGAGCTGAAGGATCACCCGTTTGGGCTGGCTGTGCAGTGGCATCCGGAGCAAACCCTTGAGGACCTTAGGTTGTTCGAGGCTTTAGTTTCCGCAGCGAGTGCATATAAGAGGTAAGTGGTGCGCGAGGGGGGACTTGAACCCCCACGTCCTTGCGAACACTGGCACCTGAAGCCAGCGCGTCTGCCATTTCGCCACTCGCGCGGTGTCTTGCGAATACAGCAGGTTAGCAGAGTTTCAGGCTTCTAATAAGGCTGCGAATAGACTTAGCTAACCCAGGGCAACCGGGGAAAAGGTGGAGCGAGTGGGCTTTTTGGACAAGGCAGAAGAGAAGATTGAATCAGCCGTCAGCTCTCTGTTTGCAAAATTCTCCAAAGCTCAGCTCCAGCCAGTAGAGGTTAGCCAAGCCATCCGCTCAGCCATGGATTTGGCCGCCAAGACCGATCCCGTCGGAGCAACCCTGGTCCCCCACCGCTACCTAATCCTGATCAACTCAACCGATGCCGACAAGGTGACTCCAGCCATGCTGGGGGCCATCCGCTCGGAGCTCAATAGATATGTATCGGAGCGAAGCTATCGCCTACTTGGAGAGATAGAACTAAACGTTTCAATTGACGACCGCATCACCAGGGGCTCAGTCCGGGTTGGTTCACAGCCCGTTGAAAAATCAGTGAACTGGGTGCCGGTATTGGTAACTGGCGGTGTTGAATACAGACTCAAGCGCGGTTCCAACACTGTTGGTAGGGATGAGAAGGCTGACATAACGGTAGATGACCGAGGGCTTTCCCGCTTCCACTTCGAAGTGGCCTGGAATGGTGAAACCGGCGCGGTTAGAGATCTGCAGTCAACCAATGGAACATTTGTTGATGGCGTAAGAGTTAACGAGATTGTGTTGCAGTCAGGCAGCAAGATAACCGCTGGGCGAAGTGAATTTGAATTCCAACTGCAGGCTGGTGAAGTAAGTGAGTGAACTGGCGCTGTTCCTAGTTCGCATCGGCTTCGTGGCGGTGCTGTGGATTTTTGTTCTAAGCCTGCTGTCAGTAATCAGGGCGGATCTGTATGGCCGACGCGTAATCAGCAGACTGACTAAATCGCGAGCGCCGCAACTAGCCCAAGCAGCACCGGTTGCTGAACTTGAAGTTGAAGATAGCGACACCTTTGACCCAACCTTTATTCAGATGCTAACTGGCAGAAATGCCGGACTGAGAGTTGATCTCGATGGCAGAAAAGAAATAGTGATTGGACGATCACCAAGTGCTGATCTAGTAATCTCGGACGAGTTTGCTTCCAACATGCACGCCAAGCTGGTTTCGGTGGGAGACGAGTGGATACTTCAGGATCTGAACTCAACCAACGGGACATACCTTGATGGTAAGAAGGTCACGACCCCGATGACAATGCGAGCTGGCGCTACGGTGAGAATCGGCACCACCACCTTTGATCTGAGGTGAGCTAAATGTCAATAAAGACGCTCAGCTATGCGGCAAGCGACATCGGTAAGCACCGCTCATCAAATCAAGACTCTGGTTATGCGGGATATCAGCTCTACTTCGTAGCAGATGGCATGGGTGGTCACGCCGGTGGTGATATTGCATCGGCAATTACCTCACAACGAGTCGCGCTGACCGATGCTCGCTACGACACCATTGATGAAGCCATAGAAACTCTGCGCAAGGGAATCCTGGAAGCAAATGGCATGCTGGCAGCAACGGTTGGTGAGCATCCAGAACTAGAAGGTATGGGAACAACCTTCTCCGGAATGCTGGTGCAGGGAAACCAAATCAT
>CAZMOF010000064.1:0-2595 GCA_964567905.1 uncultured Aquiluna sp. | reverse complement strand
GTTCAAAGCAACCCTTAGACTTTAGCTTTGCCCTGAAACAGATTACGAGCTCTCCAAAAATGGCCTCAAATACTCAATTGAGAAATGTCGCGATTGTCGCGCACGTCGACCACGGAAAGACCACATTGGTTGACGCCATGTTGCGTCAGACAGGCGCTTTTTCGGCACATGCCGCGGTGGGCGAGAGAGTCTTGGATTCTGGTGACCTTGAAAAAGAGAAGGGCATCACGATTCTGGCTAAAAATACGACAGTCTCCTATTCAGGGCCGGCGGCTGGAGGACAGACCATCACCATCAACGTGATTGACACCCCAGGTCACGCAGACTTCGGGGGAGAAGTTGAACGAGGGCTCTCGATGGTTGACGGAGTGGTTCTACTCGTCGATGCATCCGAAGGTCCTCTTCCACAAACTAGATTTGTGCTTCGCAAAGCACTTGAAGCAAATCTTCCTGTGATTCTGGTGGTCAATAAGACTGACCGTCCGGATGCACGAATTGACGAGGTCGTTGAGGAAAGTCACGACCTACTCCTCGGGCTCGCGTCAGATCTGCACGACACTGTGCCTAATCTCGATGTGGATGCAATCTTGGAGCTACCCGTAATTTATGCTTCAGGACGTGCCGGAAGAGCCTCCCTCAACAAACCAAAAGATGGTTCTTTGCCAGATGCTGAAAATCTTGAAGCTTTGTTCGAAACTATTTTGAAGTATGTCCCTGCCCCATCTTTTGAAGAAGGCGCACCTCTCCAGGCCCACGTCACCAACCTCGATGCATCACCCTTCCTTGGTCGCTTGGCGCTCATCCGTATCTTCAACGGTGAAATCAAAAAAGGCCAGCAGGTTGCTTGGGTAAGGCAGGACGGAACCACGCAGAATGTAAAGGTCACTGAACTTCTTGGCACCAAGGCTCTCGAACGCTATCCGATTGAAAGTGCCGGACCTGGCGACATTGTCGCTGTTGCTGGTATCGAGGAAATTACCATCGGTGAATCACTTTGCGATCCAAATGATGTTCGGCCGCTACCTCTGATTAAGGTTGATGAACCAGCCATATCAATGACCATCGGAATCAATACATCCCCAATGGCAGGAAGAGTTAAAGGCGCTAAGGTGACAGCTCGCCTAGTCAAGGATCGCCTCGACAGAGAACTAATTGGAAACGTTTCAATTAAGGTTTTGCCTACAAACAGACCTGATGCCTGGGAAGTTCAGGGCAGAGGAGAGCTAGCACTAGCCATTCTGGTGGAGCAGATGCGACGAGAGGGTTACGAACTAACCGTCGGTAAGCCGCAGGTTGTGACCAAAACCATAGATGGCAAAACCCACGAGCCATTTGAAGATTTGACGATTGACACACCTGAGGAGTTTCTGGGTGCTGTGACTCAGCTGCTTGCTGCTCGAAAAGGCCGCATGGTAAATCTGATTAACCACGGAACCGGCTGGGTGAGAATGGAATTCAAGGTTCCATCCAGAGGGCTAATTGGGTTTAGGACAGAGTTCCTCACCACTACGAAGGGTTCGGGAATCGCTAATGCCCTTGCCGCAGGTTACGAGCCTTGGGCTGGAGATATTGTTAGCCGTCAAAACGGCTCCCTCGTTGCGGATCGAGCAGGGGTAGCAACTCCATTTGCCATGATTGCACTTCAGGAGCGCGGCAGTTTCTTTATTGAACCAACCAGTGAGGTTTACGGGGGAATGGTCGTTGGCGAAAACTCCCGTCCAGAGGACATGGAAGTGAACATCACCAAGGAGAAGCAGCTCACTAACATGCGTGCTGCTTCTGCCGATAGCTTCGTGGGCCTCACACCGCCGAAGAAGCTTTCCTTAGAAGAGAGCCTTGAGTTTGCTAGAGAAGATGAGTGCGTAGAGGTTACGCCCGAGGCAATCAGAATTCGTAAAGTTGAGCTCGACGCCAACGTTAGAGCAAGGCAGGCATCAGCCAAAAAGCGACTGGCTGCTGAGAGCTAGTTTCCGCCTGAGTTTCCATACAACCGGTCACCAGCATCGCCAAGACCAGGGACTATGTAACCAACTTCGTTGAGTTTTTCATCTAGTGCTGCTAGGTGGACACTTACAGGCTTATCGGGCCAACTCTTTCTCAGGTGCTCTCTGACAGCCTCGACCCCTTCGGGAGCACCTAGCAGACAGATGCAGGTTGCTTTGGTAGCTCCTCTTTCGAATGCATAGTCGAGAGAATCAATCAGTGTTCCGCCTGTCGCCAGCATGGGATCAATCAGGAAGACCTCTCGATTATCTAGTCGATCTGGAAGTCGATTTGCATAAGTAACAGGCTGTAGCGTTTTCTCATCTCGCTTAATTCCTAAAAAGCCAACCTCTGCATCAGGAATCAGTTTGGTAATTCCAGCCAGCATTCCAAGTCCAGCCCTGAGGATCGGAATAATCAGCGGGGTAGGTTTTGCTAAGTGGTGACCTTGAGTTTTTGTAAGGGGAGTTTCAACCACGATTTGATCGACCTTAAGGTCCTTTGTTGCTTCAAAAGTCAGAAGCGTCACAAGCTCTTCAACTAGCTGCCGAAATAGAGCGCTGGTCGTGTTCTTGTCTCTGAGGAGGGTGACCTTATGGGAAATCAGTGGAT
>CAZMOF010000063.1:0-2724 GCA_964567905.1 uncultured Aquiluna sp. | reverse complement strand
TGTGGCTCTAGACCTGGGTCAGCAATTGGTCTGACGATGTCAGTTCTGCTGCCGGCTGAGTACTTATCTAGTTCGCTCATTAGTTTGCCTTCGCTCCAAGCCAGACCGTTATGGCGATGATGAATCCGATTCCAAAGATCCAGGTGAACAGTCCTTCGGCAACTGGGCCAATCGAACCAAGTTCGTATCCGCCAACTGATTCAAACTCTTCCACGTACTTGAGATAGGAGATGATGTCCTTTTTATCCTCAGGCGTTAGGTTCGCATCGCTGAAAACTGGCATGTTCTGAGGTCCTGTAACCATGGCTTCGTAAATGTGTTTTTCTGTCACACCCTGCAGGCCAGGCGCAAACTTTCCTTCTGTGAGTGCACCGCCAGCACCAACTGCGTTGTGGCACATCGCACAGTTGATTCTGAAAAGCTCGCCACCGTGAGTTACGTCACCATCGGTGCGCAAAAATTCTTCTGCTGGAATTGCAGGCCCAGGTGCAAGCGAGGCAACATAGGCAGCCATTGCGAGGATCTGCTCTTCAGTGAATTGAACTGGCTTCTTGTATAGCTGTGGACCTGATGCCTGTCCTGGCATTCTTCCTGTTCCAACTTGGAAATCAACAGATGCAGCACCAACACCAATTAGGCTCGGACCACCGATAGCACCCTCGCCATTAGTTCCATGGCAGCTTGCACAATTTGCTAGGAAAAGCTTTCTTCCCTCTTCAACCTGAGCAGGTGAACCAAATTCTGCTTGATAGGTCTGAGTCGCAACCGCGTAACCGCCACCAGACATAACTAGGCCGAGGAATATCACAACCCCGAGGGCCCATGGGCGACGACGCATTGGTTTTTGATTCAACTGATTCTCCATTTTTTATTTCAAAACATAAACGACTAGGAAAAGACCAATCCAAACAACATCCACGAAGTGCCAGTAGTAGGACGTGACGATGGCGCTGGTTGCTTCTCGATGACCAAAGTTTTTTGCGGCGTATGCTCTACCAATCACAAGTAGGAATGCAATTAATCCACCAGTTACGTGAAGAGCGTGGAAACCAGTTGTGATGTAGAAGGCAGAACCGTATGAGTTTGAACTAAGGGTCACTCCTTCACTCACTAGCAGTGCATACTCCCAAACCTGACCGGCGACGAAGATTGCGCCAAGGATGTAGGTGAGGAAAAACCACTCGATCATGCCCCAGTTGGCAGGAGCCCAGCTGGTTCGTCTTGCCTGCATGCGCTCGGCAGCAAATACACCAAACTGCGCGGTGAAGGAGCTAGAAACCAAGATCAGCGTGTTGATCAGCGCGAAGGGAACGTTGAGGATTTGGGTGTCATTAGCCCATAGATCTGGAGCTCCAGCCCTGAGCGAGAAGTACATGGCGAATAATCCAGCAAAGAACATGACCTCGCTGCCAAGCCAAACAATCGTGCCGACACTGGTCGTGTTCGGCCGCTGAATGGTCATAGGAGCAGAAGTTGTGGAGGCTGACATGGCTCAATTGTAACTTGCCAAATGCCCCTATATGCCCGAATTTACGCGGATTTTAGAATTTTTTCGACTGAGATAAAAAACTGAACTGATTAGACTTCTCGCCATGGCTGAATTGTCCTGGTCCAATATTCTGACTCGACTTTTATCGGGGGAGGACCTATCGCGTGATGATGCGAGCTGGTCAATGCGGGAGATCATGGCTGGGGAAGCAACACCTAGTCAAATTGGTGCATTCATGTTGGCCCTGAGAGCCAAGGGTGAAACGGCTGAGGAACTCTCGGGACTTGTTGACGTCATGCTTGAGAATGCTCTACTCCTGGAAACGGGAAATGATGCTCTCGATATTGTTGGTACCGGGGGAGACCTGCTTGGAACAGTCAACATAAGCTCCATGGCATCGATAGTCGCAGCCGCCTGCGAGGTTCCAGTTCTCAAGCACGGCTCTCGATCTGCCTCTGGCAAAACTGGTTCATCAGAGATGCTCGAGGTACTAGGTATCAGGCTGGATTTATCTCCCCAGCAGGTAGGCGAGGTGTTTAAAGCAGCTGGGATAACGTTCTTTTTCGCCCCTGTTTTTCACCCAGCCATGCGCCATGTGGCTCCTATTCGCAAAGAATTAGGCATCCCAACGACCTTCAACTTTCTAGGCCCCCTAGCTAACCCCGCCCAGCCCATTGCTACGGCCCTTGGGGTAGCGAACCCCGAAATCGCCCCGCTGATGGCTCAGGAGCTGGCCCAACGCGGCAGAACAGCCCTGGTGTTCAGGTCCCAGGATGGTCTGGACGAGCTTTCCACCACCGATTTGAACCAGATTTGGCAGGTTAGTGCCGGAACAGTGGAGGAATACTCACTTGATGCCAAGGATCTGGGCCTAGCTAGCGCCGAGAAACACTGGCTAATTGGGGGAGATGCCCACCACAATGCCCAAGTAGCCTTGAAAACCCTATCTGGGGCTGAATTTGAGCACTCTGAGGCCATTTCAGACATGGTGGCCCTGAATGCTGCCGCTGGCTTGGTTGCCTACGAATTAGCCAAGAATCCTTCGTCGGCCGAAAAACCGATTCAGAATCGCTTGCAGCAAGCCCTGACAAAAGCCAAGGTGGCAATCGAATCGGGAGCTGCCATGGCACAGCTCAACAGGTGGACCGCTGCATCTCAGCAGATTTAGTTTCATTCATTGAAACGTTGGGGAAGGCCCCGAAAAACATAACTTGACATAATGTTTATTATCGGCT
>CAZMOF010000062.1:0-2876 GCA_964567905.1 uncultured Aquiluna sp. | reverse complement strand
AGTTTGGCGGTTCCTCGGTTTCTGATGCCGAGAAAATCAAGCACGTCGCCGCCAGGGTTCTCGCTGCACAAAACGCAGGCAACAAGGTTGTGGTTGTGGTGTCTGCCATGGGCGACACCACTGATGAACTAATCGATCTGGCAAACTCCGTCACCACCGATATCTCTGGAAATCGTGAGATGGATATTTTGCTAACCGCTGGAGAGAGAATCTCCATGGCACTTCTCGCCATGGCCATCAAGGATCAGGGCGGAAAGGCAATGTCCTTCACCGGTTACCAGGCTGGTATCTCAACCGACTCAGAACACGGAAGTGCCAGAATCTGGAAGATTGATCCAAAACGCATCTCAGAAGCACTCGATGCCGGAAACATTGCGGTTGTCGCTGGATTTCAGGGATTTAGTTTTGAAAACGGTGACACCACCACTTTAGGTCGTGGTGGATCTGACACCACCGCGGTCGCACTGGCAGCGTCACTGAAGGCAGATATCTGCGAGATTTACTCCGATGTGGATGGTGTCTACACGGCAGATCCAAGAATTGTTCCAAGAGCCAGAAAGCTTGCTGAGATTGACCTTGACTCCATGCTGGAGCTGTCATCATCAGGGGCCAAGATTTTGTATATCAGAGCAGTGGAGTTTGCCCGCAGGCATGCAGTTCCACTCAGAGTTAGATCAACCTTTAGTGCCGATCCTGGCACTCTCGTCTACACCAAGAAATCGGGAGCAAACATGGAAGAACCAGTCGTCTCTGGAGTTGCAGCAGACAGTACACAGTCCAAGATCACCGTGATTGGTGTTCCGGACAGACCAGGTAAGGCAGCGGAGATTTTCCAGGCTGTTGCCGAAGCTGGTGCGAATATTGACATGATTGTTCAGAACGTCTCGACAACAGAAAATCACCTGAGTGATATTTCTTTCACTCTTCCTCACAATGACCGACACAAAGTGGTTGAGGCACTTAAGGCAAAGCAGTCGGGTATTGGTTTTCAATCAATTACCTACGACGACGAGATTGGAAAACTCTCCATTGTTGGAGCAGGTATGAAGACATCGTCTGGCGTTAGCGCCAAGCTCTTTGGCGCACTGGCCAAGGCCGGCATCAACATTGAGATGATCTCAACCTCTGAGATTCGAATTTCAGTTGTTACCAGAGCCGACCAGCTGAAGGAAGCCACCAGAATTGTCCACACTGCATTTGAACTTGATGCCGCTGAGACAGCGGTAATCTATGCCGGAACTGGAAGATAAATAAATGAAGCCAAATCTTGCCCTGGTGGGTGCAACTGGTGCCGTTGGGACGGTGATGATTGAAATCATCAATGCCCGCGAAAACATCTGGGGGGAAATCAGACTGATTGCCTCCGCGCGATCAGCCGGCAAGAAGATTTTGGTCCATGGTAAGGAACTCACTGTTGTTGCCCTTTCTCCCGAGGCTTTCGAGGGAGTCGACATAGCGATGTTTGATGTTCCTGATGAGGTTTCTGCTCAGTGGGCTCCAATCGCTGCTAGTAAGGGAGTTGTCGTTGTCGATAACTCAGCAGCATTCCGGATGGACCCGGAGGTTCCCCTGGTGGTCCCAGAGGTCAATCCACAAATGGCACTGAGTAGACCAAAAGGTATTATTGCCAACCCCAACTGCACTACTTTGACCATGATGGCCGCAATGGGAGCTCTTCACAGGAAGTGGCAGCTCACTGAACTTGTAGTTGCCAGCTATCAGGCTGTATCGGGCGCTGGGGCTTCAGGAATTGAGCAGCTGAAGAAGGAAATTGCTGGGGTTGCCTCAAATCCAGATGCGGGAATCACCACTGACAGTGTCGCCAAGACACTCTTGGAAAATGGACTACAACCAACAGATTCGCCATGGCCAACTCCGATTGCCCTGAATGTCATTCCTCTTGCGGGTTCGGTTAAAGAGGGCGGTCACACTTCTGAAGAGCTCAAAGTTCGAAATGAATCAAGAAAGATTCTTGGAATCAAAGATCTCAAAGTTGCTGCAACCTGCGTGCGTGTGCCCGTTCAAGTCAGTCACTCGTTGGCGGTGCATGCAACGTTCGCAAACCCAATTGCAGTTGATGAGGCCAAGTCAGAACTTGCCAAGCAACCTACTATTCGCCTGATGGATGAGCCGGAAAAGGGAATCTTTCCAACACCGGCCTTCGTTGCGGGGCAGGATCCAACCTTTGTCGGCAGAGTTCGTCAGTCAATTGATTTCCCAAACACACTTGAGCTGTTTGTTGTCGGGGATAACCTGCGCAAAGGTGCAGCGCTGAACACCTATGAGATTGCCGAGCTGGTCGCTAAAGAGCTGGCCTAGCCCGATAAGTTTTACTTTATTCTTTACAACTACGGAGAAACCACTTGAGATTTGTCTTCAAAGGCAAGGTGTTCGAGTGGAGGGGACCCGCACCGTTCTATTTTGTCTCTACGCCAGAGACCATCACTCAACAAATCGAGGAAGTAAAGCGTGAACTTACCTATGGCTGGGGCGTAATTCCAGCCAGAATAACTTTGGGTAGAGTCACTGTTTCAACCTCGCTGATACCAAAAAACGGATCCTTTTATGTCCCACTAAAAAATGAAATCAGAAATCCGAACTCAATCGAAACTGGAGACGAGATCCAGATCACCGTGGAGCTCTAGTTGATTTTTATGAGAGTTGCTGAGGGCGGGCAGAAAAGTCGAATAGGGGTAAAGATGTTTGCCCCTATACCACCCGAGACATGCAGCGGAGTTTGCTTGTAGTAGCTCAAGCCCTGAGCTTGAGAAGCCGGCAGATCACAGTTGGTGATGATTGCTTTACCACTCGGCAGACAAACTTGACCGCCGTGAGTGTGGCCAGAAAAGATCAGCTTTGCATTCATCTTCACGAAC
>CAZMOF010000061.1:0-2961 GCA_964567905.1 uncultured Aquiluna sp. | reverse complement strand
AGGGAACACCAGACGACTGCTTCCAGTGGATGGCCGGTTTCCGTATGCAGTTCTTTGCTGCACAGGGTCTTCTGGTTGACGTATCCGATGTCTGGAATGAGATCGGTGACCAGTACAACGAGAGCTACAAGATTGCTTCAACTGGTCTAGACGGCAAGCAGTACTTCGTACCACAGAGCTGGTACCCATGGGGTCTGCACTTCCGTAAGTCAATGATGGCCGAGGTTGGCCTGAACCCAGAAGACGTTTACAACTGGGATGACTTCATGGGCGCCCTAGGCGAGCTCAAGGCAAAGGGACTCATTGGCTACATCGGCACCAACAAGGGTGGCTGGGAAGCAATGGGAACTTTCGACATTCTTAACGCACGTATTAACGGCTACCAGTTCCACGTTGACCTACTTGCAGGTCGCGAGAAGTGGACCGATGACCGCGTCAAGGAAGTATTCCGTCACTGGGAGATGCTAGTTCCATACATGAACACCAACGTGCTTGACCTTGAGTGGGATGGCGGACGTGACATGCTACTTTCACGTCAGGGTGGATTCTTCATGATGGGCTCATGGTTCGGTGCTGACTTCAAGTCAGTTAGCGATGAGGACTATGACGACCTATGGGTAATTCCATTCCCAGAAATCAACCCAGACTTCGCTCGCGACACAATCGATGCACCTATCGATGGTTTCTGTGTTGCAGCTAACGGAGCCAACAATGCAGGTGGTAAGGACCTAATCAAGTTCGCAGGTGACATGGAAGGTGTTCAGGCAATGCTAGACACCGGTGTTCCAATGACCTCTGCAAACAAGGGACAGGACACCAGCACCTATGACGCATTCCAGACACAGCAGCTGGCAGTTATGAACGAGGCTAAGTACATCACTCAGTTCCTCGACCGTGACACTCGCCCAGACTTTGCTGGTCCGATCGTCGGTCCTGCATTCCAGGGATGGTTCAGAGACACTTCCAGCACTGATTCAATGCTGGAGTCTCTACAGTCACAGTGGGACGCTTTGCCTCCACTGGCTTAAGCTAAAAGGCATGACAACTGAGACGACGGCGCTGAGTAAACCTCGGCGCCGTCGTTTCTTTTCAAAATCTGACAAAGTAACACTCGGATTCTTTATTGGAATCCCAACTTTTCTTCACATCGCCCTCGTTTGGTTCCCAGCGATTGCCACGATGTATTTATCTTTCACCTACTGGACTGGCATCCGCATAGAAGATATCCAGTGGGCTGGGCTTGCTAACTACGAGAACATCTTCTTCAATACCCCGATTTTCTATGATGCCCTCAGAGTCAACACGATCTGGTTGCTGTGGTTCTTCTTCATAGCCACACCACTTGGTGTATTACTCGCTTATCAAATTGACCGTGAAATCAGAGGTCACAAGTTCTACCAATCGGCCTTCTATCTTCCAGTTGTGCTTTCCCTGGCGGTCACAGGAATCATCTGGAACTTCCTGCTCAGGCCAGATGGCTTTGTGAATGGACTGCTTGGCTTGCCAACAGCTCAGGCCATTTCTTTCTTTGGTGATGAGCAGTACAACGTCTGGGTCATCATGGTTATGGCCTCCTGGCGCCACATCGGCTACATCATGCTTCTTTACTTAGCAGGGCTTAAGGCGATTGATGCTTCCTTGCGGGAAGCTGCGACCATCGATGGAGCGACCGAATGGCAAACCTTCCGCAAGGTGATTTTCCCTGCCATGCGGCCGGTCAACATCATTGTCTTGGTCATCACCATCATCGAATCTCTCAGAGCATTCGACATGGTCTACATCATCTATGGCGGTCGCGGTGGCCTGCCCATCCTGGGTGTTCTGGTCTTCGAAAGTATTGCCGGTGAGGGAGCTTCAATGAAGGGAGCTGCCTACGCAGTTATTCTCTTCCTGCTCTCGATTGTTCCGATAATTGCCTACCTCCAGCAGCAGTTCAAGGAGGATGTCAAGTGACGAATGTTTCAGAAAAGAAGCGCAAGAAGACGCTCTATGCGCAGGATATAAAAGACCGACTGATTTCTATCTTCATCGGAATCTTTGCAATCATCTGGATCTTCCCGATTCTGTGGACACTGTGGTCTTCATTCCGTCCCTACACCGAAATCATGAAAAACGGTGTCCTATCAGTTCCTGAGGAGATTGGTCTTTTCAATTACGAAGAGGCAATTAGCCGCATGGAGTTGCCGACCTACTTCTTGAACTCTGCTCTGATCACCATTCCGGCAGTCTTTCTAACGCTGCTGTTTGGATCTCTAATAGCCTTTGTCGTTACCAGGTATTCCTTCAAGTTCAACGTGGCAATGCTGCTTTTATTCACCGCAGGGAACCTTCTCCCACCACAGCTGGTATTCATTCCTGTGTTCAAGATGTATCTTGCACTCGGTGACCTAGTTGGCGATAGAAGATTCCTATATGACAATCACTGGGGAGTAGTTCTTATCCACGTTGCTTTCCAGATGGGATTTGCCACCTTTGTTCTCTCTTCATACATGAAGACAATTCCGAAAGAGATTTCAGAATCGGCCATGGTCGATGGAGCCAATGTCTTTACTCACTATTTCCGGGTAATGCTGCCGCTACTCCGGCCACCGCTGGCATCGCTGGCTGTGCTGATGACCACTTGGATCTATAACGACTTCTTCTGGGCACTTGTGTTGATGTCTACTGATAAAAAGCGGCCCATAACCTCGGCACTGGGACGATTACAAGGTGAATTCACCACCGACTACAACCTATTAGCGGCGGGTGCCATGATCGCTGTGATTCCAACGCTCATTGTCTTTTTCGTGATGCGAAAACAGTTTGTGTCTGGATTGACCCTTGGTTCAACCAAGGGTTAAGCCCTAACCATCACCTTTTCGTAGCCTCTGAGGACAAATGTTGGGCGCCTCAGCGGTGCCTGGACTAATTCGAGTTTTGGGAAACGATGAAGAAGCGCTGGTAGGGAGATTTGCATCTCCT
>CAZMOF010000060.1:0-2985 GCA_964567905.1 uncultured Aquiluna sp. | reverse complement strand
AGTGTTGGAAGTTTGTATTCAGCTCCGGTGTCTGCCTCGGCTTTTTCCTCGCTCACAAGCTGCGGGGCTGAACCTTGCACTGAAACAGCAATTATTGGTGTGCCAACTTCAACGGTTTCACCCTCAGAAACTAAAAGCTCCGAGACTTCACCCTCGAACGGGCAGGGAAGTTCGACAACGCTTTTGGCAGTTTCAATTTCGCAGATTGTTTGGTTGACCTTGACGTGATCGCCAGGAGCAACCTTCCAAGAGACAATCTCGGCCTCGGTCAGACCTTCCCCTACGTCGGGGAGCGGGAACTTGGCAATTGTCATGGTTTTACCCTAGTAAGCCATCACTCGATCGACAGCCTCGAGGATGCGATCGGCATCCGGAAGGTATTCCTCCTCGAGTTTGGCTGGGGGATAGGGGGTGTCAAAACCGCCGACTCTGAGAACCGGGGCCTCCAGTGAGTAGAAGGTCTGCTCTGCTATGCGCGCAGCAATTTCACTCGAAATGCTGACATTGGTGGGAGCCTCGTGGGCAATCACCACTCTGCCGGTTTTTTGTGCTGAGGCAAAAAGAGTTGGGTAGTCAATTGGGGAAAGAGACCTTATATCTATGACCTCGATGCTGAAGCCTTCCTCCTGACCAATCTCTGCGGCTTGGAGTGCAGTTGAAACCATTGGCCCATAGGCAAGCAGTGTCACCTGACTGCCCTCTCTAAGAAGACGAGCGCTGTGCAGGGGCATTGGTGGGATGTCTAAGTTGACCGGCCCCTTCTGCCAGTATCTGCGCTTTGGTTCAAAGAAAATCACTGGATCATTGGAATCAATTGACTGCTGAATCATCCAGTAGGCATCGTTTGGATTGGATGGTGTAACAACACGAAGACCTGCGGTGTGTGCGAAGTAAGCCTCTGGACTTTCAGAGTGATGCTCAACAGCACCTATGCCTCCGCCGTATGGAATACGAATCACGACAGGCATGGAAAGAAAACCTTCGGAGCGATAGGTAAGTTTTGCAAGCTGCGTGGTGATCTGATCAAAAGCTGGATAAACAAATCCATCAAACTGAATTTCTACAACCGGACGATAGCCACGCATTGCAAGTCCAATTGCTGTTCCAACAATTGCGGACTCGGCAATTGGAGTATTAAAGATTCTGCTTGGACCAAATTCGCTCAGCAGTCCTTCGGTCACACGGAACACTCCACCAAGTTCAGCTACGTCTTCTCCGAACATCAAGACTTTGGAATCCTTTTGCATGGCTCTTTGCAGCCCGGCATTGATTGCCTTGGCAATAGCGAGTTCGCGATAGTTACTCATGCGACCCCATTTGATTCTCGTAAGCCCTGAGCCAAGCTTTTTGTTTGTCTATTTCAGGATGTGAATCTGAGTAGACGTTGTCGAAGATGTGCTCAAGTGGAGGTTTACCCAGGGCAAAGATCTGCTCGCGGATTTCCTCAGCCAATTTGTCACCCGCGACGGCAACGTCTTCAAAGAAGCTGTCATCAACTCCCTGTCTTCTGAGAAATACCTCATACCTCTTTATTGGGTCTCTTGCCTTCCAAATCTCTACCTCTTCCTCGGATCGATACTTGGTTGGGTCATCAGAGGTGGTGTGAGCGCCGATTCGATAAGTGAGTGCCTCTAGGAGGTATGGTCCGCTGCCGGAGCGAATCTGGTCCATGTGATATTTGGTTGCCGCGTAGCAGGCGAGAACGTCGTTACCGTCAATTCGCAGTCCTGGCACTCCAAAGCCCTCGCCTCTTCTATATAGAGGAACCTTGGTTTGTGAATCGATGTTGGCAGATATCGCCCACTGGTTATTTTGAATGAAAAACATAATCGGTGATTCATTTACTGCTGCGAAGAGTAGTGCCTCTGAGACATCGCCTTCAGCGGTTGCTCCATCACCGAAGTAAGAGATGACAGCTAAATCTTCTTCTGGGTTACCGGTGCCCACTCGGCCATCAAGTTTGACCCCCATGGCATACCCGACAGCATGCAGAACCTGGGTACCGAGGACAATCGCATATAGATGGAATCTGGTCTCTTCTGGATTCCAGCCGCCGTGATTTACCCCGCGCATCATCTTCAGAATTGAAATCAGCTCAACGCCGTGGGTGATTGCCACCCCGTGCTCTCGGTAGCTAGGGAATATGTGGTCGTTTTTCCCAACCGCATAACCAGAACCAATTTGGGCTGCTTCTTGGCCAATTGCGGGAACCCAGAGTCCCAGCTGCCCTTGGCGCTGAAGTGCGATGGCTTCTTGATCAAATCTTCTGATTCTGGCCATATCTCTATACAGCGTCTTCAGCTGAGTTTCAGATAAAGAGTCGATGATTGACCCGTAGCGCGTGAATTCCTTTTCGACGCTGTAGACGCCCTCTGGGCTGAGTAGCTGCAGCATCGGTTCGCCAGATTTGGGATTCACGAAGGCTAATCTAGCGAGTGCCTGAAAGAATTGGTTTATGTTGCGTTTTATCATCACCTCACTGGTCAATGCCGTTGGGCTTTTCGTTGCCACCCGCCTAATCCCTCAGGTTCAGGTGGTTCCTTACGGAGGTGATGGGCTGTGGGACACCATCGCCACCTTCCTACTGCTCGGTGCTTTATTCGGGATTGTCAATGCAGTAGTTGCGCCAGTGATTAAGGTTTTGGCCTTCCCTCTTTACATCATCACCTTTGGGCTGATCTCGTTTGTCATCAATGGAGCCATGCTGCTACTGGCCGCTTGGCTGAGCCGACTGATTGGCGTTGAGGTCCTAAGTATTGATGGCTTCACCCAGGAGGGTCTGGCAATTGAGTCACTTGGCTGGGCAATCCTTGCCGCAATCGTGATGGCAATCGCCGGTTTCTTCACCAGATTTGTTTTGAAGATCCTCAAGATTCGCTAGTCACAGGCCAGCAAACTGCAGGCAATGGGGCAAAATTGCCACGTGAGCAATCTTTCGCCGCAACCGATCAGTCCCCTTGATGGGCGCTATCGAGCGACAGTTGC
>CAZMOF010000059.1:0-2992 GCA_964567905.1 uncultured Aquiluna sp. | reverse complement strand
GAGATTCCAAAGAATGCAATCACTGCACTAATTGGTCCAAACGGTGCTGGCAAGACGACGCTCTTCAACCTACTCACCGGATTTGACACCCCTGACACTGGAACCTGGACCCTGATGGGTAACTCGCTTTCGGGCGTTCCATCCTTCAAGGTCGCCAAGATGGGACAGGTGAGAACCTTCCAGCTCACCAAGGCTCTTGGGCTGCTAACCGTTTTGGAAAACATGAAACTGGGTGCGAAAGACCAAAGGGGCGAGAGCCTCTTTAGCGCTTTGATTCCTTCTCTTTGGCGCAAGCAGGATAAGGAAATTGAAGCTAAGGCGATGGAGCTGTTAGCCAGATTCAAGCTTGACACCAAGAAGAGTGACTTCGCGGCATCGCTTTCTGGTGGACAGCGCAAGCTCCTCGAGATGGCTAGAGCACTAATGACAGATCCCGTCCTGGTCATGCTCGATGAGCCGATGGCTGGTGTGAACCCTGCGCTAACACAGTCACTGCTTGATCACGTGCTGAACCTTAAAAAAGAAGGCATGACCGTTCTGTTCGTGGAGCACGACATGCACATGGTCCGCCACATCGCCGACTGGGTGGTGGTAATGGCCGAAGGCAAGATTGTTGCTGAAGGTCCCCCGTCAACCGTAATGAAGGAAAAGGCCGTTATCGATGCCTATCTCGGAGCCCACCAAGAAACTGACCTGGGCGAAGTTACGGGAAGAATCAAGATTGTTTCTGAAGGAGACCAGAAGTGAGTGAGCGCGTAGTAGAGGTTAAGAACCTCGTTGCCGGATACCTCCCTGGCGTCAACATCCTCAACGGTGTGAACTTCTATGCGGACAAGGGCGAGCTGATTGGAATCATCGGTCCAAACGGTGCCGGTAAATCAACTCTGCTCAAAGCCATCTTTGGTCTGGTGAAGGTTCGGGAAGGCTCAATCACCTTGAACAACGAGAGCATTGTTGGGCTGAAGCCAAACAAGCTTGTTTCCAAAGGCGTTGGCTTTATCCCTCAGAACAACAATGTTTTTCCATCACTGACCATTGAAGAAAATCTGCAGATGGGTATGTATCAAAACCCAGCGGGCTACGACCAGCGACTGCAATTTGTGGTTTCAATTTTTCCTGAATTATCAAAGCGCCTAAAGCAAAGGGCTGGATCTCTCTCCGGTGGAGAGCGTCAGATGGTGGCCATGAGCCGTGCTCTGATGATGGACCCAGCCGTTTTACTTCTTGATGAGCCATCGGCTGGACTGAGCCCAGTCAGACAGGATGAAGCGTTTTTGAGAGTTAGCGAAATCAACAAGGCAGGTGTCACCTGCATCATGGTTGAACAGAACGCTCGTCGCTGCCTACAGATTTCTGATCGCGGATATGTCCTTGACCAGGGCAAGGATGCGGTAGTTGGAAAGGGAAGAGAGCTACTCAATGACCCTCAGGTCATCGGCCTCTACCTTGGAACTTTAGGTGCCTAAAGCCCCGTCACCTAATTGTCGGCATAATAAGAAATCCCCCCGAATTGCTTCGGGGGGATTTCTCTTGGAACTAGTTCTTAGCCACGAATGGTGACTGGAACGTTCTTTGCATCGAACTGCTGAATCAGGATGTTACCGTCAGTCGGGTCACCCAGGTCGTTGAATGTAACGTTACCTGAAGGACCGTCGTAGTCTGCGGTTCCACCACCGTTGATGATGTCAGCACACTCTGCGAAGGTGGTGCACTTGGTGCCATTTCCAGAGCCACCGGATACTTCCTGTAGCTTCATGGACATGTTTGCACCCTTAGTGCTACGAGCCTCTAGAGCAGCTAGTGCAAGCAGAACAACTGCGTCGTAAGACTCAGGTCCGTATGCGTTTAGCTCAAGAGGAGCGTTTCCACGAGCGACCCATGAGTCGTTCATGCGAGTGATGAAGTCACCGATCTTGCTCTCGTTAACGCCTGGGTAGGTACCCTTAGCGCCCTCGAGTAGACCGTCAGCGAACACGTCAGTGTACTTCGTGAGGTTACCGTCTACGAAGTAGAGGTTCTTACCTGGGAACTGGCTCGTTAGTTCTGGAACGATTGTCTTTACCTCATCGAAGGTGATCAGAACGATAGCGTCTGGTCCACCTGCAAGAGCTTCAGCAATCTGGCTTGTGAAGTTAGTGTCACCTGTGTTGTAGGTAGGTGCAGCTAGAACTTCTCCACCAGCAGCTTCGAAAGCTGCGGTTACGAACTGAGCAAGACCGGTTCCGTAGGAGTCGTTCAGAACGATCATGGAGATCTTCTGGTGTCCATCCTCAGCGATCAGGTTTCCAAGAACTTCACCCTGAAGTACGTCAGAAGGAGCTGTACGGAAGTACAGACCACGATCTGCGTAGTCAGTCAGTGCAGCGGAAGTGTTAGCTGGTGAGAACTGAATCACACACTCTGCGGTAACACGGTCGATGAACTGTAGTGAGGTTCCGGAAGAAGCGGCACCAATGATTGCCTGTACGCCTGCGTTAAGCAGACGAGGAATCTCGGTGTCGTAGGCCTTGTTGTCGGTGTCACCCGAGTCACCAGGGGTGAACTCAATGGTGATTCCCTTGCCAGCAGCGTTGATGTCATCAACGGCTAGGTACACACCAGCTTCTTCTGGTGGGCCAAGGAATGCGAGGTTTCCAGTCAGAGGTAGAGCTGAACCTAGCTTGAGAGTTAGGTCACCTTCCTCCTGTGGACCAAGCTCGCAACCACCTGGGGTGGTTGTTACTTCAGCAGCATCAGTCTCTGCTGGGGTCTCTTCAGCTGCGGCGCAGCCGGTGAGGGTTACAGCAAGCACGCTGGCTGCTGCAAGCACCTTCACGAAAGGTGACCCGGTTTCCAATACGGTCATTGTTTCTCCTTGCAATTGCAATTTGTAAGTGCGAATGCGGGCTGGAGGGCCCGCATTGCTAGGTAAAGCATAATTAGGGCCCTTTGTAATCCCTAGGAAACATTGGTCTAGGGCCAGGAGCTAACCTTCCAGTAGAGGTAGAAATGG
>CAZMOF010000058.1:0-3084 GCA_964567905.1 uncultured Aquiluna sp. | reverse complement strand
TAACCGGAACGATGCTGGTTCGTGCGATGCAACAGGATGGCGTTGAGATCTGGGGCGATGGGTCAACCTACAAAGGCAATGACATAGAGCGGTTCTATAGGTATGGCCTTTTGGCTAATCCAAATCTGCAAGTCTATAAACCTTGGCTCGATGCTGACTTCGTCAACGAACTGGGAGGCAGAGCTGAGATGAGCAGTTGGCTCGGCCAGAGAAATCTCCCCTACAGAGCATCTAGCGAAAAGGCTTACTCGACCGACGCAAATCTGCTCGGAGCAACCCATGAGGCGAAATCCCTAGAGCTACTAAGTACCTCGATGCAAATCGTCGAACCAATCATGGGAGTTAAATTCTGGGAACCAGCGATTGAGATAAAGCCCGAGCAGGTGAAGATTAAGTTTGAACAGGGTAGACCGGTCGAAATCAACGGTAAGAAATTCTCATCTGCATACGAAATATTGCATGAAGCAAATTTGATCGGAGGTCGCCATGGCCTGGGAATGAGCGATCAGATTGAAAATCGAATAATTGAAGCAAAAAGTCGGGGTATATACGAAGCTCCGGGCATGGCGCTTCTATTCATTGCCTACGAACGACTGGTAAGTGCCATCCACAACGAAGACACGATCGCCAGCTACCAGGAGCAAGGCAGACGAATGGGCAGGCTGCTCTATGAGGGAAGATGGTTAGACCCACAAACTCTCATGCTCCGCGAGTCTCTGATGAGGTGGGTTGCAGCCGCTGTCAATGGCACTGTCACGATTGAGCTTCGTCGTGGTGATGATTACACAATCGTGAAAACCGATGGTGATCTGTCCTATCATCCGGAAAAGCTCTCCATGGAAAAAACTGAATCTGCTGCATTTGGACCAGAAGATCGAATTGGTCAGCTAAACATGAGAAATCTGGATATCGCAGACACCAGGGCAAAGCTCGATCTGTATCGCAAACAGGGCCAGATTGATGGTGGAAACCTGGAACTGACCTGATGAGTGTTCACATTGCCGCTAAACCAGGAGATGTTGCTGAGTCAATTCTTCTGCCGGGTGATCCTCTTCGGGCAAAGTGGATTGCTGAGAACTTCTTTGAAGACATCGTTCAGTACAACTCCGTCCGAAACATGCTCGGCTTTACGGGAACTGTTGATGGCAAGAGAGTTTCTGTTCAGGGCACAGGTATGGGCGCTCCTTCTATTGGAATCTATGCTCACGAGTTATTCAATGACTATGGTGTGAAGAAAGCCATCAGAGTCGGCACCTCCGGTGGACTACCGCCCACGAAACTAAGGGACGTTGTCATCGCCATTTCTGCCTCTACCGATTCAAAAATCAACAGAAGAACCTACGGCGACTTAGATGTTGCCCCAGCGGCCAGTTTTGAGTTATTGCAAAAGGCTGTTGCTAAGGCCCAAGAACTTGGCATTAGTCATCACGTGGGCATGATTGCCTCTGGCGACTTGTTTTATGACGAAACAGATTCTCTAGAGCATTGGAAGAAGCTTGGAATTCTCGCTCTAGAGATGGAGACCAATCAGCTTTACACCCTTGCTGCCAAATTCAGAAGGCAAGCACTAAGTATTGTGACCGTTTCAGACATGATGGATGGGTCTGGTCACACCTCTTCGGAAGAGCGAGAGTCGGGTTTCCAAAATATGGTCCAGCTGGCTCTGGCAGCAATTTAGTTTTAGCAAATGCCGTCGACCTCAAATCTGATCGGATTTCTACTTCTTGCAATTGTGATAATTGTCGTCCCTGGTCCAAGCGTCCTTTTTGCAATTGGAAGGGCCCTGGTCTTAGGCACAAAACTTGCTGTTATGTCTGTGCTAGGTAATGCTCTCGGAGTTGGCCTACAGATTGTGGTGGTGTCCCTTGGGCTGGGTGTAATAATTCAGCAGTCTCCCCCGGTTTTCTTTGCAATAAAAATAATTGGCGCCCTCATGATCACTTACCTGGGAGTTAGAGCATTCTTGGATAGAGGAAAGCTTGAAATTCTTGACGATAGTTCAAGTTCTTCGTCCACAGTGATCAAGCAGTCCATCGTGGTTGGCATCACTAACGCTAAAACTTTCGTTTTCTTTGTGGCAGCCCTACCCTCGTTTGTCTCACCAGCGGACGGAAACCCTGTCATCCAAATGCTATTTCTAGGCTTGGTCTTCAGCGTTATTGGAATTGCCAGCGACATGGTCTATGCGATCTCGGCCGGCAAGGCACGTGACTGGCTTTCGACTTCTGAGGAGCGTCTCAAAGTTTTTCGAGGAGCCGGTGGCATAGCCCTGGCACTGCTAGGCCTCTACATGCTGGTGGATGCGTTTATCTAAGGCTTCGGTGCTTCTTTGTTTTTCCGTGAGCTTTCTTTCTTGGTGGCATAAGCAAAAACTGCGAGCGCCAACACAAGGGCACCCGCGCCTAGGCCGTAGGAAACAACATCATCAGCCCGATTGGAGTCGACAAAGACCCCGACGAAGACCACTGCGATGATTGCTACCACCACTCCGATTAGCTTTGACTTCAAATCGTCCAGGTCGTTTACTTGCAGCCACTGCGGAACCTGAATCTCAGTATCAATAAAGAGCTCGTAGAGTCCATAGCCGATTACCAGCAGAACTGTCCCCAAAAGAATGGCATCAATAGCAGTTAGAACTTCAACAATGCTCTCCTTGAGGGAAGTAGCCTGCGAAACGGCATCGACCACCACAAAAATCATTGCCACTGATCCCTGGAACATCAGCAATAGCGCTCCAATAATTGAGGCCACTGCCGGCACCACAACGGCATATCTGGTAAGACCAAGAATCTTTCGCATGGGTCCATCTAAGCAGTAAATACCCACCTAGTGAGCGCGTATCTGCTCTACGGCAGTGCGGTCTAGTAATCGCAGCTTTGTATCACTAGGCTTTAAAAATCAGGCTCGAGGGGATGTCTTGAAGGACTTCTTCAGCAAGAATTTGCTGACAATAGTGGGACTATTGATTGTTGGCCTACTCTCTGGATTTGCCATAGTCGAAGCCAATAACGCCACGCGATTCACCGAACTGATATGCCCCCCTGGTTCTTCAGGATCTGACGGTGAACAAGGAGAGCCTGGTCA
>CAZMOF010000057.1:0-3120 GCA_964567905.1 uncultured Aquiluna sp. | reverse complement strand
CGGGGGTAATGCAAGAGCACGAATATGATCTCGCTGGCGCGGCAGTAGGCGTGGTTGAGAAGGCCAAGATTCTCAGTCGGGAGAGGGTCGAGGTCGGAGATGTTGTGATTGCCCTGGAATCATCAGGCCTTCACGCCAATGGCTACTCCTTAGTTCGAAAGATAGTTGCTGACGGCAAGCTTGACTACAAAGCTCAGTTGAGTGATTTTTCTAGATCACTTGGCGAAGAACTTCTGCAGCCGACGAGGCTGTATTCCAAAGTCTTAGGTCAGATAATTCAGGAGTTTCCAGACGGTATTGCTGCGCTCAGTCACATCACCGGTGGAGGGATAGCTGCAAATCTTTCACGAGTTCTACCCACCACAGTTTCATTAGATGTTGATCGCTCTAGTTGGCAACCACCAAGAGTCGTCTCAGTGCTTTCAGATATTGCGAAGCTGAAACTCACTGATCTTGAGGGAACCTGGAACATGGGAATGGGATTCGCAGCAGTTGTTCGAAAAAACTCGGCTGTTGCGATAATCAACAAAATCAAGTCACTTGGAATTGAAACCTGGCAGGTAGGGGTGATTGAATCAACCGCCTGTGATGACAAGGGATATGTGACAGAGGCCAAAGGTGTCAAGGGCGGGGCTGTTCGTCTAGTTGGTGAGTATGCGAAGTAAGGCAGCGGTCGTCGTCGGTGTCATTGGTCTTCTCACAACCTCAGCTGCACTAATGCTGGGTATTGCTATCGGAGCAGAACAGGCAACTGTGAATGTGGTCAGGGATGTCCCCAATGAACTTTGCTTCCGCGATAGCGCTCCTGATCAGTTTTCGCAAAAGCATGTTGAAACTAAGCTCATGGCCTGTCAGGTTGTGGGGATGACCAAACAGGCCGCCATTGATTATCTAGAGAAGGCAAGCCTTACCGTCCGAATTGCATCAGAGGATGGAGAGTCATTTGCACTGACCGAGGACTACCGGGATGACAGGGTAAACCTGGATATTTTGGTTGGAATTGTGGTTGGCGCAAGCGCCTGGTAACTACTTGTCGTCGTCCAGCTCAACTACGCGGTCATCATCACTAGGTGCGTAGTCATCATCTTCATCATCAGCCCAGCGGTCGATATATGTAGGTTCGCCATCGGCTTTTTGATTTAGCTCGGCCTCCAGGGCTGAGTAGTCAGTGTTTGGACTGAAGTATTTGAGCTCGCGTGCAGCTCTGGTGTTCTTTGCTTTTTGACGGCCACGCCCCATGGCGAGCCCCCTTATTCTCTTGCAATCTCAGGCAAATGCCCCGGTTACAGGATCGAAACCTGGCTAAATAATACCAAATAAGGATGCCCACATCACGAGCAGCATGGCCAGCACAGGCATAAGGGTGTTGATGGCTAGCGTCAGGAACATCTGTGCAAGGCGTCCGCGGTGGTAGTAGTCGAAGCTTTCCTTGGCCACCCCGGCAAAGGTTGAAAGACCTCCGGCTAGACCAATCGACAAAATCGTCACTAGCTCGTCAGTGATTCCAATCGAGTAGATGTAGCCGATGATTGCTCCGGCCAGGATGTTTACCAGAAACAAACCAAATGGTAAAACTCCGTGCCAACGAATCATCAGCCAGCGCGCTAATGCACCAACACCACCGGCACCACCGATAG
This sequence comes from uncultured Aquiluna sp., assembly GCA_964567905.1. Classification (GTDB taxonomy): domain Bacteria; phylum Actinomycetota; class Actinomycetes; order Actinomycetales; family Microbacteriaceae; genus Aquiluna. The sequence goes on along the minus strand of CAZMOF010000057.1, from coordinate 1,483 downwards.
CCAAAGTTAGAAGTAGCTCGCTCATGCTGTCTTCTTCTTTGCTTTTCTTCTGCCCTGGTGCCAACCAGCTGCAAAGCAGATAACCGCGCCAAAGAGCATCAGTGCGATATCTGAAGTTAGATCTTCAACCACAATAAACATTGTCACTGCGCTCATGGTTGTAAAACCACCGGCTATTCCAGTTCCAAAAAATGCCTGACGCAACTCACCAAAGAAGAGCGGATGACGAACTACTAAACCTAAGAAATATGAACCAATGAGGTTCACCGTTGCGAGCGCAAGCATTTCCCCTTCAGGGAATTTCGCAAAGCCGGCAACGTTGTCATGCAAAACATGGCGCAGCATGGAGCCAATCGCGCCACCGAGAAACACCAGGCCAGCCACTCTCCAGTTGGCTAACACATCATCACACTAGCGAATTTGAGATAAATCTCTAGTGACTTTGTCTTCCCCCATTTAGTACCCTCTTTCAGTGTTTGATTCCAAAGACAATCTGATTGCTGGTGCCTACTACCAGAACAACTACACCAGTGAGGAAAATCAGCAGTTTGCCCATGAGTTTGATGCAATAACTAAACAAATGGTTAACTGCCTCGAAGCGGGGTTAACGCCTGAGGATTCGAAGATGCAGGAGCAGGTCAGGGCTCACTACGAGTTCTGCTTGAAGTTTTGGAAACCTAATCGCGAAAGCTACAAATCTCTAGCCTTAAGCTTCATTCTCCCAAGCCCATATCGTGACACTTATGAGGGCTATCGTCAGGGCCTTGGACAATACATATATGAGGCAGTTGTCACATTTGCCGATCGTGAGCTTAGCTAAGCGCTAACAGAGCGCAGGCTCCAACCGCCAAAACAATTCCCAAGTTTTGACTGAGCGCGATTCTCTCTTTGAGAAATACTCTGGCCAGCAGGATTGTGCCAACGGGGTAGAGCGAAGTCAAGACTGCAGCGACTGCAAGCGCGCCTTCGCGTGTGGCAATAATGAAAAACAGATTTCCTGTGACGTCACCAAATCCAGCTAACAAAACCAGCCAGATGGTGGATAGAGCAAACACTTCTTTCTCAATCAATACTTTGCTCTTTCCGGTGAAAAGCAAAATCGCAAGAAGTGCAAACAAAATCGCAATTCCAATGATTCTCATAACAACTAGAACGCCAAGACCAGAATCACTAGGAGCAGCATCAATAAACACAAACGTTCCAGCAAATCCAAGGCCAGCACCAATTGAATATATTGTTGCTTTCAGACTGGGCAGCCTTACATCCTGCCCTGGCACAAATGCCACCAACACCACCGCAATCAGGATTAAGGCAATCGCTAACAGCGAAAGCTCACCTAATTCTTGACCTGCGGCAATATCGACAATCACTGGAACAATTGCCGAGAGTACTGCGGTAAAGGGGGACACGATTGAGATTGGGCCTAGAGCGAGCGCCGCATATAGAAAAGTAATCGCCGCCGCCGAGCAGATACCCGCCAGGA
>CAZMOF010000056.1:0-3210 GCA_964567905.1 uncultured Aquiluna sp. | reverse complement strand
CGTCACAAGGGCCACTCGAAGAGTGACAAAAATCTCTACCGAACTAAAGAAGAGATTGAATTTTGGAAGACCAAAGACCCTGTTGGGATTTTTGAAACTCGACTTATTGAAAAAGGTGTACTAACCAAGTCCCAGGTGGATCAGATTACCGAAGCTGTTCGCAATGAAATTCGAAATGCGATTCAGGAAGCTTCAGCTGCTCCAGACTCCGATCCAGCGGAGCTGTTGTCCTCAGTATTCAGGCAGGTGGGATAGTGAGCGAGAGAATCATCACTTATGCCGAAGCCATCCGCGAAGCTATTGGCCAGGCCATGGAAGCAGATCCAAATGTCTTCATGCTCGGCGAAGACATCGGAGTTTATGGCGGAGCCTTTGGAGTTTCTGGAGACCTCTATCACCGCTTCGGCGAGGAGCGGGTGAGAGATACGCCCATCTCTGAGATGGGTATTGTTGGCGCGGCTGTAGGTGCAGCACTGGTTGGTATGAAGCCGATTGTTGAAATCCAGTTTTCAGATTTCACCGCTCACGCGATGGATCAAATAGTTAACCAGGCGGCCAAGATCCACTTCATGCTGGGTGGAGAGCTCTCGGTTCCGATGGTTCTTCGGGCCCCATCTGGTTCGGGAACAGGTGCTGCAGCCCAGCACTCTCAGTCCTTGGAAACTTGGTTCGCCCATGTTCCAGGGCTGAAAGTAGTAATGCCTAGCTCACCGGCTGACGCCAAGGGCCTTCTGCTCAGCGCGCTGGATGACCCAAACCCGGTAATTGTTCTTGAGCACAAGCTTCTCTATAAGACTTCTGGCCATGTTCCGCCTGAGATGTATAGAACGCCCATTGGAGTATCGAATCAGGTTCGCGATGGCAAGGACCTGACAATTGTTGCAACCGGTGTGATGGTTTCAAGATCTCTTGAAGCTGCTTCGCAGTTGCAAGCGCTTGGGATTGACGCCTGCGTTATTGATGTCAGAACTCTTTCACCACTGGATATGGGTCCAATCAACGACTCTGTTTCTAAAACGGGACGACTAATGCTTGTTCAGGAAGCTCCCAAGCATGTTGGCTTTATGGCGGAAGTTGCCGCACGCATTTCAGAAGGACCAGGCATCTATCACCTCACGGAGCCAATTAAGCGTTTGTGTGGAATGGATGTACCAATTCCATATGCCCCACAACTAGAAAAGGCAGTTGTCCCTCAGCTTCCAGATATCCTCAGTGCCGCGCAGGACCTGATGAGGGGTGTCTAATGCCCAAAACACCGGTGGTGATGCCAAAGATGAGCATGACGATGACCGAGGGAGAGGTTGTTGAAATTAATGTCTCGGTCGGTCAGACCATCTCCCAGGGAGATGTTGTCGCAGTCGTTGGAACTGATAAAACCGACATGGAGGTTGAGAGCGAAGCGGCTGGCAAGGTAATCGAAATACTTGCATCTGCGGGCGCAGTTATTCCAGTGGGAGAGCCGCTTATGATTCTCGAGACAGAGGGCGAAGATCTTCTGGCGGGTATGTTCACTCCTCAAGAGCAGAAAGAGGAAGTTGCTTCTGCACCAACTCCCGTGGTTGAAGTGCCGGTAGAAAAATCAGTCACCGCCTCTCAAGAAAAAGTTTTAGCTATGCCGGGTGCTAGGAAGCTCGCTGCCGAACAAGGAATCAATCTGGCAGAGGTAAATCCCAAGAGTCCTCTGGGGGTTATCAAGCAAAGTGATTTGAAAGTCAGTGATGACAGGTCTGAAAAAGCCAGAGCCCACATCGCAGCCGTTGTCGAAACGGCAATGCAGATTCCGCAATTCTCAATCAGCGGAGAACTAAAGCTAAAGCGTCCTCTGCCAAAGAGTTTTGATCAGCGTTTTGTTGTATTGGCCAGAGCTTGGGTCAGAACCTTAGCCGAACACCCCAAGCTCTCACAGCAATACGTCGGCGGCAAGTTTGTCTCTAGTGCTGTGCGAATTGCCTGTCTTTTGAAAACCGATTACGGCTTTGTTTCTCCAGTTTTTGACATCGGCGGAATTGAGACCTCTGAGTGGAATGAGAAGGTGATTGAGGTCCTGGCTTTAGCTAGGAGCAACAAGATACCCCTGGCAAATCTTTCGGGAGCGACCACCTCCATTACCGATCTTGGTGAGTATGGGATTAGACAAGCCAACACACTGCTTTTCCCTCCCCAAACATCTGGTTTCAACATCGGAGTGGTGAGGGAAAAGAAGGATAAGTACCGAGTTGACTTCACCCTGGTGGCGGACCACCGGGTAGTAGACCCGGGGGATGCGGCCCTTGCGGTGAAGACTTTTGAAAAGAAACTGAACGAGGTGCTTGGTGGCAACAGCTAGAGATAGACAACTGATTGTCAAGGTTGCTCGCATGTATTACGAGCAGAACATGTCTCAGGATCAGATTGCCAGAGCTCTGATTACATCCCGTTCCAACATTTCACGAATTCTCTCGGTAGCAAAAAAGCGGGGCATAGTCGAGATAAAGATTAACGAGTCGACGAAACGGGAAACCGACATCGAGGAGATGCTGATTTCAAGATTTGGTTTGAGAGCTGCTTTAGTGGCAAAGGTCCCAAGGTCGACCAGTGACTACAAGGCAGTTGGGCAACTAGCGGTTCAGAGTTTTCTCAATCACCTAAAGCCCAGAGTGAAGGTTGCAATCTCCTGGGGAAGATCCATTCAAGCCATGGTGGATGCTCTAGACAATGAAAGCCGTCCTGACTTAACCTTTGTTCCTCTGATGGGAGGAATGACTTCTATTCCTTCGGCCTACTCAGGAGAGACTCTGATTAGGTCGTTGGCGGAGAAGTTCAATGCTGACTATCAAATACTTCACGCACCAACAATTGTGCAATCATCGGATATAAAAGTTGCACTGATGAAAGAGCCAAGCGTTGCATCCGTAATCGAATCTGTTAGGAATGCCGATGTGGCTTTTGTTGGAATTGGTTCCAGGGGCGCAAATTCATCCGTGCACATTCTTCAATCTGCTGGCATAGACGAAAAGAACAACCCGGAGTTTTTCGCCAAGTGGGCGGGCGATCTGGCGGGACGTTTCTTTGATCGGGACGGTAAATCGGTTAGCAAACAGCTAGATTCAAGAACCGTCGGACTCGAGCTTGATGAAATCGCAAAAATCAGACGCGTGGTAGGTGTCGCAGCGGGAGATGAGAAGACTGAGGGTATTCTGGCGGCACTAAGGGGAGGACTAATCTCCGAGC
>CAZMOF010000055.1:0-3298 GCA_964567905.1 uncultured Aquiluna sp. | reverse complement strand
AGCCTGACCTCAACGCCACGTTGCTCAGCAAGAACTGGAGCGTTGACATAGGAAACCTGCTCGGTGACCATCGTTTGGAAAAGACCCTTCAGAGCTGCAAGCTTCAAGACAGTGACATCGTGAGCTGCAATCTCTCCCCTGGCTTCGAACTCAACTGAGACAATCGAAGTGTGGGCAAGTCCAGCCACGATCTGACCAAGCTTCTCAGCCAGAGGAATTCCCGGCTTAACTGATGAATCGATTACCCCGCCTGCAACGTTGACTGCATCGGGAACGAGATCGCCAGCGAGGGCAAGGCGAACAGATTTAGCTACAGAAATGCCAGCTTTTTCCTGCGCCTCATCCGTTGAGGCCCCAAGGTGGGGCGTTAGAACAACATTTGGAAGTCCAAGAAGCGGTGATCCAGTTGGTGGTTCTGTTACAAACACATCAAGACCAGCACCGGCAATTACTCCCTTAGTCAGGGCCTCGTAAAGCGCATCCTCGTCGATGATGCCACCTCGTGAGCAGTTCACGATTCTCAAATTGGGCTTAGCAACGGCAAACTGCTTTTTACCAATCAAACCTGCAGTCTCGGCGGTCTTTGGGATATGTACTGTGATGAAATCGCTACGCTTCATGACATCTTCTAGGGAAACAAGTTCAACGCCAATTTGCTCAGCTCTAGCCTGCGTGACGTAGGGGTCGTAGCCAATCAGAGTGGCTCCGAAACCAGCTAAGCGTTGGGCCACCAAGGTTCCGATGCGACCTAGGCCAATAATTCCAATTGTTTTCTCGTAGAGCTCGACACCTGTGAATTTGTTTCTTTTCCAGTCTCCGCTGGCCAGTGATGTGTGGGCGGCTGGAATGTGACGAGAGAGTGCCATCAGGTGACCAATGGCTAATTCAGCTGCAGAGATTACGTTGGAGGTGGGTGCATTGACAACCATTACTCCAGCGCTCGTCGCAGCCTTGATGTCGACATTGTCGAGACCTACTCCCGCTCGCGCAATTACTTTTAGCTTGGGAGCATTACCAATTGCTTCCTGATCCATCTTCGTTGCGGAACGAATGAGAATTGCATTGGCATCAGCAAGGGCTGAAAACAAAGCCATGCGATCAGTGCCATCAACCTGACGAATGTCAAAGTCAGGGCCAAGCGCTGCCACCGTGGCAGGCGAAAGCTCCTCGGCGATAAGAACTACTGGTTTAGTCAATGTTTGGCCTGACGGTGTTTAGGGGTTTCCCTCTAGGTTAGCGAGTGATTAGGAGCGTGGACAGGTGCAGAGCTGGCTATCAGGTACACCAGCGAGAGCCTCTTCCACATGCTCTCCGCAGCCCTTCCAGGTGATTTTTCCGCAAGTTTCGCAATTTACCTGTGAGCACATAATCTTTCCTCTTTTCTACTTTGGCTATCTAGCCGCTGAACCCTCTTGGTAGTCATCGTTGTTCTTTATCCAGCTGAAGAGCTTGCGCAGCTCTCTTCCGGTGACTTCGATGGGGTGGGCCTCGCCCTTTGCCCTCAGTGCCTTGAACTCGGGAGCACCGGCATCCTGATCAGCGATGAACCGCTTGGCAAAAGCTCCAGACTGAACATCAGCAAGGACTGCTTTCATGTTCTCTTTCACGCGAGGGTCAATCACTCTCGGCCCAGAGACGTAGTCTCCATACTCTGCTGTGTCAGAAACACTCCAGCGCTGCTTCGCAATGCCACCCTCATACATCAGATCGACAATGAGCTTCAGCTCGTGCAAAACTTCGAAGTAGGCAATCTCTGGCTGATATCCCGCCTCGGTCAGCACCTCAAATCCATACATAACCAGCTGGGAAGCTCCGCCACATAAAACAGCCTGCTCACCAAAGAGATCTGTTTCTGTCTCTTCGGTGAAAGTGGTCTTGATTGTTCCAGCACGTGTTCCACCAATTGCCTTGGAGTAGGAAAGACCAACATTGAAGGCATTGCCTGAGTAGTCCTGCTCAACCGCAATTAGGTTTGGCACACCACGTCCCGCAGCAAATTCTCTGCGAACAATGTGCCCGGGACCCTTTGGTGCAACCAGGAAAACATCCACATTGCTCGGGGGCTTGATGAAACCAAACCGAATTGAGAAGCCATGACCAAACACCAAAGAGTCACCTGGCTTAAGGTTCGGAGCAATTTCAGTTGTGTAAAGATCGCGCTGCTTTGGATCTGGAACCAAGACCACAGTGATGTCAGCCCACTTAACAGCCTCGCTCGGCGAAAGGACCCTAAGTCCTTGCTCTTCTGCCTTGGCGATGGACTTAGATCCAGGTTGCAAGCCAACAACTACATCAACACCTGAGTCCTTCAGATTGAGAGCATGGGCGTGACCTTGGGAACCAAAGCCCAGAACGGCGACCTTCTTCCCCTGAATGATTGAAAGGTCGGCATCCTTGTCATAAAAAATTTCAGCCACTTTATTTCTTTCTGTTAGTTGTTTACTTGAGTACTTTTTCGCTCATGGACTTAGAGCCTCTAGAAATCGCTATTGCCCCCGACTGAACGAGTTCCTTGATTCCAAAAGGCTCCAGAACCTTGATAAAGGCCTTGCACTTAGCGCTGTCACCAGTAACTTCAATTACTACGGAGTCGCTAACGACATCCACGACGCGTGCTCGAAACAGCGTGACGGCTTCCAAAACCTGTGACCTGGTTGAAGCATCAGTCTTCACCTTCACCAGCATGTGATCTCTGGCCACCGATAAATCTGGCTCCAGCTCAACGATCTTTAGAACATTAACCAGCTTGTTCAGCTGCTTTGTTACCTGCTCCAAAGGTTGACCATCGAGGCTGACCACCACTGTCATGCGGGAGACCCCCTCGACCTCGGTGGTCCCTACGGCAAGTGATTCGATGTTGAAGCCGCGACGTGCGAAGAGAGCTGCAACGCGGGTGAGGATACCTGGCTTGTCTTCTACCAAAAGGGAAAGAACATGCTGACTCATTTTTACTCCTCCCCATCCCAAATTGGAGCGGCGTCCCTTGCATATTGCACTGCGTCATTGGAAACACCTGCGGGAACCATCGGCCAAACCATGGCATCTTTGCCCACGATGAAGTCGATTACAACAGGTCTGTCGTTGGTTTCAATAGCAAGCTTGATTGCCTTGTCAACGTCTTCTTCCTTTTCAACCCTGATTGCCAAACAACCGTAGGCTTCCGCAAGCTTCACGAAGTCCGGAACCATGACTGAGTCAGTGCCGGTGTGAAGGTCAGTGTTTGAGTAGCGCGAGTTGTAGAACAGTGTCTGCCACTGCCTCACCATACCCAGCGAGGAGTTGTTGATTATCGCGACCT
>CAZMOF010000054.1:0-3341 GCA_964567905.1 uncultured Aquiluna sp. | reverse complement strand
GCTATGGCCTACACAACCATTGTCGCTTCTCCCGCATCAGATCCAGCTGGTTTCAAGTACCTTGCTCCCTACACCGGAAGCGCAATTGGACAGCACTGGATGTATGGCGGTAAGCACGTCCTAATCATTTTTGACGACCTCAGCAAGCAGGCCGAGGCCTACCGAGCGGTATCGCTTCTGCTAAGACGACCACCAGGACGTGAGGCTTATCCGGGAGACGTCTTCTACTTACACTCGAGACTTCTTGAGCGTTGCGCCAAGCTCTCTGATGAAATGGGAGCAGGTTCAATGACTGGACTTCCAATCATTGAGACCAAAGCGAACGACGTTTCAGCCTTCATTCCAACCAACGTGATTTCTATTACAGACGGTCAGATCTTCTTGCAGTCAGATCTTTTCAACGCGAACCAGCGTCCAGCTATCGATGTTGGTATTTCTGTTTCACGTGTGGGTGGTGCTGCTCAGGTGAAGGGAATCAAGAAAGTTTCCGGAACTCTGAAACTAGAGCTGGCCCAGTACCGTGCTTTAGAAGCATTCGCAATGTTTGCCTCCGACCTAGATGCTGCATCCAGAAAGCAGCTGGAGCGTGGAGCAAGACTGACCGAGCTTTTGAAGCAGCCTCAGTACTCTCCATACCCAGTTGAGGCGCAGACTGTTTCCATCTGGGCTGGTACCACAGGAAAACTTGACGATGTCCCTAAGGAAGACATCTTGAAGTTTGAGAAGGAATTCCTAGACCACCTGGCACGAAAGACCCAGGTTCTCACCACCATTCGTGAGACCAACAATCTAGAGGACGACACGGTCAAGGCATTGGAGAAGGAAATCGTGGCTTTCAAGCGACTGTTCCAAACTTCAAAGGGAACAGCTTTGGTGAGTGAAGATGACTCGAAGGTCGAAGCACTGGCCGAGTCTGAAATTGGTCAAGAGAAGATCGTTAAGCAGAAGAGATAGTTAGGGAATATCAATGGGAGCGCAACTTCGGGTCTATAGGCAGAAAATAAAGTCTGCCAAGACGACCAAGAAGATAACACGTGCGATGGAGCTGATTTCGGCATCCCGAATTCAGAAAGCTCAGCAGCGCGTTGCCGCATCCAATCCTTATACCCGCGCAGTCACCAGAGCCGTCTCGGCTGTAGCGACTCACTCAGACATCGATCACCCTCTGACTCGTCAAGTTCAAAATCCAACTATGGCAGCCGTTGTTATCTTCACCTCCGACCGAGGACTTGCAGGTGCCTTTTCTTCAGGTGCATTAAAAGAGGCGGAAGCTCTTTCCAAGCGACTGACAGATCAGGGTTTGCAGGTTGTTTATTACCTTGTTGGAAGAAAGGCAGTGAACTACTTCAAGTTCCGCCAGCGTCCATTCGTGCGTGAGTGGCAGGGTGGAACGGATCAGCCTCAGTTCGACATTGCTAGAGAGATTGCCGCAGCCATCACCGAGGCCTTCAATACACCAACTGAAGATGGTGGAGTTGACGAAATCTACCTGGTTGGCAATCGTTTCGTTTCAATGATGGTTCAAGACCCAGTAACGGTAAGGCTGCTGCCCCTTGAGGTAGTCGAGGAAGAGACAGCTTCCAGTGATATCTTCCCGCTGTATGAGTTTGAACCAGAACCAGAGCAGGTACTTGATTCACTACTGCCGGTTTATATCGAAAACAGAATTTTCAACGCCATGCTCCAGTCCGCAGCGGCGGAACACGCTGCGAGACAGAAGGCTATGAAGAGCGCGACTGATAACGCGGACAAATTGATTTTGAATTACACCAGGTTGGCTAACCAGGCTCGCCAGGCAGAAATTACCCAGCAGATTTCCGAGATTGTCGGTGGTGCAGATGCACTGGCGGCGGTCAAGGACTAACTAAGGAAGAGAAAGCAAATGGCTGACACTAAGACAGCGACAGGTCGAATCGCACGAGTTATCGGACCAGTGGTTGACATCGAGTTTCCTCACGATGCCATCCCTGAAATCTATAACGCCCTCACCACTGAGATCTCTTACGGTGAGAAGACCACCACACTAACCCTTGAGGTTGCTCAGCACCTTGGGGATGACCTAGTGCGAGCTATTGCTCTGAAGCCAACAGATGGTTTGGTCAGAGGTGGCATTGTGCATGACACGGGAGCACCAATCTCTGTCCCAGTTGGCGATGTCACCAAGGGCAAGGTATTCAACGTAATCGGCGAGGTTCTAAATGGTGAGCCTGGAAAGACAGTTGAAGTCAAAGAGCGCTGGCCAATTCATCGCAAGCCTCCAAGCTTCGACCAGCTCGAGTCCAAGACCCAGATGTTTGAGACCGGAATCAAAGTCATCGACCTACTAACCCCTTACGTGCAGGGTGGAAAGATTGGTCTATTCGGTGGTGCTGGTGTTGGAAAGACAGTTCTAATCCAGGAAATGATTTACCGTGTTGCCGAAAACCACAATGGTGTGTCGGTATTCGCCGGTGTTGGTGAAAGAACTCGTGAAGGTAATGACCTGATTGAGGAAATGAAGGAAGCTGGCGTTATTGACAAAACAGCGCTGGTCTTCGGTCAGATGGATGAGCCACCAGGAACGCGTCTGCGTGTTGCACTTTCAGCACTAACCATGGCGGAGTATTTCCGAGATGTTCAGGGCCAGGACGTGCTGCTGTTTATTGACAACATTTTCCGTTTCACTCAGGCAGGCTCTGAGGTTTCGACTCTGCTAGGCCGCATGCCTTCAGCGGTGGGATACCAGCCAAACCTGGCCGACGAAATGGGTATCCTCCAGGAGAGGATCACTTCGACCCGCGGACACTCGATCACTTCGCTTCAGGCAATCTACGTGCCAGCTGACGACTACACAGATCCAGCACCAGCAACCACCTTCGCTCACCTAGATGCAACGACTGAGCTCAGCCGTGAGATTGCTGCCAAGGGTCTTTACCCAGCGGTGGATCCACTGGCTTCAACTTCGAGAATCCTGAATCCTGCTTACATCACACCAGAGCACTACGAGACAGCTATCCGCGTGAAAGCAATCCTGCAGAAGAACAAAGAACTTCAGGAAATCATCGCCATCCTCGGTGTCGAAGAGCTTTCAGAAGAAGACAAGATCACTGTGGCAAGAGCTCGTCGTATCCAGCAGTTCCTAAGCCAGAACACCTACATGGCAACTAAGTTCACTGGTGTTGAAGGATCAACAGTTCCACTCAAGGAGACCGTTGAGAGCTTCAAGATGATTGCGGATGGTGAACTCGACCACGTTCCCGAGCAGGCATTCTTCAACTGCGGTGGCATTGAAGACGTAATGCGTGCATACGAGCGCATCAAGAAGGATCTTGGCTAGTGGCTAAACAAATCGCGGTAAATCT
>CAZMOF010000053.1:0-3472 GCA_964567905.1 uncultured Aquiluna sp. | reverse complement strand
AGTGAATACAGATCAGTGGCCGGAGTTGATGCCTTACCCGTTGCCTGCTCAGGTGCCAAATACTGAACTGTTCCCATGACCTGTCCGGTCTTAGTAAGTGGAACTTGATCACCAACCCTGGCAATACCAAAGTCAGTAATCTTCACCCTGCCGTCCGGCGTGATTAGCAGATTGCCAGGCTTGATGTCTCGGTGGACAAGGCCTCTGGAGTGAGCCGCTGCCAGAGCACGTGATGTTTGAGCAATGATGTCAAGAACCTTGGCATCACTAAGTCTCTTTTCGCGCTCAATTACTCTCGATAGTGATTCACCTGGAACAAGTTCCATCACAAGATATGCAGAAGAGGAGTCCTCACCATAGTCATAGACATTGGCAATACCTTCGTGTTCGACTAGTGCTGCTGACCTTGCTTCTGTCCTGAATCTCTCTAGGAAGTTTGGATCGCTGACGTATTCTTCCTTGAGAATCTTGATTGCAACTTGTCGCTGAATCAATTCATCTTCTGCTTGCCAGACCTCACCCATGCCGCCAATAGCAATTTTTAGCTGCAGACGATATCTGTTTCCATAAAGCTGTCCTACTGCTGGTTTCATTTCAGAAGCGCCTCCAGCACAGCCTTGGCAATTGGGGCTGCAATCTGATTGCCAGTTCCGTTCTGACCAATTCCTCCGCCATCTTCAACGACGACAGTGACGACAAACCTTGGTGCTTCTGCTGGGGCAAACCCCGTGAACCAAAGGGTGAAGGGCTCTTCGGGTCCGTTCTCTGCTGTACCGGTCTTTCCCGCTACTGCAATTCCTGAAATGTTGGCCTTGCCGGCAACTCCCACCTCAACCGAGTCCACCATCATGCGGGTTAGGAAACCGGCCGTTGTTCTGGAAATTGGAGATGAGTAAACAACTGGCTGTGGTTTTGAGAGCAGGTTTAGGTTGCTGGCAACAACCGATGAAATCAGCTGAGGCTTCATAACTACACCCTGATTGGCAATTGCTGCTGTCACCATTGCCATCTGCATTGGCGTCACCCTGACATCAAACTGACCAAAACCGGTAAGTGCAGTTTGCGCTTCATCCATACCTTCCGGATAGATGCTGGAGGCAACTGTGAGCGGTATTTCCATCGACTGGCCAAAGCCCATCAGCTCTGCCTGAGCGCGAATACGATCCTGGCCTAAATTGATAGCCATCATTGCGAATGGAATATTGCAAGACCTAATCAGCGCTGTTTCCAGTGAAACAAAATCTCCGCTGCCGCATCTTCTGCCACCAGAGTTTGTGATGGCGGTTGTGGTTCCAGGCAGAATATATTCACTGAGGTTTTCAAATCTGCTGCCTACTGTGTAGCGACCACTTTCCAGTGCAGCTGCAGCAACCACCAGCTTAAACACTGAGCCTGGGTGATATAGATCACCCGAGATGGCTCTATTCACAAGTGGGTTTTCCGCACTATCTGCATAGTCCTGATAGGCATCGGTGACATCATCAAAGCGGTGACTGGCCAGCAGGTTGGCATCAAACGTTGGCTTAGAAACGAGTGCCAAGATTCTTCCTGTTGCAGGCTCCATCACAACAACCGCACCCTTGCGCGAGCCAAGTGCATCCCAGGCTGCTCTTTGCGCAACCGGATCAATAGTGAGCTCAACAGCAGCGCCGGTGACTGGGGTTCCATCAAGGAGCGCATTGATCTGCTCGAAGAACTGGGCCGAGCTCTGACCAGAGATGTAGCTGTTCATTGCTCTTTCAATGCCACTGGAGCCAGCAAAGATGCTGAAGTAACCGGTGACAGAGTTGTAGATCACATTTTCGTAAGCACGCAGGTAGCGATACTCATCGTTTACGGGTATCGATGTGACAACTGGCACACCGCCGACAATGATTGCTCCTCTCTGGGTCTTATACGTCTCATAAGAGGCTCTAACGTTTCGGGAGTCTTGATAGAGCTCGCCCGATCTCAGAACTTGAATAGAGGTGGCGCTTGCAAACAGCGCAATGAACATCAGTGTTAGCACCAACCCGACTCTTCTCACCTGCTTGTTCACTTGGCACTCCTCAGAGAGGAGTCGCTGATGATTAGTAGCAGGGCAATGATTGACCAGTTAGCTAATAGCGATGAACCACCAGCAGCTAAAAACGGAGTGGTTAATCCAGTGAGTGGCAGAAGCCCCATCACTCCACCTGCCACCACAAAAACCTGCAGACCGATTACAAACGAAAGCCCAAGAGCAAGCAGCTTTGAGAAATCATCAGGGTGTGAGTTAGCAACCCTTAGCCCTCGATAGACGAGCAGAAGATAGACAGCGAGCATGACAAATATGCCCGCCAGACCAAGCTCCTCACCCAGGGCTGCGAATATAAAGTCGCTCTCAGCCAGCGGGATCAGCTGCGGGAACCCACCGCCGAGACCAGTACCAATCACATCGCCGTGAGCAATGCCAAAAAGCGCTTGGACTAGCTGATAGCTACCACCAACAGCGTTGTAGTTGTCTGGAGAAAAAGGATTTAGCCAGGCGTCAAATCTGCCACCGACATAGTCAAAGAGTCTTGATGCAACCAGGCTGCCCGAGACCATCATCACCAGTCCGGCTCCGACATAGAAACCGCGACCAGTAGCGGCGTAGATCATCACCAGAAACAGGCTGAAATAAAGAATGGAAGTTCCAAGGTCTCTTTGAATTACTAAGACCGCTAAAGACGCAAACCAGAAAAGCAGAATTGGTCCCAGGTCTTTAGCTCTGGGAACCCTCACTCCAAGAACGCGAGATCCAATCTCAGCGAGTGAGCTCTGTCTAGAAACCAGGTATCCGGCGAAGAATATGGCTAGCAGAATCTTGGCAATTTCACCTGGCTGGAAACTAATCTCATTTGTTCCAACCCAAAGGGTTGCCCCATTCACAGTCCTGCCAATAAATGGAGCAGCCGGTAGAACAAGCAGGATGATCGCAGCCAGACCAGATATGAACGGGAACCTTCTCAGTGTTAGATGATCTGGCACCCACCTGACAACAGCTGCGGCAATCAGCATCGCAAAGCAGCTGAGCCAAACCTGTCTCAGTGCATAGGTGTCAGTTCCACCACTTGCCATCTCGGCAAGATCTAGTCGATAGATCATCGCTATGCCAAGACCATTTAGTAGGAATGCAAGTGGCAGCATAAGCCCGTCTGCCTTTAGCGCTCTTCTTCTCAAAACCCAGTGCAAAAGCATTGCTGTCAAAGTGGGAGGAGCCCAGTAGAGCAGTAGCTCAAATGTCATAACCTGCAGAATCGACAGCTGAATTTGCGAGAGTGCATATGCATGAATGCCTGAAACCCAGAACAGCAGCACTGCCTCAAAGTTTCGTGATCTAGGAACTGTTTTTAGTAGCGCGGGAATTGCTCCGGTCAGGCTGAGATTACTCACCGAGGCTCGCCTCCAACTGAGAGAGAATGCGCTCGGCGTCTTCCAGCGATTCAGCTGAAATGGATCTTGAGATCAG
>CAZMOF010000052.1:0-3551 GCA_964567905.1 uncultured Aquiluna sp. | reverse complement strand
GGTCAAATTTGGATTGGCGCATTCTTAGTTCTGGGTGGTCTGGCGGTAGTAGCCCAAATTTGGGACAGCAACCTCAATCCAATCGGCGTTTTATTTTCAATGTTGGCGGCAGCGGCACTCACCGTTCACCTGATTGCTGGAGAGCGAATTCAGCGCACACTTCCCACTAACGTAACGCTCGCGTACGGCATGGGAATCGCAACACTGTTCTTTCTACCGCTGGCAAACATTGGCTCCCTCGATCTGTCGCTAATGAACTCTTCAATTGATCTGACAGGGAACCTGTCGGGTGTAGAGATTCCCGTTTGGTTGGCACTGACCTTCATGGGTATCTTCGGCAGTTTCCTACCCATGGCAATGACCTACCTTGCGCTTCGTCACCTACCCGCAACCTTGGTGGGAGTTGTGGCAACAGCTGAAACTGTTCTAGCCGCAATGTTTGCCCTGCTGTGGCTTGGGGAGCTTATTTCTTTGACCCAGATGATTGGCAGTATCGTTGTCATCTGCGGAATCCTGCTGGCACAAACTGCCAGAGAAACCAAATCGGCAAAGGAGGTTGACTAGATGGCGACTATGGAGTTGACCCTGGAAAACTTTGAGGACACTATCTCAAAAGAAGGCATCACATTAGTTGACTTCTGGGCGGAGTGGTGTGGTCCTTGCCGAATGTTTGGACCAATCTTTGAAAAAGCCGCCGAGGAAAATCTAGACATACGTTTTGGCAAGGTTGATACCGAGGCTCAGCAGCAGCTGGCTGGAATGGCAGGGATCACCTCTATCCCAACCCTGATGATTTTTCGAGATGGCATTTTGCTTTTCAATCAGCCAGGAGCCCTTCCTGCGCCAGCGCTAAATGACCTTATTGGCAAGGTCAAAGAGCTCGACATGGACATTGTCAGAGCTGAAATAGCGAAGCAGGAATCAAGCGATAACTAGATGAAAAACAATGGCCTGGCAATGATCGGGACCATTGCCGCAATCGGAATTCTTGCCTGGTGGATTGGATTTTTTGATCCCACCACCTGCACCCCTTCGAATCAGCAAGAGGGCTGGACCTCCTGCGAAGCCATCGCCAATGAGAGAAACATCGCCCTTTGGCTCTTTGTAGGTGTGACTGTGGTTGCATCAGCCGCCTGGCTATTTAGGAAGCGGAAATAACTTCCTCTGCGCTCTTATAGCTAAGTTCCGGGAATGCGTGGCTGACAGCAGGATGAGTAATGACACCCTCGTGGACATTGAGTCCAAGAGCTAAAGCAGAGTCAGTCATAAGTGCCTGCTTCCAACCCTTGCTTGCAATGGAAATTACATAGGGCAGAGTTGCATTGGTGAGTGCAACTGTTGATGTTGCTGGTACCGCCCCAGGCATGTTTGCCACGCAGTAGTAGACAGTGTCGTGCACAGCGAAAGTCGGATTGTCGTGAGTGGTCGGACGAGAATGCTCGAAGCATCCTCCCTGGTCAATTGCTATATCCACAAGCACCGAACCACTCTTCATGTTTTTGACCATGGCGTCGGTGACCAGCTTTGGTGCTTTTTCACCGGGGATTAGAACGGATCCAATGACCAGATCGGCATCCAGCAGCTGATTAGCAATTTCGTAGGACGTTGACACCCGAGTTTGGACATTTCCATCAAACATGTTTTCTATTTCTCGAAGTTGAGGAAGAGAAAGATCAATTACGACAACATCGGAACCCATGCCGTGGGCAACTCTCGCGGCCTCGGTTCCAGCAACGCCGCCACCAATGACAACCGTTTTTACTCTCGGAGTTCCAGGAACTCCTCCCATCAGAATGCCTCGTCCGCCATTTGTTTTCATAAGTTGATTGGCACCGATTTGTGCACTGAGTCTTCCAGCCACCTCGCTCATTGGGTGCAGCAGTGGCAGTGAGCGTCCAATCTGCACAGTCTCATATGCGATTGCCGTAGTTCCACTCTTCACGATGGCGTCTGTGCATTCTTTGGAAGCAGCCAGGTGAAGGTATGTGAAAAGAATTTGTCCTTTGCGCATGCGCGGGTATTCCGCGGCAATTGGCTCTTTTACCTTCACAATCAACTCAGCCTTTGACCAAACCTCGTCCGCATCCTTGGCAATCTCCGCGCCGGCTTTGGAATAGTCGGAGTCAGAAAAACCAGATCCCGTGCCCGCAGTTGATTCAATTAGCACCGAGTGACCTCGGCTAATTAGCTCCTGAACACCGGCCGGGGTCATTGCGACCCTGTTTTCGTTGTTCTTGATTTCCTTCGGAACACCAACTAGCAACTGCGCCTCCTAGCGAAAGAATGGCTTGATTCTGATGCTTTATGCGGCCGTATGGAGATAAATCCGAAGATTATGCAGCATTTATCCTATTCTTGAGAGTATCTGCAGGAAAGGATGGCTGAAGGGTGCCAACTGCGAAGAAAATTCAGCCCAAAGTTGAGCTCGACGAAATAGATCTGGAGATGCTCAGGGTCCTATCGGGCAATGGACGCATATCGAATGCCGATTTGGCAAATGAGTTGTCCATAGCCCCTTCGACATCACTGATGCGACTGCGCAGACTCATCGATCAGGGCGTCATTCGTTCCTTTGCTGCCGAGGTTAATCCCGAAGCGATTGGCCTTGAACTTCAGGCTCTAATTTCAGTAACTCTGCGAGCAGGGGCAAGATCTAACCTGGCGAGCTTCATGAAGAGCATGCAGCAGCATCCGCAGGTTGTGCAGGTCTTCTTCCTTGGAGGTCAGGAAGACTTCATGGTCCATGTTGCAGTTGCAAACTCTGAAGAAGTTCGAGAGTTTGTTCTGGAGCAGCTTTCCAACAATCCATTTGTGGCGAACACCAGAACCAACCTAGTTTTCGATCATTTCCACAAGGGGCCAATTAGCTAGAGTTGCTCTCGTTAGCCAAGGAGCAGCGTTGACCTCTGACATGCATGACCCAAAGTCGGACAACAAGTTGCGCGAAGCAATCTTCAAATATGCATCTGAGAGACTTGACTTCAATCCCCCGCCGCTAGACGGACCAAAATCCCCCGAAGAATTGGCGCGTGAGGTTGGAAACACCATCACGGAAAAAGGGCTCGGTGGAGAAGCCGCATTAGCTCTCTTTGCCGAAAAACTTGCCCCAGCAACAATTTCAGTTGATCATCCCGGATTTCTATCCTTCATTCCAGCTGCCCCAACAGATGCCGCCAGTCTTTTCGACCTGGTGGTGTCGGCAAGTTCAATCTATGGAGGTTCTTGGCTAGAGGGAGCTGGTGCTGTTTATGCCGAGAACCAGGTACTTAGTTTTCTTGCCCAAGAAGTTGGATTTCCTGAGCAAGCCGGAGGAGTTTTTGTCCAAGGTGGAACTCTTGGAAATCTCTCAGCACTAACTGTTGCAAGGGAGCAGGTAAGAAAAAAACTTGGCGAGAAAGCTTTCACCATAATCTGCAGCGAGGAAGCCCACTCATCAGTTTCAATGGTGGCCAAGGTAATTGGAGTAAGTGTCACCAAGGCGGATAGTGGCGAGAGTGGAAAAATCGGCTACGAGTCGGCAAAGCTGGCAGCTGAAGAAGCAAAGCATCAAG
>CAZMOF010000051.1:0-3604 GCA_964567905.1 uncultured Aquiluna sp. | reverse complement strand
AAAAGTTTGATTTTGCGCTGATTGGCGCAGGCATAATGTCGGCTACTCTGGCAACATTCATCAAGCTTGCAAATCCGAAGAGCAAGATTATTGTTTTCGAGCGACTGGATCATGTTGCTGGTGAATCTTCCGATGCCTGGAACAACGCGGGCACTGGTCATGCAGCGCTGTGTGAGCTGAACTACATGCCAGACAGTTCTGATGGCTCGCTACCTGATCCAAAGAAGGCAATAGCTATCAACGAGCAGTTTCAAACATCCAGGGCCTTCTGGGCATACTGCGTTGAAGAGGGAATTCTTAGAAAGCCGGATAGCTTCATTCGATCGGTGCCACACATGTCTTTTGTCATCGGAGACACGGACGTTGACTATCTGAAGAGACGTCATCAAGCCCTTAAGGATTCTCCATTGTTTACTGGAATGGAATTTTCTACGAGTCAATCAAAGCTGAACCAATGGGCGCCACTGATTATGCAGGGCAGAGACAAACAGACAATGGCCGCCACCTGGATTGAGCAGGGCACAGATGTTGATTACGGAGAGATAACCCGGCAATTGTTCTCATGGCTAAAGAACAAGGGTGTTCAGCTCGAGCTTTCAACTGAAGTAAAAAAGTTGTATCAATCCGCCCGAGGCGATTGGCAAATCTGGCTCGGTAGCTCTGCCCAGCGTTTCGTCTCAGCCGACAAAGTTTTTGTTGGTGCCGGAGGCTGGGCGCTGAAGCTACTGCAGGGTGCGGGACTGCAAGAGATAAAGGGGTATGGAACCTTTCCTGTGAGTGGACACTTTTTGAGATCAGACAATCCAGAGCTTGTCGCCAAACACAATGCCAAAGTCTATTCACAGGCTCCAGTCGGAGCTCCCCCAATGTCCGTCCCTCACCTAGACAAAAGAGTGGTAGCTGGAAAGGAGAGCCTTCTATTTGGACCCTTTGCTGGCATAAACCCAAAGTTTCTCAAGAGGGGCTCTGTGCTCGACCTTCCGCTCTCGGTGCGAATCCACAACCTTCTGCCATACCTCTCAGTAGCGATAAAGAATTTTGATTTACTCCTGTACCTGATACGCGAAGTCACCAAAACGCGGAAAGCAAAGATTGCTCAACTGCGTGAATTTGTGCCAAGCGCAAAGGCGGAAGATTGGACCTACTACGAAGCAGGTCAGCGCGCGCAGATAATCAAGCCAAACGGTAAATCCGGTTCGCTACAGTTCGGTACCGAAGTGATTTCTGCTAGAGATGGTTCGATTGCTGGACTGCTTGGAGCAAGCCCAGGCGCGTCTGTCTCTGCCCACATCATGCTTGAGGTTTGTCAAAAGCTGTTTGGGAATTCCATGGTGGAGAGTGTTCACAAAATTATTGACGGGATGCGAGGCGATCTGAATGCCGACCCAGAACGTGCTAGCTCCCACCTAAAGCGAAGTGCGCGAATCCTTAAGCTCAATAAGTAGACAAAGAGGGAGGCTTTTAGCCTCCCTCTTTGTCTGTTTGATACTTAGTTGGTCCAGGTGATGCGACCCTCGCCACCAGGAGCGTAGCGCTTGTCGCTTGCTGGGATCGTTGGCAGGCCGGCAGCGTCCTTTGGCTGTGAGAGTAGGTAGTAGTACACCGACTCTTCATAACTCCAGCCGAAGCTAACGGTCTTATATGGCTTGAACATGAAGTATCCATCGCCAAACTGACCCGTTGTGAAGGTGTTTGAAACCACCGTCACATTTGGAGCACCGGCAACAACTGCACCGTTTTGAACGATGAAACGCCCATCACTCAGCTGTATTGACACAACTCGTGTTCCCGTAGTTGTGATGCGTTCGTTGGTTGTGTCAATGATCTGAGCAGTTCCAGATCGGCTGCAGACCAGTTTCATTCCAGCGATTTGGAGGAAACCACCCCAACCGCCTGTACCAGCAGAGCAGGAAGTCTCAAATATGGACTTGAGGTCAGCTGGAGTGACTCCTGTCACCACTCCGGTCTGATTGTCAAACGCCATCATGTTCAGAAGATCAAGGCGTGTGATGTTTCCAACTAGCCCTGACGAAGGAATGTTGTCTCCACCGTTTTGTCGGATGCCCCCACCGTTCTGAACTGCAATGACTGGATTGGTTGCAGAGGCTGGAGCTAATCCAATTGAACCCGCCTTTTGCGAGTAGGCGTAAAGATAGGCGTCGGTAACGAAGTTTCCACCGTTAGTTTCGACAGTTCTAACACCTGCCGCAGTTGCCGAACCGCGGGCGCGGTTAAGCACAACTTCGGTTTTTCCGATCGCGGTTGTGCCAAGTTCTGTGAGACAAGCGGTAACTGGCGTCACTGCAGCGGCCAAGACTTTGGCGTCTGGTGTGACAGCGTCCGTAATGCCTGCAGAGGTTGCTGCAGCAGATGCAGGTATCACGCGCCTTGGGTATGAGGTATCGGCGTTGTAGGAGACGAGCCTGCCTTTGCTGTCAAAGGTGGCGTCGAAGCGACCAACGTACTTATAGTTACCAACGGTCGTGATGAGCGGTACCGCATTTGAGGCCTTGTCGTTTACAAAAAGTGGATAAGAACCCACCGAAGCAGCTTCCCCAGGAAGTAGTTCGATGGTGTTTGCAATCACTGGTGAGTCAAGCAAATCATCGCCTCCACCTGCGACTGCGATGTCGACTCCTGATAGAAGCTGAATCAATGCTCGATCATTCGTAACTGACTGTAAGTGAGATACCAGAATGATTTTGTTTATTCCACGTTTTTGTAGGCCATTAATCTGGCCCTGAACGTTCTTTGCAAGGGCGGTCAAGTCGGCCGTGGTGACGCGCACCGTTCCGGGTGAGGAAATGGTTGAAAGCCTCTCGGTAACAGCGGATACAACACCGAACTTTTGCTTGGTAACAGGATCGGTGTGGATGTAGCTACCACCTAGATTTTTACCCGACTTAATCTTTCCACGTTCTAAAACCGCTCCCCCAAAAAGACCTCTAAGGTCAGCATTTCGCGAAAAATCGAGATTACCGGAAATGAAGGGGTGATTCTTTTTCCCACTGCGTTCGAACTGTTTGATGTACCGAGCAAGAAACGCTGTACCAAAATCGAACTCGTGGTTACCGAGTACGTGAACGTCGTAGGGAATTTGAGCTTGAGCCGCAGCATCGTAGACAGGCTTGCTTGAATTCGTTGCCGACGGCTCTGAACATGTCAGAGTTGCGCTCGCTAGGAACGAGTCTCCAGCGTAAACACTTAGAACTGAGTTCTTGGATTTGCGCGCATCAGCAATGGTGTTCTTCATGACAGTCGCAAATGCACCAATGTTTCCCGCTGGGACTGCACTCGTACCAACTGTTTGATTGCCTAGTGAAGACTCACCGTCGTTGTTGTGAATGACTGTAAGTGTGACGTTTGAACTAGCTGATTGAGCCGGGGTGATTGCACCGAGCGTCAGAGCTAGTGTTCCGGCAGCAATTGCTGCCGTAAGTTTTGTGTGTCTCATGGTTTCCTCTCCGAGATTGAGTTCAGAGTTCTGAAACCATGTAAAGAATTGGGAAACAACAGGTGTTTATAGATTTACAAGATGGCAAATAGCGTTGGTGGGCGATACTGGGTTCGAACCAGTGACCTCTTCCGTGTCAGGGAAGCGCGC
>CAZMOF010000050.1:0-3790 GCA_964567905.1 uncultured Aquiluna sp. | reverse complement strand
AAAACCGCAATTCCCTCGGGGAGAGTTGATTCATCCAGAGTCACGTTGTACTTCCCAGTCTCTGGAACACCGATGAGCCAGCGGCCTTTTTCATCGGTGATGGTTTCGGCGGTGTAGCCGTTACCTTCGACAACGATTCTTACGCCCTGAACAGGCTCTCCATCAATGCGAACGTTTCCCAGAATTGCTGCGGAGTACTCTTCGCCAACGCTGTCGGCGCTCGCTGGGAGTGAGACACCCAGGGCAGCGATGAGTGCAAGAAAGCAAATCGCTAGAGTGCGGGAAAACCGCTTTTGTGCTGAAGAGAGGAATTTCACTTATGCTCCATACTCTTTCGGGCAGCTTTGCCCACCCCACCTCGGGGATTACAAAACTCTAACAGCGCAAGGCCCCTGAAGAATGCCGAAATAAAGCCAAACTGCCCCCTGCCCAGCGGCAAGCGCTCTGGGTAGGATGGAGGTTCGGATCCCCAAAAAAGCGAGGCCTGAGTGGAGCAATCGGACCCATTTGCCCTAGTTGGGCTCACCTATGACGACGTTCTGCTCCTGCCAGGGCAGTCAGATGTCCTGCCATCCGGGGTAAATACCGCCACTCAACTAAGCCGCAACATCAGCATTAACATCCCCCTTATTTCCTCAGCCATGGACACTGTCACCGAGGCCAGAATGGCTATTGCCATGGCAAGGCAGGGAGGACTTGGAATCATCCACCGAAACCTCTCGATTGAGGAGCAGGCCAGCCAGGTCGATCTAGTGAAGCGCAGCGAGGCCGGGATGGTCTCTCACCCCGTCACCACCAGCCCCTATGCCACCATCCAGGAGGTTGATGACCTCTGCGGAAAGTACCGAGTCTCAGGACTTCCGGTAATCGATGACGAGGGCAAGCTGGTCGGCATCGTCACCAACAGAGACATGCGGTTTGTTTTAGAAGTTCAGAGAACCACCACCCTGGTCAAAGATGTGATGACCTCGATGCCGCTGATTGTTGGCAAGGTGGGCATAAATCCAGATGAGGCAATGGCACTTCTTGCCCAGCACAGAATTGAAAAACTTCCGCTAGTTGATGACGGTGGCAGACTCCGCGGACTGATCACGGTAAAAGATTTCGACAAGAGTGAAAAGTATCCAAACGCCGCCAAGGATGGCGCTGGAAGATTGCTAGTCGGTGCAGCAGTTGGTGTTGGTAACGATGCTTGGGAAAGAGCAATGGCTCTGGTGGAAGCAGGAGCCGATCTTCTGATAGTCGACACCGCACACGGTCACAACACAGCAGTTCTGGAAATGATAAAGAAACTCAAGAGCGAGCCTTTCGCGAAGAACACCGACATTGTCGGAGGAAACATTGCAACGCGTGAAGGGGCTCAAGCAATCATCGACGCTGGTGCTGATGGCATCAAGGTCGGGGTTGGTCCCGGCTCTATCTGCACAACCAGAGTGGTCGCCGGTGTTGGTGTTCCACAGGTAACCGCCGTTTATCTCGCATCGCTGGCGGCCAAGGCTGCTGGAATTCCAGTGATTGCCGATGGCGGGCTTCAGTATTCGGGAGACATTCCAAAGGCACTGGTTGCCGGTGCGAGCTCGGTGATGCTTGGATCGCTGCTGGCCGGAACCGATGAGGCTCCAGGAGACATTACATATGTCGGGGGTAAGCAGTACAAAACATATAGAGGTATGGGATCACTCGGTGCAATGCAGTCGAGAGGCGAGGCTCGTTCCTACTCTAAGGACCGCTACTTCCAGGACGATGTTCTAAGAGAAGACAAGTTGGTTCCCGAAGGCGTAGAAGGAAAGGTTCCCTACCGTGGAACAGTTGCGTCCGTAGTTCACCAGCTGATTGGTGGCCTGCGGGCTTCCATGGGATATGTCGGTGCGGGAAACATTGCTGAGCTAAAAGAAAAGGGCAAGTTTGTTCGCATCACGGCAGCGGGTCTTCGTGAGTCTCACCCGCACGATATTCAAATGACCATTGAAGCCCCCAACTACGGCACTCGCTAAGGAGTCCTAATGACCGATGTTGAAATTGGTAAGTCGAAGACTGCCCGCAGGGCTTATGCCTTTGATGACATTGCAGTAATCCCAACCAGGAGAACCAGAGACCCGGAAGATGTTTCGACTAACTGGGGCATTGATGCGTTTCGCTTCTCTCTTCCAGTGGTTGCCGCACCAGCTGACTCCGCAATGTCTCCTGACACAGTTATTGAACTTGGCAAGCTCGGAGGACTAGGTGTCCTGGATCTTGAGGGTCTATGGACAAGGTATGAAGATCCAACTCAGCAGCTAAATGAAATTGCTAATGCCAAAGATGAAGACGCCACCAGTGTCCTGCAGAGAATTTATGCAAAGCCAATTCAGCCTGAACTAATCACCGCCAGACTCAAGCAGATCAGAGATGCCGGTGTGACAGTTGCCGGAGCACTTTCGCCTCAGCGCACGGCGGAGTTCTCATCCGTGGTTCTCAAAGCCGGTGTTGACATGTTTGTCATTCGGGGAAACACAGTTTCCGCTGAACACGTATCAAAGCAGGTTGAGCCGCTAAACCTTAAGGAATTCATCTACAAGCTAGATGTTCCAGTAATTGTCGGGGGTGCTGCCACCTACACCGCAGCTCTTCACCTGATGCGAACTGGTGCAGCCGGTGTCCTGGTTGGATTTGGGGGAGGTGCGGCGAGTGCAACTCGAAAGGTCCTAGGTATTCATGCTCCGATGGCAACTGCGGTATCAGATGTCGCTGCAGCAAGGCGCGACTATTTGGATGAGTCAGGTGGTCGCTACGTCCATGTGATTGCCGATGGTGGACTTGGCACAAGCGGAGACATCGTTAAGGCAATTGCCTGCGGTGCGGATGCAGTGATGCTTGGAACAGTTTTAGCAAGAGCCGCAGAAGCACCTGGAAAAGGTTGGCACTGGGGATCAGAGGCGGTAAACGCAAAGCTTCCTCGTGGCCAGAGAGTTTGGGTTGGTTCGGATGGCCCACTGAAGAGCATTCTGCTTGGACCGGCTGATGTGGCAAGTGGAACTGCAAATCTAATCGGAGCACTTAAGCGCTCAATGGCAACCACCGGTTACT
This sequence comes from uncultured Aquiluna sp., assembly GCA_964567905.1. GTDB lineage: Bacteria > Actinomycetota > Actinomycetes > Actinomycetales > Microbacteriaceae > Aquiluna. Next base: position 724 of record CAZMOF010000050.1, on the reverse strand, counting down.
CAGACCTCAAGGAATTCCAGCGGGTCGATGTCGTTGTAAATTCTTATCGCTAGATGCAGCCAACTTTCTTTCAAGTCGCAAGGCGTCCCAAGTGGGTTGGGGTTTTACTCTTAGTTCTAATTGTTGCTGGTGTTTTTGCCGGATTGATGCAGTGGCAACTCAGCAGAACCTTTACAGTCGTTGGGCTATCAGAAGAAGAGCAAAAACCTCAGAGTCTTTCTCAGTTTGCAGTTCCCGGTGAGGTGTTTCCAAACTCTTACGATCGCCTTGCCACAGTCAAAGTAGAACTGGATCCAGAGAATGTAAATCTTGTGGAAAACAGATTGCAGCTTCGAGATGGTAGCGAGGTTCGTGGCTACTGGCTGATCGCCAATTCCACAGTCGTTGAAAATGGTGCAAGCCTTACTCTCGCACTAGCCTTCAGCGAAGATCCAGAACAGCTAAAAAGCTATTCGGTTCCAAAAGGTGAGTTTGAAGTAACCGGCTACGTTGAACCGAGCGATCCAGTTAGGCAGGGGGAGAGCTACCTGGGGAGCGTCGCACTGGGAGAATTGGTAAACAGGTATTTCAAAGAGCCCACACCCAGCTATCCCATCTACCTGATCGTCCAGTCCGGCATCCCAACAGATTTAGAGAGGATCGAGATTGGCATTCGCTCCCAGCAGGTAGAGATCAACTGGCTGACCGCCTTCTATGCGGTGGAATGGCTTTTCTTTGTCTTTGC
>CAZMOF010000049.1:0-4092 GCA_964567905.1 uncultured Aquiluna sp. | reverse complement strand
TTTTCTTTCTCATGCTTTGTGGCGAGTGCAACCAGCATATGGATTTTCTAGTCCCAGTTGCTTGGTGCAGGCTCTTTGCCTTTAGGCAACTGGCAATCTTTCGCCCACCGACTTACCCACTCAGGTAGTACCAGCTGTTCTCCCGGCCAACCGCCCGATCCATCCATTACTTCTTTCGGAGTGAGAGTGCCCCAGGAGCGCTTGAGGAATCTTCCACGCATGATTGCTCTCGCATAGATTTCTCCGTCACGAACAAATCTTTGCTCCATGTAGTAGGCGATGTCATCCCAGCCAATCACTTTGGTTTCAATGGTGAACTTCTGCCAGGGAAGCAGTGCTTTGCGATAGCTAATGGTGGAGTTAACAACGATTGGGAACCAACCCTTTTTCTTCCACTGCTGCCAGAAACCTGTTCTAAGACCCTGGTCGTACCTTCCAAGATCCATGAGCGTGAGAAAGACACCGTTATTCATGTGGTTATAGATATCTAAATCGGTAGGCCAAACCCGAAAGGAAACCTTGGAAACCTGATCGATTGAAACCTTTGGTCTTCTGCGCCAAGTCAGTGCGACATAGAGCATGCGAAACCAAAGTTTCACCAAATCACCACGCGTTCTTTTTCATCCATCCACATGGCATCCCCTGGCTTTACACCAAATGCTTCGTGGAAGACATCGAGGTTTTTCACAACCTGGTTAGCTCTGAACTCCGGAGGTGAGTGAGGATCAACAGCTAGTCGCTGAATGACGATCTCGTCTCTTCCCTTGGTTCTCCAGCACTGAGCCCAAGCCATGATGAACCTTTGTGCGCCAGTTAGACCATCAATCACCGGTGGCTCTTTGCCATCTAGTGAAAGTAGGTATGCCTTCCAGGCGATACCGAGTCCTCCGAGATCGCCGATGTTCTCACCAATCGTGAGCTCACCATTGACCTTATATTCTTCGCCCAGCTGGGCTGGGGTTAGGGCCGAGTACTGGTCGATGAGCGACTTGGTGCGCTTTTCAAACGCTTCCCTGTCCTCGGTAGTCCACCAGGAAACCAACATTCCATCTCCGTCATACTTCGAACCTTGGTCATCAAAACCATGTCCGATTTCGTGACCGATGACGGCGCCAATGCCGCCAAAGTTCACCGCGTCATCAGCCTCAGGTGAGAAGAAAGGAGGCTGCAGAATTGCAGCTGGGAAGACGATCTCGTTAAAGCCTGGGTTGTAGTAGGCGTTCACGGTTTGCGGAGTCATGTGCCACTCGTCACGGTCGATTGGTGAGCCAATCTTGCCTGCGTGGTAATCAAACTGCCAGCGAGAGACATTCTTCACATTCTGAATCAGGTTGTCTCTAGAAATAACAATTGAGCTGTAGTCCTTCCACTTCACCGGGTAGCCGATCTTAGGTGTGAACTTATTTAGCTTTATTAGCGCTTTCTCTTTAGTCTCATCAGTCATCCAGTCCAGGCTCTTGATGCTTTGCTCGTAGGCCTTGATTAGATAACTAACTAGCTCATCCATGCGCTTCTTTGAAGCAGGTGGGAAATGCTTCTCAACATAAATCTGACCTACTGCTTCTCCGAGAGATCCTTCAACGAGAGTGACAGCTCTCTTCCAGCGCGGACGGTTAATTGGCTGCCCAGTTAGTTTCTTGCCGTAAAACTCAAATCTTTCTGAGACAAAGTCATTTGAAAGATATGGCGCATGGCTCTGAATGACATCAACAATCAGTGCATTCTTCATGGCCTCTAGGTTTTCTGCGGTTGCCAAAGATGAAAGACCTTCGAAGAAACTTGGCATCATCACAACGCTGTAATCAAAAAGATTCTTCTTGAAGTTAATGCCTGCCATGTAGTCAGCCCAAGGAATACCAGGAGCAAGTTTCTTGAGCTCCTCTAAAGAGTGCAGGTTGTAGGTCTTCTCAGCATCTCTGCTGTCCACGCGGTTCCAGTGGTGGCCTGCAAGTTTGTACTCAAAGTCATAAACACTCTGTGCTCTCTTTTCGGCATCGGCATAACCAGCAAGAGAGAGCATTTTGGTTAGGTGAGGAACATATGCCTTGCGAATATCTTCATACTTCTCATCGAAGTAGTAGTCGCGATCAGGAAGACCAAGACCACCCTGGTAAAAGTGAACGAGGTAGCGCTCTGGGTCACCCGGATCGTTATCAACGTATGACCCCCAGAATCCGCCAACGGATTCTCTTTCGAATTCACCAATGAGCCTAAATAGCTCTGCCACGGAAGCCACTGCCTCAACCCGGGCAAGGTCTGGCTTCAGTGGCTCTGCTCCAAGCTTTTCAATTCTTTCTTCATCCAAGAAGCTGGCGTAGAGATCGCCAATCTGCTGACTAACTCCAGGCTTTGGGTTCTTGGAGGCTTCCTCCAAGATGTCTTTTACCGCTAGCTCTGAGTCATCAGCGAGCATGTGGAAAGAGCCATATATGGCCTTGTCTTCGGGGATGTCGGTGGTGTCCAGCCAGCCACCATTTACGTGTCTGAACAGGTCGTCTTGGGGTCTTACTTCGTGGTTATTTGCGGCTCTATCTAGCCCAGGGTTCATTGCCATGGCCCTAGTCTAGGCAATTACTCGGACAGTAAACTTGCCCCGATGCCACTGAACAAAATCATCCTCTACTACGCCTTTGCCCCGGTCGAAGACCCAAAGGCGGTAATGCTCTGGCAGCGCACCCTCGCCCAGTCGCTAAACCTAACGGGTCGAATCCTGATCTCTAAACACGGCATCAATGGCACCCTGGGCGGAGAAATGGAAAACCTCAAGAAGTATGTGAGACAAACCAGGGAGTACCCAGGCTTTGGAAAAACCGACTTCAAGTGGTCAGAGGGAACAGGCAAAGACTTCCCAAGACTCAGCGTCAAGGTGAGAAAAGAACTGGTTGCCTTCACCACCCCTGATGAAATCAAGGTTGAGAAATCAGGCATCGTCAACGGTGGCAAGCACCTTCTGCCCCAAGAAGTTCACGCCCTAGTCGAAGAAAAAGGCGACGAAGTCGTCTTCTTCGATGGCAGAAATGCCTTCGAAGCCAAGATAGGCAAATTCAAAAACGCAATCGTTCCAGATGTCCAAACCACCCACGACTTCATCGAAGAACTCGAGAGTGGAAAGTATGACCACCTGAAAGACAAGCCAGTTGTCACCTACTGCACCGGCGGCATCAGATGCGAAATCCTCAGTGCAGTAATGATTAACCGAGGCTTCAAAGAGGTCTACCAAATGCAAGGCGGCATTGTTCGATATGGCGAGCGCTTCAGAGACAAGGGTCTTTGGGAAGGTTCTCTATACGTCTTTGATGGCCGAATGAATATCAATTTCTCTGATGAAGCAAAGACAATTGGTGAGTGTGAGAAGTGCGAAGGAAAAACTTCCACCTTTAGAAACTGCTCAAACCTCGGCTGCAGAGACCTGATTCTTCTCTGCGACAGCTGCAACGAAAATCCAGAAAACCTAGCCTGCCAACCAAACCACACCCGTGGCAGAAAACTCCAAGAAGTTGGCTAGCAGAACTTGCGAATAAAGCGCCCGATTCTCCTTGGCTTTCTACTGCTGCTCCTGGTTGGACCCTTCCTTGTTCCCGTAAACACCACCGGCACACAGACAAAGGAAGAAGCGGCCCAGGCACTCTGGCAAGGCAAAAGTAACTTCACAGAACTTGCTGGACACCAGGTTCACTATGTAACAAGTGGTGACCCAGACTCAGAAAGACTGATTGTTCTGCTTCACGGCTTTGGAGCATCCGCCTTCTCATATAAAGATGTATTGGAACCCCTGGGAGAGCTTGGCTATGTAATTGCCTATGACCGAGCAGCCTTTGGTTTCACCGAAAGACCAACCAGCTGGGAGACAAACCCCTACGGCATTGAGGGCCAGTTAGCTGTCCTAGATCAGCTCATTGACCAGTTTGGAAAAGACAAAGAAGTCTTTGTTCTTGGCCACTCAGCCGGAGGCAACATTGCAGCTGCCTATGCAGTTGATAACGCAGAAAAAGTAGATGGCCTGATCCTCTTTGCCCCAGCGGTACTAACAACCGGTGGAGCACCTGGCTTCCTAAACTTCCTTTTTGATATCCCCCAGCTAAACCACTTAGG
>CAZMOF010000048.1:0-4115 GCA_964567905.1 uncultured Aquiluna sp. | reverse complement strand
GCTGCACCTCGCTCATCTCTTTCAACCTTGCCATCACGCAAAAACACTCTTCGCGGGGCTTGAGCAGCGATGTCTAGATCATGCGTAATCAAAATGATTGTCCGACCCTCGCTGTGCAGCTGCTTGAATAAGTCGATTACTTGAGCACCAGTCTTGGAGTCAAGGGCGCCGGTCGGTTCATCAGCTAGGACGATATCGGGGCTAGTGACTAGGGCGCGAGCAATAGCTACTCTCTGCTGCTGGCCGCCAGATAGACGGTTTCGATCAAAATTCAGCCTTTCGCCAAGCCCAAGCTTCGAGAGAATATCGGTAGCTGCTTGCTTTGCATTTTTTACATTCAGCCTTTGATACAAAAGGGGCGCCATTACATTTTCTAAAGCAGTCGAATTGGGCAGTAGTTGGAACTGCTGAAATACAAAGCCAATCGATCGAGAACGAAGCTGTGTGAGCTCATTGTCGTCAAGCTCTTGCGTTGAAGATCCCGCGATTTTCACCACTCCAGCGCTCGGTCTATCTAAACAGCCGATTAGGTTCATCATTGTTGACTTGCCACTGCCTGAGGGTCCAACAATTGCAACAAATTCGCCTCTTTGGACGACTAAATCCACTCCATCAAGAGCAATAGTTTTCTGATCTCCAACTAAATACTCTCGCCGAACATCAATTAGTTCGACAACTGGGTTATCCACCTTGTCTGACTCCTGGCGGTGGACCGAAGTTTATTGGAGCAGGAATTGTTCCGCTGATGCCTGTTATTACTTGGTCCCCTGCAAACACTCCCTGCGTGACTTCGGCAAAGCTGTCACCAATTAATCCAAGCTCAAGCGTCATGCGCTCGATTGACTGGCTATCACCATTTGTAACCAAAACGTCGACCTGGGGTTCATCTTCGCCGACCAGTGCGCTCAATGGAACAGCCAGAACATTCTGCTTCGTCTGCACCACAATCTCTGCTGTAGCACTCATTCCAAAACGTGCACCGTTCGGAACAGAAGAAACTGACAAAAGAACTTCATATTGCTTTATCCCACTGACCGACTGGGCTACTTGGCCAACGGTTTCAACTGTGCCCTCGAAGACAGCGTTGATTGCATCTAATTCAATAGTTGCGATCTGATCAATCTGAACAAGATCTGCGTCGTATTCGCTAACAAAAACCGACACGACTGGCTTTGTCGAACCTATCGTCACAACAGATCCAGAAGTTCTGAGGCCGCTAGAGGTATCAATCGAACGAACTATTCCACTAGAGATTGCCTCAACTTCGACCTCCTGTCCGAACGGGGAGAGGTATGTGAAGAGCAAATCTCCCTTAGCAACTTCTTCACCGAGCTTTACGGAAATCGAATCAACCTCGAGGCTGGCTCCAAACTGCGCTATAGCCAAGCTGTTTCCATTTGATGCAATCAGAATCGGCTGCTCAGACGTTCCATAAGCAAGAAGCTGACTTTCCGCTAATTGCCCATTTGCCGAAACTGTCTTCACAACCTCTGTCTTCGCAACCTCATAAGTCTCGTATTGGACGGTAGGGGTGAAAAGTGGTGCTGCTAAAACTCCGCCAGCAACGCTCACAACCACTGCGGCTGCCAAAACTAGTGGCCAACGCTTCTTACGCATCTTTTCCTTACGCTCGGGTCCTAAGGTTCTCACACTAGCCATAAAGGAAGCTGTGTGTGCAGGTGAAAACCTAAACCATAAATCGGCGCTTGACGACCTCGTTTGCTAGGGCATAACCAAGAAGCAGGACAACAACAGCACCCAGTAAGTAAAGAGGAGATGGGGCAAATCCCAAAATCGTCCCAATGCCTGGCGTAAACGTAATAGCGATCGCGACTATGCCCGAAAGGACCGAGAACACGAGAAGCCCAGCACTAGGTTTGGATTTCCAGAAAGGCCTCTTTGATCTCAACACCAACATCGCAACTGATTCAGAAAGCAAGGACTCAATAAACCAAACACTTCTAAACACCTCGGGTGAAGCGTCAAACACTCCAACCAGAAGCCAGTAGAGAAAGATGTCGACTGCAGAGGAGAGAAATCCAAAAATTAACATGAACTTTCGCAAGCTCTTTAGGTCCCACCGCTTAGGTCTTTCAAGGTCTTCCTTATCGACTCGATCTGTTGCGATGGCAAGATGGGCAAAGCCTGACAGGAAGTTCAACAAAAGAATTTGCATAGGAAGAAGCGGAAGGAAAGGCAAAAACGCTGCCGCAACCACAACCGATACTACGTTTCCAAAAGAAGCTGAAATGGTCACACGGATATAGGTCATTGTGTTGGCAAATGTCTGTCTGCCAATTCGAACTCCGTCAGACAAAACATCGAGGTCTTTTGCCAACAACACGATGTCAGCCGACTCTCTAGCAACATCCACTGCATTCTCTACTGAGATACCAACATCTGCAGCTCTCAGTGCGAGTGAATCATTAATTCCATCGCCGAAGTAACCAACGCTTTCTTCGGCCCCCGACATCGCTCTGATAATCCGCTCTTTTTGCATGGGGTTTACAGATGCAAAGAAAGCGGCGGTTCTCGTTGCTTCTGTGAGCTGCTGCTCGCTCATTTCCTCTACCTGAGAGCCTGTGAAGTAAGGCTCTGATTTGAGACCAACTTCTTTCGAAACTTGAGCTGTCGTTAGCGGATTATCGCCGGTGACCACCACCACTCGAATGCCAAGTTCCTTTAACTTCTCCACCGACTCAGCTGCGCCAGTCTTTATTGGATCTACGAAAATCAGTAGCCCCTCAGCAGTAAGCTCAACCTCTTGTTCTGAAAGATTTTCCACTGAATCCAGTTTCTTGGTGGCCAGTAGTAACACTCTGTTTCCTCTGCTGGCTTGCTGTTCGTGATCGGCGATTAGCTTCTCCCGGACTGCATGCAAATCAACAACTTCCCCATTTAGATTGGCCGACGTGCAAAGGGCTAGAACGTCGAGAAATGCGCCTTTGGTAATCAGTAGTTTTCCCTCGCCTGCTGGGTTATTCACGGCGACAGAGAGTCTTCTTCGAACAAAGTCGTACGGCACCTCCGCGAGGGCAGCAGAGGTCTTTGTCTGTAGCTGATTCTCTTCGGCGGCCTGCAGCACTGCTGTATCCATGGGATTTTGATAGTGCAACTGAGTGGCTGAGTTAATCGCCGCTAGCTCCAAAACTCTTTTTGAGGATGCACCATCCACCGAATAGAAGCCATTCAGTTTGACTTCTCCTTTTGTTAAAGTTCCGGTCTTGTCACAACACAACACGGTCATGCTGCCAAAGTCTTGAATTGCATCCAGCCTCTTCACGAGCACTTTCTGCTTAGCCATCTTGGAAGCGCCGTGAGTGAGTGAAATTGTGATTATCACTGTTAGAAATTGCGGAGTGAGACCAACGGCTAGAGCCAATGAGAAAAGAAGCGAGTCAAACAGGGAGCGCTGAACAAAGATGTTCACGATAAAGATCGCAATCACCAAAACCAGCATTACCTTCATAAGAAAGCGACCAAACTGAGCAGATCCCTTTTCGAAACTTGTCACGCTGTCGCTCGTTGCCAACTTCTGAGCCAGCTCTCCGTACTTGGTCGCTCTTCCCGTCGCCACAACTTTTCCGACAGCGCCGCCGCCTGCAACATGTGTTCCGAGATAAACGCGATCTGGCACTTTCTTTTCAACAGCAAAGGATTCACCTGTTAGAACAGATTCATCAACCAGCAACTGGTTACTCTCAATAAGATCCATGTCTGCTGGAATCTGACTTCCAAGTCGAAGGATCACAGAGTCCCCTGGAACTACCAAATCCGCCGGAATCTCAACTTCTTTTCCATCCCGGTAAACCTTGGCTATCAGCTTTACTCGCTCAGTCAAAGCCTGGAGCTCTAGCCCAGCCCGGCGTTCTTGGAAGAAACCAAGGAGGGCGGTAGGAATAACAATTCCCAAGATGATTAGCGAATCAATTACTTGACCAAGGAGCATTGCAAGCAAGGTGGCGCCTAGCAGCAAAAGCATGATGGGGTCAGTGAACTGAGACAGAAATAGTTTTGCGCTAGAAAAACTTCGGTTGGCTTCTATCTGGTTTTTGCCAAAGACTTGAAGTTGGGCTTCAGCCTCTGCAGTAGACAAACCGGAATAGCTCACACCT
>CAZMOF010000047.1:0-4159 GCA_964567905.1 uncultured Aquiluna sp. | reverse complement strand
ATTGCGGCCATAGCCGAGAGCGCCACCCTGAAGGTGGACGCCAAGGCCAAGGCTCTAATTGCCCAGGGAAAGCCAGTCATTACATATGCGGCTGGGGAGCCAGATTTCCCGACTCCGGAACACATCGTTGAGGCGGCCATCAAGGCAGCGAGGGACCCGAAGAATCACCGCTACACCCAGGCGGTTGGTCTGCCTGAGCTTCGAGAGGCAATTGTTCAAAAGACCCTGGTCGATTCCGGCACCAAGGTGGATGCTTCGCAGGTCATTGTCACTAATGGTGGAAAGCAAGCTGTATACCAATCATTTGCTGTGATCATCGACAAAGGTGACGAGGTCTTGGTTCCAGCCCCCTACTGGACCACATATCCGGAGGCAATCAAGCTAGCTGGTGGAAAGCAGATTGATGTCTTTGCTGGAAGTGACCAAAACTACAAAGTCACCCCCGACCAGCTTGAAGCGAAATACAACGAGAGGACTAAAGCTGTTCTGCTTTGCTCCCCATCAAACCCAACGGGTGCCGTTTATTCAAAAGAAGAAATCACTGCGATTGGTAAGTGGGTTCTTTCTAAAGAGGGTCTATGGGTTGTGACGGATGAGATTTATCAAAACTTAGTTTTTGACGGAGGCAAGGCATACTCCATCACGGAAGTTGTTCCTGAGCTTGCAGATAGAACCATAATGGTGAACGGTCTTGCTAAGAGTTATGCAATGACTGGTTGGCGACTTGGTTGGATGATTGCACCATCGGATGCAGCAAAAGCTGCGGCTAATCTTCAATCTCACCTCACCTCAAACGTTTCCAACATTTCTCAGCGTGCTGGTATTGCAGCGCTCACGGGTGATCAAGAACCAGTGAAAGTTATGCGTGAGGCTTTTGACAGAAGACGAAAAATTGCCGTTGCAGAACTAAGCAAGATTGATGGCATGCTTACTCCAACTCCGCAGGGTGCGTTCTATGTTTATCCGGATGTGACTGGATTGTTTGGAAGACAAATCAGGGGAAGAACTTTCAGCACTTCACTTGAACTCGCAGATTTTGTCTTGGAGGAAGCTGAAGTTGCTTTAGTTCCTGGTGAAGCCTTTGGACCAAGCGGTTTCTTTAGGCTTTCTTATGCGCTGAGCGATGATCAGCTGATAGAAGGCATCCAAAGGTTGCAGAAACTCTTTTCCTAGAAACCAATCAGATTTGGTTCAGGAATTAGGTTGATTCCCCACCTAGCAGCCACCCGTTCCTGCACATAGCGAGCCAATTCAAGAATTTCCGTGCTAGTTGCTCCCCCCTTGTTGATAATCGCAAGAGAGTGCTTTGCTGAAATGGCTGCATTTGAATAGGGAAGTGAAAAACCTTTTTCTATACCAGCATTTTCGATGAGCCAAGCTGCAGATAGCTTTACCTGACCATCCTCCATGCTCCACATCTGCATGTCTTTTGGAAACTCCAGTGACTTGGCATGGGAGACGACTGGATTGGTAAAAAAGCTGCCGCACGAGATTGAGTTTGGGTCGTCGTCTCTGACAACCATGCCCTTTTGCGATCTGAGGGCTAGAACTGTTTCCCTTACTGTCTTTAGTGGCAACTGGGAGCCATACTCGGCTTTCACATAGTTGGTTATTTGACCTGAAGCCAGGGGAACAGATAGGCCGCCTAGTTTCTTCAGCCGAAAATCGACAAAACCAATAACCCCCCGGACCGAGTGTTTGAGTGCGCTATCTCTATAAGCAAAGTTGAAAAAGCTTGCGGGTTTTAGTTCCACCTTTAGAGTTTCGAAGTCAAAAAATTCAGCTGCGACGATTACCTGAGAGACCTCTTGGCCGTAAGCTCCGACATTTTGAACCGGTGTTGCGCCAACGCTTCCCGGTATACCGCTCATTGCCTCAATGCCGGCATAGTTCCTGTCGATACACCAAGAAACAAATTCATCCCAGTCCTCGCCTGCTTGAACTCTAAGGGCCACCTCTGAATCAGATTCTCGAAGAACCTCAATCCCTTTTGAAACTATCTGTATGACCTTTAGTTCAGCTATCTCATCTGCGAAGACAGTGTTTGAGCCACCCGCCAGAACATGGAAGTTTTCATGATTCTTTATTGAAATGGCAATTTCGTCATAAATCTGCTGCGCAGTTTCACAGCGAACAATCTCCTTGGGCACGCCACCAACCCGCATGGTTGTTAGCTGAGCTAGCGGAACCGCAAGACTCATGAAAGCTTCACCCAGGCTTGCGCCTTACCAAGCACGGTGTTGTCTTCAAATGTTGTCGTCAAATCAACTCTGACCCTAGAGGCGTCTTCTTCGATCACACCAATCACAGCAACAATCTTTACCTCAGCATGTCCGCTTGGCGGAACCACAACGGGCTTGGTAAATCGCACAGCGTAATCAACAATGGCTGATGGTGAACCTGCCCAAGCAATCACTGGAGAAATAGAAATGCCCATGGTGAGCATGCCGTGGGCTAGAACACCTGGTAATCCAACTGCCTTAGCAACATCATCTCGATAATGAATTGGGTTGAAATCCCCTGATGCACCGGCGTAACGAACTAGAGAATCACGGGAAATCTTGAAGCTCTTTTCAGCCACTACTTGACCGACACTTAGCGATTTGATTTCAGGCATTTTCACCCCTGACCACCAGGGTTGAGATAGCTGTGCAAACTAATTGATTCTCTACATCAAAGATTTCAGTATTGAAAGTAATCATCTGATTACCACCCAGTGACTTGATCGAGGCCACCATCAGTTCACTTGTCAGCTCATCGCCGGCAACAATAGCTCTTTGGTAAACAAACCTTTGCTCTCCATGAACAACTCGAGAGAAATCAAGACCGGCTTCTGGATCTTCAATCACCAGTTTGAGGCTCTGCTCCTGGATGACTACAGGGAAGGTGGGTGGGGCTATCACTTCATCTGTAAGTAGGGACACATCCAGCATGGTTGCCCTTGCAAACTCCCTGAGTTTTTCTCTCCCCACCAGATAGGGGGCCGTTCGGGGATAGCGCTTGCCCTCAAGAGCTTGATTGACCATATGTAAAGGGTAATCTCTTGGCTAGTAAAGGGGAAATTATGAAGGCCTTCACAAAAGAAGCTCATAAAAACATCGTGGGATACGAGGCAGTCCGGACTGCCGCCAAGGACTTTGAGAACTACTCCAGCGACCTTCAGGGCGACAGAGATGTCCGGGATTATCGACAGATTCCTCTTGAAGTGGATCCTCCAAAACACACCGACTATCGACACGCAGTTCAGTCGGTCTTTCTAAGGCCAAAGCTTGAAGCGTTGCTTCCCCAATTTGAAAAAACCGCAGAAGATCTTCTGGCTAGCTTGCTTAGGGAAAAGAAAAGCTTCGACGTTTACGACGACTTGGCTCTTCCATTTGTCGTTGGCTGCTTGAGCATCATCTACGCACGGCCACAAGATAAAGATGAGTGGATATCTTGGGGTCCAGACGTTTGGACTGCTGCTGGACCAACCAGAGATGGGAAAGTTTTGCACGATTACCTCAATCGAGTCTTTTCAGAACCCGAAGGTGCGGAGGACATCTGGGGTCAACTCAGAGCCATGAGGCCTGCCGGCGAGAAAATCACTGAGTCGGAATTCAAGGGTTACGCCGGTGTTCTTCTTGCTGGCGGAAGAGACACCGTAATCAAACTCATCTCTGGAATGATGTGGCACTTGCTCAATGTTCCTGCCGACGCCGACAAAATTGAGAGTCAGCCTGAACTTGAAAGAAATCTAATCAACGAGTTGCTCAGGTTTTTATCTCCTCTGCCCGCAATTGAAAGAATCAATCCCAAGACCTTTAATCCAGAGAACCCCGAGTACCTGCGCCTTCACTTCGCTTCCGCCAACCATGACCCAAGTGAATGGGATGCGCCTGATGAGGTCAATCTGGACAGAGGAAGAAAGCCACACCTTGCATTTGGTTATGGCCCTCACACCTGCCTGGGAATGAACCTTGCGGAATATGAAGCAAAGGCATTTCTCAAGCAATTTATGCCACTAAGAAACCATTTCAAACTTGAAAACTACGAGCTTGAGTTCAATGAAGTCGAAGGCATCAAATACCTGGAGAACCTCAAGCAACTGAGGGTTGGAATTCTGGCGTAGCGGGGGCGGGGATCGAACCCGCGACCTCACGATTATGAGCCGTGCGCTCTG
>CAZMOF010000046.1:0-4590 GCA_964567905.1 uncultured Aquiluna sp. | reverse complement strand
CTGGCAAGATTACGCTATGGCAATTGAGAAGGAAATCCTTCGTGGTGAACTCCTATCGAAAAGACCGCACTCATCAGAGGGCTTGACCAAGCAGCTGCTTACCCTGGTTCAGAAACTCAATCCAAAAACCCTTGCCACCTACAGCCCTATGGCAACTGAACCAGACATTAGTGAATTCAATCGACTAATCGCCTCTAGTTTGAATCTGGTCTTTCCAAAAGTTGTGGGAGAGAATCTGGTCTTTGCCAGCGGTGAACTATCCCCTGGAAAGTTTTCAATCCCAGAACCCACTGGCGAAGAGCAGCAGGCAATCGATTTGATGTTGGTCCCGGCCATAGCAGTTGACCAAAGCGGAAATCGTTTGGGAAAGGGGAAGGGCTTCTATGACCGCTATCTTCAAAAGCGACACTTTCCCCGCTACGCGGTTGTCTTTGATGAAGAGGTTTTGGATGCCATACCTACTCAGCTGCATGATCAGCGAATGAGTGGTTTTGTCACACCCAGCAGGCTGATTCATTTCTAATTAGAATCTTCTAGCTATGCCCACCTACTCCTATGCCTGCCGCTCCTGCGAGCACTACTTCGAGGTTCAGCAATCCTTTAGTGATTCACCGATAACCAAGTGTCCTGAGTGCGGGTCAGAGGTGAAGAAGGTGTTTGGCAATCTTGGGGTCAGCTTCAAAGGCAGTGGGTTTTATAAAACTGACTCGGCCAAAAAACCCGAGGCCAAAAAAGATACTGGTGCCTCTAGCGACTAGCCCCAGTGGGGAGGCTTGTCGTCCCTGAGTCTTTGGTCGTTTGAATCATCGCCATCCCCCCAGTGCTCCTTTTTATCTTCACTAGCAATCTCGTCAAACAGACTTACTTTGTCTTCCAGCTTCACCCCAAGCCGCTGGGCAATCCGGTTGGCAACCTCCTGCGGCCGAGCAAAGATTTCAAAGGCATGCACTCGCTGATACTCCCAGCCCATGGCTCTGAGCAGTCCTGGTCGAAGCCGCAGCAACTCATCCCAGTTCTCACCTACCAGCGACCAGTCCGCATCCACCACAACTGCCTTGCGACCAAACGAGGCGGCAAGACCGATGCGCGAGGCAAAGTTGAGCGTGACTTTAAGTCCAAGTTTTTCTAATCGTTTAGCTAGATCGGCTAGCAGCGGGTCTGGCTTGCCGTCGGTAGCTTCGTGCAAAAAGCTTGGGGCAACCAGGTCCTTCAGCCAGCGCTGATTTTCTGGGAGGGAGCCGCCGGCAAAGTCTTCAAAGTTGTAGCAGGAGATCACGCTCATCCGCTTTCGAGCGGAAACGATTTGATTCACCATCCACCTTGGAGCAGCTGGGGAGTTAAAGTCCCCCAGGCTTCCGGAGATTCGTCCGTCCTCTCCTCGACCAAACCCGAGCGAGAAGATCACACGATCTGCCAGGCGATGGGTCAGTTCACTCATGCTCACGCACTCAAATCTTTCTCTGCCATGGGCGTCAAAGAATTCAGCAATCGATGGCTGCTTGGCAACCTCCTGGGCAACCCTGGCTTCAATCCGCTCGGCGTGAAGCTTGGAGGCACTGACCACCATCAGGGATTCATCCGGGGTCCAGCGAGCATGGGCAATTACCAGCTGCACCGCTTGCTCAACCTCTGCATCAAGTGACTCGGTCGCGCCATCGATGTTGCTTTTCGCCCTAGACCCCTCGGTGACCTCGAAGTATTCAAAGTTCTGCTCACCAAAGAGCATCGCTGGCGAGGGCTCGATGACCAGCTGGGAAGAGTAGAAGTTCTGGTTGAGGTATTTTCCAAGGACCTGGCCGCTGGTTCGCCAGTTGCGGTTAATCAGCAGGGTTTCAAAGCTGCCCGCAACCAGATCAAAAACCGATTGGCGCTCCAGTTGATCTTTTTCGGCGCTAACCCTGGCAACAGTGTCGAAGTTTTCAGGAGCGGCAATGACCGGATCTCCAAAGGCAATCACCTGCTCCGCCAAAGACAAGCTGGCCATTGCCTCCGCCACACCACAGGAGGCAGCATCCAAAATCACTACCGTGTCAAAGGTCTCCGATCTAGCCAGTTCTGAAATCCGGAATGGACTGATGGCGATGGCCGGAGCCAATACCTTCCAGATTTCTCCCCCTGAAAGCTCCGCCTGGACCAAGGTGAGCGAGCGGGTCCGCAGCTGCGCTCGAAGCTTGTCGGCGCTCGCCGGGTGACGAGTGATTGCGCTCTTCCACTTTTCAGCGAGCAGTTGCTGAACGCTTACTAGACCCTGCTCAATCAGGCGGTTACCCGCCTGCTCGAAAGCAAGCTCGAGCATGGCGATTTTTTCGGCCGAGTAGTCGAGCAGATTTGGGTTGCGCTGGACGATTGCCTCCAGTGCTGACTGCCAAAAGCTAAGTTCGAATTCCTGCTTTAGTTCTTCGAGGCTCGGGGTTCGTTCGCTTACCTGCCTGATGAAACCGGTTAGGCCGAGCTGTGTCAGCTTTTCAGTGATTGGTTTTCTATCTTCACTACCCCGAAGAATCTCTGTGTTCGTGGCCAGCTGCTCTAGCTTTGCAGACAGCTCATCGAAGCTGAGCCTAGATAGCAGAGGTAGGTCAGGGTCTGGATCGAGGTGCTGCTGCAGAAGATTTAGAACACTGCTAATGCTTTCGAACTTAGCCTGGGCATCAGCTAGACCTAGCGGCACCGAGGGTGGAGCGTTAGTGGTGATCAGTCTCTCCCAACCCTCCCGCTGCTCCTTGGCTGCAACCAGCGCTTGATTGAGATTTGGAACAGAGCTGCCGGGACGAATGAACTCTTTGGCTAGCTTTTTATATCTTCTTCGTTGAGCACCGGAGAGCTCGGTTTCTCCCCTGGGAGCGGTAGCGGCAATCATGTCGCCAAGGGGGTGATCGAAGATTGTCGGCAAGAACCGATCGAGGGTGTAGCGAATACCCAAAAGTAGCCGAAGCTGCTCGGACCACTGCTCGACGTTTTCACATTTCTTTAAATCCAAATCGCTCAGATACTTGGAAATCTGATAGCTCAGCACCCGGAAGTTCTCCCCCGCCAAAGACCTCACACTGCTGAGGACTGATTCCATTTCGGCTGAGCTGGCAAAGCGAGCGCCGAACCAGGGATTCTTAGATGGGGAAAAAGAAAAGACCTGGGCCTGGTGAGCCTCGGCTAAAAGTGGCTGCGCGATGGGTCTGATTTTAGGAAGAAGCTCTGCTCTAATCCTCGAGGAATTGGTTGGCGGATTGTCCAGCGCTGCTAGCTCCGCCAGCTTCACTAGGCAATCCATTAGGGTTACGCCCAGTTCCTGATCCTCCTGGCCAATGGCGGCGAAGTACTGCTTAATCTCGGCGCTGGCTGATTGGTAGCGAGTCGAGGCCTCGGCAAGCTCAGATGGCTTTGCTTTCTCATTTCTTGAGATTGCCCCAACCGCATCTGTCCAGCTATCGCTCTCGCGAATGGCAAGTCCTGCAAGTCCCACCTGGCTCAACCGCTCGGAGAGCTCATCCAAAGTTTGTTTTCTGGGAGCTACCACCAAAGCGCGTTTTCCATCAATTGCCAGATTGGCGAGCAGGTTAACCACGGTCTGCAAATAGCCGCAGCCGGGAAGAGTGTGGACTGCGAAGGATCTTCCGGTCGCAGCTTTTTCTAGAACCTGTCGCTGCGAGTGGTCAGCGTTTTGGACAAGAGTAAGCGGCGTAATTCCCGGACGAATTGTTTCCAGTTTCTTTTCCAGGAGGTAGCCAAGAACACCACTTTCGCTACTCACAGAATGCTGCTGAGTCCTAATCAAATCGGGGACAAAGTTTCCCAGCACCAACAGCTTCTCGAGCTGGGCATCTGACCCCTGGAGGTATTGCGCCAACAGCGACATCACGGCAACCGGCAGAAGATCTGACTGGTTTGAACAAAGTGCCAGCAGGTCGCTTTGACGATAGTCGGGTCTGTATTTTTTGATTATCTGTGTGACCTGCGGATTCACTTCGGGAAGTGATGCCAGCCGGATTTCAAAGTCGTTGCCATGGGTTAGAAGATTTGCCCGCCAGAGCAGGATAGGTAGCCCTCGGTCCTGATAGCGCATCAGACCTGAAACCAAGTAGCAGGCCGCTACCCCAAAGTTGTCCTCAATTCGGTCAGCCTTGCGCTGAATCCTCTTGGCTGCCGATAGAGCTCTACCGAGAGCGGCATCCTCTCGAAACAGATTGCCGATGGTTGAGTTTCTCGCTGAGGCGAGCTGCGCCAAGCCTCCGGGATGAGAGCGAAGTAGATCAATGTGACCGAGCGTGGAGAGCTCAAACTGGAGAAGTGGATTAGCTCCACCAATCTCCATTAGCTCTTTCTGCCAGTCGGAGAGTTTTGATTGATCCACGCCCAAAGCCTAAAAGTGAAGCTCGCAAAGCCTCGTTAGCCTTGCCCGCTGCTGGTGAAGTTGGAGGGGCATTTGCCTTGGATAGAGTTGTAGCGCCTAGGCCTCGTAGCTCAGTGGATAGAGCAGCGGTTTCCTAAACCGTGTGCGGAAGTTCGATTCTTCTCGGGGCCACAAGACTTTTGTCATTGGTTCTACTTGGCAGGTTCGTTCACTTCCGGGGTTGCCGCTAGGCGGAAGCCGACACT
>CAZMOF010000045.1:0-4667 GCA_964567905.1 uncultured Aquiluna sp. | reverse complement strand
CATGTTGATGGAGCCTATGGAATCGCAGGTGCTTTGGTTCCAGAACTCAGGCCACTCTTTGATGGCATTGAAAAAGCTGACTCTTTTATTGTGGATCCACACAAGTGGCTCTTTGCACCATTTGACGCGTGCGCTTTGGTTTATAGAAATCCGGAGCTTGCCAAGCAAACTTTTTCTCAGCACGGCGAGTATTTGGAGCCAATCAACAAATCAACCGAGTGGAACCCTTCCGACTATGCCTTCAACCTCTCTCGCCGGGCGCGTGGACTTCCCCTGTGGTTTTCTCTCGCCTCTCACGGTGTGGAGAAATATCGATCTGCCATTCGCTCAAATGTCGAACTCGCAAAGCACATCTCCAAGGAAATAGCATCACGCCCTGAGCTGAGGCTCGTTAGAGAACCAGAGCTCTCGATCGTTGTCTTTGAGGTGCTCGGCTGGCAAATGGCCGATTACGAAAGGTGGTCTGGTCAGCTGTTGGGCCAGGGGTTGGCACTGGTTCTTCCATCCTCTCTTCGAGGCAAACCTCACACCAGGTTCGCAATCGTCAACCCGCAGACAAGCATGGAACTTCTGACTGAGATACTGGATTCGATAAGAAAATGAAAATCACCCACGCCAAGGCTCTGCCCTCACTCTCTCGCACGCGCAATCCAGAAAGAGAAGTGATTACCGTTGCGGCTGTGCAGTTTGCCTGGAAGGAAGATTCAACTGAACATCAGCAGCAGATTGAGAATGCCGTAAAGGCCGCCAAGGAGGCAGGGGCGCAGATTGTTTTCCTTCCGGAACTTACACTCTCACGCTATCCAGCAGACACATTGCCAATTGGCACACCAAATCAAATCGCAGAGGACCTGGAGTCAGGCCCGACAGCGACATTCCTAAAGCGCTTGGCGATTGAGAATTCGATGGTGGTCCACGGGTCGCTATTTGAATTTCAAAACTTTGCAGATGGTCGCGGCCTGAATACTGCTGTCATGTTTGATAGCTCTGGAAAGCTGATCGCCAGAACGCCAAAGCTGCATATTCCTGTAACCGAAGGGTATTTCGAAGACAAGTATTTTCAGCAAGGACCGCCAGACCATGCTTATCCGGTATTCGAAGTAGGGAGTGCTGGTCAAGTAAAAGTTGGACTTCCCACCTGCTGGGATGAGTGGTTCCCAGAGGTTGCTAGGGCCTATGGTCTTGCTGGAGCGGATCTTCTTTGCTATCCAACTGCGATTGGATCAGAGCCTGATCATCCAGATTTTGACACTGAGCCGCTTTGGCGAGCAGTAATTGTTTCTCACGCAATCGCGAATGGCTTATTCATAGTTGTGCCAAATAGATATGGCTTTGAGGGCAAATTAAATTTCTATGGCAGTTCTTTTATTGTGGACCCCTACGGCCGCATTCTCGCCCGAGCTTCTCGGGATCAAGACGAGGTTTTAGTTGCCGAGATTGATCTTGACCAAAGGCGCGATTGGCTAGAACTATTTCCATTTTTTGCCACCCGCCGACCCGACACCTATCACGCGCTCACCAAGCCGGTCGTCAATCCAAGGGGTAAGGGTGGAATGGGAGTTGCTGGCGGCATCCCAGGGATTGCGCCATGAGAATGCCGGCTGAGTGGGAGCGTCACTCCCGCACCTGGGTTGCATTTCCGCATAGCGCTTACACCCTCGGTGATAGTGAATCCGGAGCCATAGCAGCACTCAAGACCTGGTCGAATGTTGCCAACCAGGCTTCTGATTTTGAACCGGTGAGCGTAGTGGTTCACCCAGAAGGATTGAAGACAGCAAAGGAATATCTATCCAAGCAAGTCGAAATTGTTGAAATTGAGATTGATGATGCATGGATCAGAGACAGCGGTCCAACATTTGCCATAGATGAAGACAAGCTTGTGGCCATTGACTGGGTCTTTAACGGCTGGGGTGCGCAAGCTCCAAACTATAAAAAAGATGCCGAGGTTGCTAAAAATATAGCGAAGCACCTGGGTCTCAGAATTGTCAGCAGTGACTTGGTAAACGAAGGCGGCGGTATTCACACCAATGGCTCGGACACAGTCTTGCTCACCGAAACCGTACAGCTTGGCAAGGAAAGAAATCCGAACTGGACCAAAGAGGCTGTTGAGAGAGAGATTCACTCAAAACTTGGAACAAGCAGAGCTGTTTGGATTCAGCGCGGTTTGACTCGGGACTACGAAGAATTTGGCACCAAGGGACACATCGACATTGTCGCCTGCTTTACACCAGACGGAAGAGTGCTTTTCCATGACCAGCAGGATGCCTCGCATCCCGACTACCTGATTAGCCAGCAGGTCAGGAAGGTCCTAACTGATGCCCGATTTGAATTAGTGGCCATTCCAGCCCCAACGATTCTGCGGGACAAACACGGGTTTGTGGATTACAGCTACATTAATCACTACGTTCTGAACGATGCAGTACTGCTTTGCGCCTTCGATGACCAAAGGGACAAAGAGGTTCAGGCAATGCTCAAAGAGATTTATCCAGGAAGAGAAGTGAGATTGCTAGATGCCAGAGAGCTATTTGCTCGAGGCGGAGGCATCCACTGCATAACCCAGCAGCAGCCGCAGGCATAAGGAAAGAGAAGAAATGAAAAGGGAACTAACTCCTATCGACAAGCTGGCCAACGAAGTGATTGCCCTGGCGGTGTCACGCTATCCGTCCTATGCCACCTATCTTGGCCGGCCAGGTGGAGAAAGAGAAATGGACGATCACTCCCCCGATGCCCTGAAGCAAGATCGCGATGATGCTGCGAGCGCCAAAGCCAAGCTGGAGAATCTCACCCCACTTGATGACGTTGATGAAGTCACCAAGGATGCTCTTTTGCAAAGCCTGAACAAAGAGATTCGCACTTATGAGTCAGGTCTTTATTTCCGAAACATGAACAACATTGCCTCGCCTGCGCAGGATGTTCGAAGCATTTTCGACATCTCACCAACAGCCACCGAGCAAGACTGGGACAACTTAGCTTCCAGAATGAACAAAGTTGGGAAATCACTTGAGGGCTACGCCGAAACGCTAAGAGTTGGAATAGCTAACAATGACGCTCCCGCAAGGCGCCAAGTTGAAGAAGTGCTGAATCAGGTGAAGCAGATCACCGCAGAAAATGGCTTCTTCAAAGAGTTTGCAAAAAACGCTAAAGCCCAGTCCGGTGAGCTTTCTCCATCGCTCAAGGCAGAGCTTGCCAAAGCCGCCGAAGCAGCCACCGAAGGCTATGCAAAGTTTGGTGAGTTTCTTGCTCAAGAGCTTCTACCCAAGGCAAGCTCCAAAGATGCCATTGGCAAGGAGCGCTACAAACTTCTCAGTGAACGATTCCTAGGTGCAGTGATTGACCCAGACGAAACCTATGAGTGGGGTAAAGAAGAGCTAGCCCGCATCGTCAAGGAACAGACTGAAGTTGCAAACCAGATAAAGCCAGGGGCAACGGTTGCTGAAGCTGTCGAGATTCTCGATAAAGATCCAAGCAAAAAGCTCCATGGAACTGATGCCCTGCAGGCTTGGATGCAGAAGCTTTCTGATCAGGCAATTGAAAAGCTCAGTGGAACGCACTTCGACATTGCTGAGCCACTGAAAAAACTTGAGTGCATGATTGCACCGACTAAGCACGGTGGCATCTACTACACAGGCCCTACAGATGACTTCTCAAGACCAGGCAGAATGTGGTGGTCGGTTCCAGAGGGAGTCAACGAATTCAACACCTGGCGCGAAACCACCACCGTCTATCACGAAGGTGTGCCAGGTCATCACCTTCAGATTGGTCAATCTGTATACGTCAAAGACACACTGAACGACTGGCGCCGTCTGGCTTCCTTCACCTCTGGCCA
Source organism: uncultured Aquiluna sp. (assembly GCA_964567905.1). Classification (GTDB taxonomy): domain Bacteria; phylum Actinomycetota; class Actinomycetes; order Actinomycetales; family Microbacteriaceae; genus Aquiluna. The sequence goes on along the minus strand of CAZMOF010000045.1, from coordinate 841 downwards.
CGGCGAGGGCTGGGCGCTCTATGCAGAAAGACTGATGGATGAGCTTGGTTTCCTTTCCGATCCTGCCGACAAGCTCGGCATGCTGGATGGTCAGAGAATGCGTGCTGCCAGAGTTGTGCTTGATATTGGTGTCCACACCGAGAAGCAAAAGCTCGATGGCAGCGGAGTCTGGGACTTTGACTACGCCCTGAACTTCATGCGCGGAAATGTCAACATGAGCCCCGAGTTTGTTCGCTTTGAGGTCACTCGCTATTTCGGCTGGCCAGGTCAGGCACCTGCTTACAAAGTTGGGCAGAGAATCTGGGAGCAGATCCGCGATGACTACAAGGCACGCAAGGGTGCGAGCTTTGATATCAAGGAGTTCCACCGCACCGCACTGAACCTTGGAGGGTTGGGTCTAGACACCTTGCGAAGGGCAATGGCTAGAGCCTAAAGCTCACTTTTTCGTTACGCTTTAGCCCATGTCTAAGGTTCTTCGCTCCCTGCCTAAGGGTGAGAAAGTCGGCATTGCCTTCTCCGGTGGTCTCGACACTTCCGTTGCTGTGGCCTGGATGAAGGAAAACGGGGCTATCCCCTATGCCTACACAGCAAACCTTGGACAATACGACGAACCCGAGATTGATTCGGTTCCAGCCAGAGCAAAAGATTATGGAGCCGCCGAGGCTCGACTGGTTGACTGTCGTGAACAGCTAGCCGAAGAGGGCCTGGTTGCCATTGCCTGTGGCGCTTTTCATATCCGAACTGGTGGAAAGGTCTATTTCAACACGACTCCGCTGGGACGCGCAGTAACCGGAACGATGCTGGTTCGTGCGATGCAACAGGATGGCGTTGAGATCTGGGG
>CAZMOF010000044.1:3776-4922 GCA_964567905.1 uncultured Aquiluna sp. | reverse complement strand
GGAAGAATCTCCACAAAGCTCAGGTAGATCATCACCCCGGCTGAGAAGCCAATGGAGAGGGCAAAAAAGCTCTTGTTGGTTGTCTTTGCGAAGAAAGCTATTGCTGAACCAATACCCGTAGCCAGACCCGCACCCAAGGTGACGGCAAATGCGAGCAAAAGTGCGCTGTCCAAGATTGCTCCCTAGATTGACTGAGTAGTTGGTGAGAAGTTGTCTCAGGCTAGCTTAAAGAACCAAGGTTTTTCTAAGCTCGACCTAGGATGGCATGAGCATGTCACTAAGAACCAAAGCCATCGTCCTTGCGGCTTCGCTAGCCGTAACGGCTGTGTTTCCAAGCGCAGCCCACGCCACCTCTTGCACCCCAAGTAAGCAACTTGCTTCGAGCAACATAGCGCAGCTCCACGTAGAAGTTCTTGAAGCTGCAACTGGCAAAACTCTTTTTGCTAAGAATGAAAACTCAGCCGAGAGATCGGCATCGGTAATGAAAGTGCTAACAGCAGCCGTTGCTTTAGATGTATTGGGTCCCGACTATCAGGTCACAACCAATGTCTACAGTGACACTCAGAACCCAGGTCACATCTATCTTGTTGGTGCCGGTGATGTGACTCTTTCTAGGATGCCTGGCAACGTCACCTCTTACTACGCCAAGGCTCCCAAGCTCGACTCGTTGACGAGAGTTATCTCTAGCTGGAGCAAACAGGCAGGCGTTGCAATCACTGATGTTTACATAGACAGTTCCTTGTTTGGCGGAAACAACGAGTGGCATTCCACTTGGAACAGAAGAGGCTTGAGCGATGGCTACATGGCTCCTGTCTCTGCCCTTCAAATTGATGCAGCTCGACTAACCTCAAGCCGAAACAAACTTGTTTGGCTCGCTAAACGCACAGATGCTCCAGTTACTCAAGCAGGGCAGCTATTTGTCGAATCACTTAATTCCAGAGGTTTAGCTACAGGACTCATTGCAAAAGAAAAGAAACTACCTACGAGTTCTCAGGTAATAGCCTCTGTGCAATCCCGCCCAATGCGCGAATGGATTGAAAACATGCTCAGAGTTTCCGACAACTCTCTGGCTGAAGCCCTGGCGAGACTAGCTTCTCTAAAGCTAGGCCTCGATGGCAGCATGCGATCGCTTACTCCCTTGTATAA
>CAZMOF010000044.1:0-3676 GCA_964567905.1 uncultured Aquiluna sp. | reverse complement strand
AGCATGTCGCTAAGACCGACAACAAAGCGATAGCCAACTACCGAAATCAACAGGCAGGCCAGTCCGCCAACAATAAATGGCAGCCGCAAATCAAATCCTGCAATCACTCCACCAACTAGTGATCCAAGGGGAAGCGAACCCCAAACCAGTGTTCTGCGAGTCCCATGGATGCGACCAAAGAGATGCGTAGGAATTATCTGGTGGTAGGTGGCCATGAGCAAAATGTTCCAGTGAGTAACAATCAAGCTGCTCATTGTCAGAAGTAGTGCCAGGGTCCAGTAGTTCGGAGAAAATCCAACCAAGACGGTTACCACAGCCGAGAGCACCATGGCCCACCCCATCACTCGCATTCGACCAAATCTTCCAGAGAGCCTTTGGGCGATCATCGATCCAAGCAAGGCTCCAATGGCCGGGGTGGCAAGTATTACGCCCAGCAGTGCTGGGGGAGTCTGCAAAGTGTCAAGAATGAACAAAACCATGGTTGAGGTAGACACTGCATAGAAGAAACTCATGGCAGATGTCATTAGCACCAGATTTAGAAGGCGCTTACTTTCGTAGAGATACTTGATTCCAAACTTCACATCGGCCCAGAAGCTCTTCTCCTCTTTGGGTTCCGAGGATGGGGCGTGGACAGAGTAGTTTTTAGGAATCATCAGAACCAGCGCAATTGCTGTAATCACACCGAAGACGCCGAAGAAAAATGGCAAGCCGATAGAAATTGCGAATAGGAAACCACCGAGCGGAGTTCCAATAAATTCACCCAGTGTCACAGATGTCACCTGCAACCGAGCATTTCCCTTTTCGAGTTGGTTTACCTCCAGCACTTCAGGAAGCATTGACTGCATGGTTGTGTCATACATAACCTCGCCAACACCAAAGAGGAAAGTTGTCAAAAGAAGTAGCGGAAGGGTTATGAAATCTAATCCAACTGAGACAGCCAGCAGGATCATCGCAGTCAGGCGGATGGAGTTGGCGATGGCCAGCATAAGTCTTCGGTGGATTCGGTCAACCAGACCGCCAATTGGAATAGCAAACAGCAACCAGGGGACCATGGTCAGCGCGGCGATGGTAGAAATCCAGAACGGATCCCTGGTGAGGGTTGTCGCTAGCAGGGGACCGGCTGATTTGAGAAGACCATCGACAACATTGCTGGCTGCACTTGAGGACCAGAGCCGATTGAATGCAGGGCTGAACTTACTGGCCTTGTTCTTTTCTATTTTTTGTTTCCGCATCTTTATCGTCATTCATAGCCTAGCTTTTTAGAAAGCGGGGAAAAAGAAAACCGGGTGGTTTCCCACCCGGCCTCTAAAGCTTCTTTGGCTAGTGCTTACCGCCGCAGTTGCAAGTGTCTTTTCCGCAGTTGCAGTCCATGTTCCCTCCTTAGAAGTCCCAGTCCTCGTCCTTGGTGGACTCGTGCTTGCCAATGACGTATGAGGAACCGCTACCGGAGAAGAAGTCGTGGTTCTCATCGCTGGCAGGGCTAAGCGCCGAGAGAATCGCAGGGGAGACATCGCAGTCATCCTTCGGGAACAGCGGGTCAAAGCCTAGGTTCATCAGGGCCTTGTTGCCGTTGTAGTGGAGGAACTGCTTCACATCGTGTGTGAGTCCAATCTCGTCATAGAGATCGGCTGTGTACTTCACTTCATTCTCGTAGAGCTCCAGCAGCAGGTCGTAGGTGTAGCTCTTCAGATCTGCTTTGCGCTCGGTCGATGATTCGTTGTAACCAAGCTGGAACTTGTAGCCGATGTAGTAGCCGTGGATGGCCTCATCGCGGATGATCAGACGAATTAGATCAGCTGTGTTGGTGAGCTTGGCTCTCGATGACCAGTACATCGGCAGGTAGAACCCTGAGTAGAACAGGAAGGACTCAAGCAGAGTTGAGGCAACCTTTCTCTTTAGCGGGTCATCGCCGTTGTAGTAGCCAAGAACAATCTCTGCTTTCTTCTGCAGATATGGGTTGTCCTCTGACCAGCGGAAAGCTTCTTCAATGTCGCTAGTTGAGCAGAGCGTTGAGAAGACCGAGGAGTAGCTCTTGGCGTGCACGGATTCCATGAAGGCGATGTTGGTGATAACTGCTTCCTCGTGCTGAGTTCTGGCATCTGGCACCAGGCTCATCGCACCAACAGTTCCCTGGATGGTGTCGAGCATGGTCAGTCCTGTGAAGACATGCATGGTTAGCTTCTGCTCGTGCGGTCTGAGGGTTCCCCAGGACTGAACGTCGTTTGATAGGGGCACCTTCTCAGGCAACCAGAAGTTCTGAGTAAGTCTGTTCCACACGTCCAGATCTACTGGATCTTCAATCTTGTTCCAGTTGATGGGACGGGTAATTAGCTTTGTCTTTTCCATGATTTCCTCTTTAGAGCATGCAGCTTACGCAGTTTTCGACCTCGGTGCCCTCAAGCGCCGCCTGTCTTATGCGAATGTAATAAATGGTCTTGATGCCCTTGCGCCAGGCGTAAATCTGGGATCTGTTGACATCACGGGTGGTGGCTGTGTCCTTGAAGAACAGAGTTAGCGACAGTCCCTGGTCGACGTGCTGGGTGGCAACGGCGTAGGTGTCGATGATCTTCTCGGGGCCAATCTCGTAGGCGTCCTCGTAGTACTCCCAAGTGTCTTCCGAAAGGAATGGAGCTGGGTAATAAACGCGACCCAGTTTTCCTTCTTTTCTAACCTCGATGCGGGATGCAATTGGGTGGATGGAAGAGGTTGAGTTGTTGATGTAGCTGATCGAGCCGGTTGGTGGAACAGCCTGCAGGTTCTGGTTATAGATACCGTGCTTCATCACTGACTCTTTGAGTCTCTTCCAGTCTTCCTGGGTTGGGATGTGGATGCCTGATTTAGCAAACAGCTCCTTCACCTTTTCCGTGGCAGGAACCCAAGCCTTCTCGGTGTACTTGTCGAAGTACTCACCGCTGGCATACTTCGAGTTCTCGAAGTTGTCGAAAGCTTGCTTTCTTTCAATAGCAATCTTGTTGGATGCGCTGATGGCGTGGAAGTTGATTGCATAGAAGTAGATGTTTGTGAAATCCAGGCCTTCTTCTGAACCGTAGTGGATGTGCTCGCGAGCGAGGTAGCCGTGCAGGTTCATCTGTCCAAGTCCGATGGCGTGTGACTTGTGGTTACCATCCGAGATGCTTCTTACGCTTTCGATGTTGGACTGGTCGCTCACTGCGGTTAGCGCGCGGATTGAGGTCTCAACTGTCATTGCGAAGTCTGGACCGTCCATGGTTGCGGCTATGTTCAAAGACCCGAGGTTGCAGGAGATGTCCTTACCAATCTGGTTGTAGGACAGGTCCATGTTGTAGGTGGTTGGGGTGTTCACCTGCAGAATCTCAGAGCAGAGGTTAGACATGTTGATGCGGCCCTGCACTGGGTTTTCGCGGTTTACTGTGTCTTCATACATTACGTATGGGTAGCCAGACTCGAATTGCAGTTCGGCAATCTTCTCAAAGAGCTCTCTTGCCTTGATCTTGCTCTTGCGAATTCTTGGGTCGTCCACCATCTCGTGGTACTTCTCAGTGACGGAAATGTCGCTGAAAGGAATTCCATAGACGCGCTCAACATCGTATGGCGAGAACAGATACATATCTTCGTTGTCCTTCGCCAGGTGCATGGTGATGTCTGGGATTACCACACCGATGGAGAGGGTCTTGATACGAATCTTCTCATCAGCGTT
>CAZMOF010000043.1:0-4988 GCA_964567905.1 uncultured Aquiluna sp. | reverse complement strand
GGTTGGCGGGTTCTACTGCAACCATCAACCGACCGTTAGCCGAGGTTGAATGGCTTGATTTCATTTCTCAGCTGGCTAGCATCACCTTGAGTTTGGTGCCGGTTCTTCTCGCTCTTTACTTTCTAAGACTTGATGGCATCTCGATTGGTTTGATTCCTAAGGCAAAGGACTTCCTGCTGGGACTTGGGCTGCCCTTACTAATTGGGATACCGGGTATTGGTCTTTATGTTTTGGCTGTCCAGCTGGGGCTAACGGCCAAGGTGATTCCCAGTGCTCTTGGCGACTACTGGTGGACACCGCTAATTCTTTTTCTTGCTGCTCTCAGAGCAGGTTTGCAGGAGGAAGTGATTGCGGTGGCATTCTTGGCAAAGAAGCTGCAGCTAATAAGACCTGAGGTTACCGTTTTCGCTGTGGTTTTGATATCAAGCCTCTTTCGAGCCAGCTATCACCTCTACCAGGGATTTTCCGCTTTTTTAGGCAACTTCATCATGGGTCTGGTTTTCGCCTACCTGTTCTTTAGGGTAAGACGCGTAGCGCCTTTGGTGATCGCTCACACTGTTATGAATACAGCTGTCTTTATTGGATTTCCCCTCGTCGCTCCGTATCTTCCAATCTAGGATTTGAGTGTGCAGAAGCTAAGAATTTGTTTCTTGGGAACTGGATCAATGGGATCCGCAGTTCTTAAGGGGCTGCTCGCATCTGGTTACGAATCCAAGTTAATTTCCGCAACAACCCAAACCGAGCTAAGTGCTAAGAATCTGAGATCTCTAGGCGTAAGTGCACTTTCTATTGAGAGCTCTCCTGATGCGAACGTGCTGCTTTCTTCGGATGCGCAGGTTGTCGTGCTTGGCGTCAAGCCCTACAAAATAGCCGATGTTCTATCTGAGATTCGGGACGAGCTTTCGGTTGACGCGGTTGTGATCTCGATGGCAGCCGGAATAGAACTAGAAACAATGGCGGAAAAGCTTCCTGATCACAAGAATCTGATTAGAACTATGCCTAATACCCCGGCCTTGGTTGGCAAGGGCGTCACCGGAGTAGTGCCCGCTGCAACCGCTTCTGCCTCAGCATTAGAAACAGCAATGGATCTTTTCCAGACAGTTGGTGAGGCAGTCCAGCTCGAAGAAAAGCAAATCAATTCCCTCAGCGCTATTTCCGGTTCAGGACCTGCCTGGCTGATGTTCATAGTTGAGAAGTGGGAAGAGGTCGCTCTTTCCAGAGGTTTCACCAAAGAGCAGGCAGCTGTGATGGTTAGATCAACCCTGATTGGTTCAGCCGAGCTACTAGCTCAAACAGGTGAAGAGCCAGCAATTCTGAGAAAGAACGTAACTTCTCCCGGCGGGACAACCGAGAAAATTATTGCCACTTTAGAAGAAGCAAACCTCACAAAGTTATTTGACCAGGCTCTCCAGGCAGCTGTTAATAGGGCCGATGAAATTGCCAGGTCTAAGGGTTAGGCTTATCCCATGGCAGATATCTTTGAAGCAATAGCAGACCCAACCAGAAGAAAAATAATGGAGTCGCTCCTGACCGCACAGGTTGGTGGAGTAGAGCTAACCGTGAATGATCTGGTGAAGCAGACCAAACTTGGTCAACCTACGGTGTCCAAGCACCTGAAGACTTTGCGCGATGCTGGTCTTGTTGCTGCTAGAGAAGATGGTCAAAAGCGCTTCTACTCTGTCACCCCAGAGCCTCTCGAGGAAATCGAAGACTGGCTAATTGAATTTTTGTCACTCGACTTTGAAGCTGAGGAAGAAGAGGGATTGGCTGCATCATTTGGCGAAGCTGGTGCAAAGTTTGGCACCTGGCTCACGGAGCGCGCAGGCTGGCTTTCAGAGCAGGTAAAAGCCAAGGTGGTTGAGCTTGATCTAAATGTTGATCCGAAAGACCTTGGTAGACAGCTTGGAAGAAAACTTGCTGATGCAAAAGTAGAGACGGAAAAAACCGCTCGCGAATTTGAAAAGATTGCCCGTCAGAAGCTAGATGAGGTTGTGGAAGATGTCCGCACAGAAGCGGCAAACGTGGCCCGCGACGTCAAGAGCAGGGTAAAGAAGGAAAAATGAGCGATCAAGATCTTCGGAAGTTTGCCGAGAAGCGGCTAAAAAAGAAGCAGGACTTTAGGTCGTACCTAGGTGTATACGCAGGCGTTTCAGCACTTGTCACAGCTGTGTGGTTTTTCACAACTCCAAATGGAGGGTTTTGGCCTTTCTGGGTCATCTTTGGAATGGGAATCGGGGCAGTATTCGCAGGGCTAGATGCCTATGGCATAACTGGCCGCAAGCCTATTACGAGTGAAGATATTGATGCTGAGGTTGAGCGGCTTCGTCGCAAGGGCTAGACTTTGGACCATTGCCCGGTCGGGTAGCAAAGCACTGAGAGGTTTTTAGTGGGTTCGATTATCAAGAAGCGCCGTAAGCGCATGTCGAAGAAGAAGCACCGCAAACTGCTTCGTAAGACGCGCCACCAGCGTCGCAATAAGAAGTAGTAATCACCCGCCCGCGAGGCGGGTTTTTACTTTTTAGCTGATTTCGCTTCGGTGCTGACGAATAATTTCCCAGCCAGCGGCTGCAGCATATTTTCTAAGCATCGGGTCAGGATTGACTGCTACCGCATGACCGACTGCGGTGAGAAGTGGTAAATCATTTAGAGAATCTGAATAACCCCATGATTGCTTGAGGTCAATTCCCCTCTCAATTGCAAGTCTTTCGACAGCCTTTAGCTTGTCTTTGCCGTGAAGAGGATCACCAATTAGTTCGCCAGTTAGGACTCCATTTTCATGGCCGACCAAGGTGCCGAGAGCTCCGTTCGCCCCAAGGTCTTTGGCTATCACATCCACCAGTTCAACCGGAGCTGCTGAAACCAACCAAACCTCATGCCCCTCGGCTAGGTGATGCTTCAGTCTTTCGATTGATCTGGGCCAGAATCTTGGCTTAATTTCACTGACGTAAACCTGGTCAATCAATCCTCGAAGCTCTTCGACACTGTGACCCTTAGTCAGACTGAGAGCTCTGTCCTTGATGTCGGCCATCTTTGAATTTTTCTCACCTCTTCTGATAAACCTCAGATGCTCCCACATAAAGCGCCAAATATCTCTGCGCTTAATACTTCCGCCAGCAAAGGCGACTTTTCCAAAAAGAATGGAGGTTGATCCTCTAACCAGGGTGTTGTCAACGTCAAAGAAAGCCGCAACTTTCTTTGGTCCAGAACTGTCCTGAGGCATCGGCTAAGTCTATTGGCTTAGCAATATCACCTAATCTTGACTTATGGCAACTAAGGCTGATTTAAAGCTCATTACCCGCAAGGGTTGCCATTTATGTGAAGCAGCCGAAGCTGATTTAGCGAGAGTGATTGCTGGTTTTACGGCACTGAATCCCGATAAGCCCTACACGGTTGAAGTTCTGGATGTTGATTCCGACCAAGACCTACTTGATCGCTTTTCAGAAGAGGTGCCGGTGCTACTGCTAAATGACGAGCAGGTTGCCTTTTTCAGGATTGATGTGGAGCGGGTTATTGCAAGGCTAGGTTCGCTATGAAGCGCTTACTTATCTGGGTGATAAAGAACTTCTGGTTTCCAATCCTGCTCCTAATCCTGTCGCTGCTAGCTAAGAAGTATCCCTGGGCTGCTCAGGTGCATGGAAAGCTAAAGAAACTCCCTTAGGGATTGTTGCATTATTACTACATAGTATTTATACTACATGCATGGGTAGAAGACCAAAGTCTGATGAAGACCAGGTGGCCAATAAGGTCGAGGATTTTCGCGCCCAGGCCGGCCTTAGTCGGCAAGAGCTGGCCGAAGAGGTCGGAGTTCACTACCAAACAATCGGATACATCGAACGCGGTGAGTACTCGCCATCTTTAGTTTTGGCGCTTCGCATCGCTTCGGTCTTAGGGGCCAGTGTCGAGGAGATCTTCTGGCTTGAAGAGGAAAACTAATGAATGAGCTACTAGTTGTCTTTTATATCCTGGCAACCCTCGCAGTCGCCTACCTTTGGATTTACCCAACATTCATAGGCAACAATCTAAAGCTGATGGCCTGGGTCGATGCTGCTGTGACTTCCGTCCCAGTAGGTATCTCTGCCATTCTCTTCTGGCAGTCAGACCCCGTCTTCAATTTCTTTGGCTTTGATCTGAACTGGTTTTTCTTCACAGTCCTTGCACTTGTCCTGATTGAAACACCAATCTTCATTCTCTACCTGCGTGCGCGTGGGCTCAGCAAGGAGTATTGGAATTACTTCAAGGGCTCATTCAAGGGTTCCGAGAACGGCTGGACCGCAGCGGCAAAGTCGGTAGAGAAGCAGCTCAATGACACCAGGTGGGATGGGCTGAGGACATCCGGGGCGAAGCTATTTCTTCTAATTGCATCAAACGTCGCAATCCTGGGTGGGACGGTAGTGCTCTTCTTGGTTGGCGATAACCCAATGGCTTCCTACCTCTTGATTCACATACTCTTGATGTTTGTTTTCTGGTATCTACTGCGCAAATCTGTGAGATTAGTTGCTGATGCACCTGATGAAGCACTCGATGAGATGCTCATCAAACAAAGAGACAGAAGTTACCTTTGGGCTTATCGAGTAATCACGTCGCTTCTAATCATTCCTGTAGTAGCACTGCTGATTTTCACCTTTGTTTCGGATTCAGCAACTAACAGCGACGGTTTCAACTACCAACTGGCCATTACCTATCCGCAGGTGCAGGCGATTGTTTGGTTGATTCTCGGATATACCTGGATGCTTCCATCCATGACACTTCTCGGCATGGAATTAAAAAGAGAAAGAAAAGCAAAATGACAAATACCAACGTTCGCGATTCATTTCCCGATATCCTCAGGGGGTTTGCGCTATTTGGCATTGCGCTAGTGAATATCCCACTGCTGTCCATAGACACCCTGCTTGCCTTTGAAGGATCAGACCTGACACAGCCCTCTAACTTCGCGGCTGCCTTCATAGTCATGACTTTCTTTCAGGCCAAGTTCTACATAATCTTTTCCT
>CAZMOF010000042.1:0-5393 GCA_964567905.1 uncultured Aquiluna sp. | reverse complement strand
CACGATGATTCAGCACCTGAACCAGACGCACTAAGAAACCTCACCAAGGCTGCCGAGACATCACCATCGGTGGCGATTGTTGGTCCAAAACTCCTGCGCTGGGATTTGCCAATTGAGATTCAGCAGATGGGACTTACTCTCACAAAAACTGCCCGTCCATTTCTGCTAGTGGAAAGTGAATATGACCAGGGTCAATACGACATAACTTCGGACACCCTGGCAGTTTCGACTGCCGGAATGTTGGTGAGTCTTTCAGTTTGGCAACAGCTGGGAGGACTTGATGACTCATCACCCGTGATGGCTCAGGACATCGAGTTTTCCATCAAGGCGAGAGCCGCTGGGTATCGAGTTATTGTCGAAGCTAACTCCCGCGTTTTGCACGCGGGACTTTCAATGAATGGCAGGCGAGGGCGAAGCTGGCTTCGAGGCAGCTATCGACAAGCAATTGCAAAAGCCCACATTCACCTGGCAACAATCTTTTCTCCAGGACTACTTCTGCCACTTATCTATCTCGCCCTGCCGATTGTGGCGATTGCATCCGCTCCGTATCACCTTGTTCAGAAAAAGCCTGGTCGAATCCTGGGACAGATAACCGGTTCTATTTGGGCTTGGCTCACGCTTCCATCAAGAATCGGCGCTCGCCGCAGAGTTCAATCCTTCGGTTCACTCACGGGTATGCGAGAGCTCTTTGCAAAGAGTTCAGCCGTTCGACAAAAGCGAAACAAAGGTTATGAGTACCCTCCGGAAGGCGCACCTCAAAAACGAGGACTGTTTTCTTCAGGAGCCTTTTATCTAGCGCTTCTACTACCACTTCTTGCCATAAATCAATTTCCCTCGGGCGCCTTATCAGCTCCCGCGTTCCCACTTGGGAGAAGCTTCGAAACCATCTGGAGCGTTACTGGAGTTAGCGCAGCGCAATACCTGGAAGGCTTTGATCTTCTTTCCAATCCATTCAATTGGGTGCTATCGCTTTTTGCCTTACTTTCACCCTCACCCTCGCTGTCAGCCAGTTGGTTTATCTTCCTATCGCTCTCACTTGCTTTTCTGAGCGCTTGGCTCCTAATTGGTCAATTCACAGACAGTGCCGGAATTAGAAACTTGCTTTCGCTTGCTTACGTCCTTAGCCCACCAGTTCTTTCGATGCAGGCAGGAGCCGGGCTAGTGGAGCTAGTGGTGGTTGTCTTTGCACCGCTTTCTGTTTACTTCCTGCTTCAGTCTTACCGAGCATTCAATTCGGCGAGGAGTTGGCGCTGGGGCGCACTATCGGGAATTACTGGAGTCTTCCTAGCGGTTAGTAGTCCGGTTGTTTTCCTAGTCTTTTTCCTTCTGGCAGTTGTCCTGGGCGTTCGGACTCCGAAAAAGTTTCTCTATGGATTAGCTGCTCTGCTACCTGGATCTGTCTTCATTGCACCGTGGCTAATCACAAGTTGGCCCAGGCTCGACCTGATGGTTACCACCTCTGCATCGAGGTGGGAGATTTCTGACTTTTCACTTCAGGCTCTGGCGGTTCTTGCCTTCGCGGTCTTGATTGCATCACTAGCTGGTTTTCCCCTGCGTGCTCTAGTGACATCGATTCTTCTGTTCGCGCTCTTAGCCGCTCAGGCTCTTGCAGGTGTCCGACTGGCCGAAACCGATGCTCTTGCGGTCTTAGCGGCCGCGGTTTTACTTAGCTCGGCACTTAGCAGAGTTAGAGGTAGGGCACTGAGACTGCTGGCCACGGCAAGTTTGGTTGCCTTACTATCAGCCAGCACTTTTCTCTTTGGCCTTCAGGCGGATAGAACAAAAGCTGTTGAAGACCTTAGCTTCCCTGCGTTGGTAGTGGCACAGGCGGATGTCGATCCTGGAACCAGGACCTTGGTTATCTCATTTGACGCTGGTGTGGTTGTCGATTTTGTATGGGGCGATGGCCGCAGCGTCGACGAAGATAGCGTCGCCTATGAAGCCTTGCGTCCACAGTCTGAACTGACTGGTCCAATTGCCAATCTCACGGCGCAATTGGTGGCCGGAAATTCAGATGGAGTCGGCGAGCTTATTGAGCTAGTGGGTGTGGACTTTGTTTTAGTGCAGGGCAACACGCCTGAGGCTCTGGCTACCAAGGCATCCATCAGTGGAATGCCGTATTTCCAAGTTTCAGGGGAGAGTCGTTTCGGCGCTCTCTATCGCGTGAACTTTGAAACTGAAACACAAGAGTTTGTTTACTCCACTAATCGCGAAATACCACTCGGCGTCTTAGCCGCCTATCTGCTGCTAGCGCTACCAACAGCGGCTACTGTGCGCGGCAGAAGAAGAAAGAAGGCAGCATGAAAATTGCTCTTCGTCTTCTAAGTGCGGTACTTGGTGTTTCACTTCTCGCACTAACTCTTTTCATTCCGAAATCGACTAATTCTTTACTGGCTGATGCGAGAGAAGTTTCAGTTGATGTTAGGCCGCTGCCACTGCAGATTGTTTGTCCTGGGGCCATGGTCGAAGTTGCCGGTCAGAGTGGTGTTGAAGTTGGAAAGATAGAGCGGATAGGCACCGCCAGATTGTGGAGCCAAGGATCAGCTGAGGGCTTGGAAATCGAGGAACGCTCCGAGAGCAGCTACGCAATAACCGCTACTGGTGATGCGCAATCCACCAAGCTGCTGAGTGCAATCCAGACTCAAGTAGTTGATAGAAATCGAGCCGCAGGTTTGTTGGCTGGTTACTGCGAGCAGCCAATCAGTTCGGGTTGGTTTGCGGCAGGTGATGGCGGAGTCGGCAGAGAGTCGGTACTGATAGTCAGCAATCCGAGTGAAGTGGACACGACTTTGCTACTTGAATTCCATTTCTCTGGGAAAGTCGTTACCGAAAGGCTGGTTATCGCTGGGCTGAGCGACCGGCTGATAAGTCTGGCGGCTCTAGTTGGCGTGGAGCCGTCCTACGCGCTTTACTTCGAGTCTGGGGGCGGCCCACTCTCCGTTGCGATGCAACACCGTTACAGCGATGGTCTGACGCCACTTGGAATTTCACTGACTACTGCGGTTAGGGAACCTGCCAACCAGATCTGGATTGCCCCCGTTGATGTCTTGGCTGAGGGTTTTGAAAAACCTCGGCTTCGACTTTTTGCTCCAAAGAATTCAGCGAATGTATTGATCACAATCCCCGGAACCAGCTTTGAAATCCGTGACCTGGTGGAGTCGGGTTCACTAAAGGAACTAGACCTTGACCTCACAGAGGGGGTATTTGCTCTCAAGATAGAAAGTGATGAGGTAGTAGTTGCTCAGCTACTCAATCCTTCGCTCTCACCACTTGACTATTCATGGCTCTCAGCCCTGGAGATGTTTACTGATTTGCAGATGCCACTTTCAAACTTCAATCAGGAGCTAGCACTCTTGAACCCAGGTGCGAGTCAGATTGAAATTGATTTTCGAACCAGAAGTTCCCTTGGTGTTGAAAGTGCATCTCTTGTATTAGCACCTGGTGAGCTGCTGATGCTCCCAATCAGCGGAAGTTCCTTCACGGCCAGCTCAAATGGCTCTTTCATGGCAGCCCTGCGTGTCTTGGACGAGGTTGGTTACGAAGTAATCAACCCAAGTGAAAACTCCAACATTGGGCAATCACTAAAAGTCCTAGTTCGCTAGTTCGGGTGAATTAGTTCCCAGGGGTCTCGATCAATTAGTTCAGCAGCAGCGGAGAGAACCGACTGTTCAATTTGGGCCCTGGAGTCCGCACCGCGCTGAGCAAGTCTCTCTATCGGTATTCGATAAAGAATTATTGTCATCGTTGATTTTCTAGTTGCGTAGCGCGCAAGGGAATCACCTTTGGACAGTTCAGGAACTTCCTCGATCCTCCAATTCAGCTCGGAAAGCTCTGGAAACGTCGCACGCAGATAACCGCAGGTTTGTTCCACGACCAGATTGAAATACTCCATACGAGTGCCATGGTGGAAGAGCTTGGAGGGCAGGGGACGGCGCATGCCGCGGCCATGTCTATCCCGATGAGTTCTAGCCGCCATGAGGGCATTGTATTCTTGGCAGTTGATAGCTCAGAGGATCTTTTTTGGTCGACTTCACATCTTTTGTTAAAACCTACGACGTCCGCGGTCTGGTCGGTTCCCAGCTGACCGAAGAGATAGTTGCCTGTTTTGGTGCAGCCTTTGCCGATGAACTTGAGCTCAGCGGCCAGGAGCTGGTAGTTGGTCACGATATGCGCGACTCCTCACCGGCCTTCGCTGCCGCTTTTGCTCGTGGCGCAAATCAGCGAGGAGCGAATGCTCTAATGATTGGACTTTGCTCAACCGACATGAGTTACTTCGCATCTGGTTCTCTCAATCTTCCAGCCGCCATGTTCACGGCTTCTCACAATCCCGCCACCTACAACGGCATAAAGTTTTCGCGCGCTGGTGCAAGGGGAATCAGCCTCGACACCGGGCTAGCTGCTATCAGGGATAGAGCTGCAGCATTTCTCGAGGGTGGAATCCCACAGTCTGCAGCTTCAGGAAGTTCTCGGCAGATTGATGTGACGGTCGATTACGCCAAGTATCTAAATGAGCTGGTGGATCTATCAGCTATCAGAAAACTAAAGGTGGTAGTCGATGCTGCTAACGGCATGGGCGGGATGACAGTGCCTGCAGTTTTAGGCAAGAATCCGAATCTTGAGATTGTCGATTTGTACTTTGAACTGGATGGAACTTTCCCTAATCACGAGGCTAATCCACTGGATCCGAAGAACTTAGTTGATTTGCAAAAGAAAGTACTAGAAGCCAAAGCCGACATTGGACTGGCCTTCGACGGAGACGCTGATCGATGCTTTGTGGTCGATGAAAAAGGGGAAGCTGTAAGCCCCTCCTCGGTTGCAGCAATTGTTTCCAGAAGAGAAATCGACAGAGTAAAGAAATTGGGAGAGAAAGATATCACCGTTCTACACAATCTCCTGACATCAAAGTTTGTCAGCGAAGAGATTGAAAGATCTGGAGCTAAAGCTGTTCGAACAAGGGTCGGCCACTCACTGATTAAGGACAAGATGGCCGAGACTGGAGCAGTTTTTGGAGGCGAACACTCCGCGCACTACTACTTCCGTGATTTCTGGGGTGCAGACAACGGAATGCTGGCTGCGATGCATGTTCTGAACGAGCTTGGTTCACAGGGTAAATCAATGTCTGAATTGGCTGCTCAGACGACGCCTTACTTTGCCTCAGGAGAAATTAACTCGACGGTTTCAGACAGGGATTCTGCTCTGGCTAGGGTCAGAGAGGTCCTCAAGGCCAGTTCGGAAGAGGCCTTTGATGGCCATACATTCTTTGGTGGGCAAGGTGATTCTTGGTGGTGGTGCAATATTCGTCCCTCAAACACCGAACCATTGCTTAGACTAAACGTAGAGTCCAACCACGAGGCCTTGATGGTTGAGATTCGAGACAAAGCAATCAAAGCAAT
>CAZMOF010000041.1:0-5662 GCA_964567905.1 uncultured Aquiluna sp. | reverse complement strand
CCATCGTCATGGACGAGCGTGCCATCTATGTCTAGGCCGATTAGCCATTTGTCTTGAGCCATTGCTTATGCTTTTGCAGCTATAACTTCAGTGCCACCGAGGTATGGCCGAAGAGCAGCAGGAACAGAAACTGATCCATCTTCTCTCTGATGATTTTCCAAAATAGCAACCAGCCAGCGAGTGGTGGCCAGTGTTCCATTCAAGGTTGCAACCATCTGGGTCTTTCCGCTTTCATCGCGGTAGCGGGTATTAAGCCTTCTGGCCTGGAAAGTGGTGCAGTTAGAAGTGGAAGTAAGTTCGCGATACTTCTGCTGGCTTGGAATCCACGCCTCAACGTCAAACTTTCTCGCCGCCGAAGAACCAAGGTCTCCAGCCGCAACGTCAATCACTCGGTAGGGAAGCTCACAAAGTGAAAGCATTTGCTCCTGCCAGGCAAGTAATCTTTCGTGTTCCGCTTGAGCGTCAGAGGGTTGGCAGTAGGAAAACATCTCTAGTTTGTTGAACTGGTGAACGCGAAGAATACCTTTTATATCTTTGCCATGGCTGCCAGCTTCGCGGCGATAGCAGGTTGACCAGCCGGCATACCTAATCGGCTCAGTGAAGTTCTCTAAAATCTCGTCCGCGTGATACCCAGCTAGGGCAACCTCGCTGGTTCCGGTCAAATACAGCTCATCGTCAGGCAGGTAGTAGATCTCTGCCGAGTGCTCCCCAAGAAAACCAGTTCCCTGCATCACCTCTGGCCTGACCAAGGTGGGAGTAATAAGAGGTGTAAACCCAGCCTTGATTGCCTGATCTAAAGCAAGCTGCATCATCGCAAGCTCTAGGCGCGCTCCGTAGCCCTTCAGGAAGTAGAACCTTGAGCCCGAGATCTTCACCCCGCGTTCAATATCAATAATGTCGAGGTGCTCACCCAGTGCTGCGTGGTCTTTGGCTGTGAATGTGAAGTTCGGCTTAGTGCCAACTTCCCTGAGAACCTTGAAGTTTTCTTCCCCGCCGCTTGGCACACCCTCGACAACCACGTTGTCGATCTTCATCAGTAGCTGGGTTAGCTCAGTTTCGAGCTCAGCTGCCTTAGCTTCTGCTTGCTTCACATTGGCAGCCAAAACCTGGGCTTTTTCAACCAGCGCAGCCTTTTCTTCCTTTGGCGCACTTGCCACCAGCTTGCCGTGAGCATTCTGCTCGGCACGAAGCTTTTCGAATTCGCTTTGGGCTTGCCGCTTTACCTTGTCCAGTTCAATTGCCTGATCAACCAGGTCGACACTGGCTCCCCGAGCACGCTGAGAGACGCGAATGGTCTCAGGGTTTTCCCGCAGCAGAGTTAGGTCGATCACAAACTACAGCCTACCGCCGGCCAAGGTTAGGCTGTTGCCGTGAGCAAGCTTGCCGTGATTTACAACCCGCAGAAGATAACGCTTGCGCGTGTAAAGAAGCTTTTTGAAAAAACAAAACCTCAGCCCGAGTATTTCGCAACCGACAAAGCAACCCTTGGGGCAAAGGCAACCAAAGATGCCCTGGCCTACGGTGCCAAAAAGATAATGGTTGCCGGTGGCGATGGAACCCTCAGGCAGGTAGTTCAGCTACTAGCAGGTCAAGATGTTGCCGTCGGAATCATCCCAATTGGAACGGGAAACGTTCTGGCAAGAAATCTAAAGTTGCCGCTGACAATCGAGGCATCGGCTAAGCGTGCTCTGGAAGGCTCTCCCTACGCCATCGACCTAGGAGTTGCCAAAGTGATTCGTCCCGATGGAAAACTTGAGGAGTACCTCTTCACCGGCATTGCCGGTGTTGGCATGGATGCAAGACTCATGCAGAACACCCAGGATGATCTGAAAAAGAAGGTCGGCTGGATTGCCTATATAGAAGGTGGGATTCGCTCACTTCCGCTGAAGTTTGAGAAATTCGATGTCTCAATTGCCGGACAGACTAGAACCCTGAAAAGCTACTCACTGCTGGTTGGAAACGTGGGCTGGCTGCCCGGCGCTATCTCGATGATGCCGGATGCTCGGCTAGATGATGGTCAGCTTGATCTGGCGGCCATAGGGCCGAGAAGAATCTGGAACTGGATTGATTTCTTTTCGCGCATCACTTGGCAGAACAAGGTGGTCAGACCCATCGCACTAGGAAGAAAGTGGATGGAAGCCACCGCGAATGTGAAGACACTCGAGAATCTCAGCGGAGAAAGAATTCGTATCCGACCTCACTCGCCAGCACCGATGCAGCTGGATGGAGATCCAATTGGTGATGTTGTTGAGGTTGATTTTTCAATCAAACAAAAAGCGATAAAGATACTTCTCTAACCGCGCAGCTCATCCAGCCACTTCTTGGCGGCGTGATAGCTGGTGTTTTCGTTATTACCCCGATGTTCACTGGCTGAATTGTCTGCTTTGGCATAAGAGCCCAGGAAGATTACCTTTGGACTGAAGCGATGCAATCCCATCAGAGCTTCAGCAATTGCTTCATCTTCGAGGTGTCCCTCGGCATCAATGTTGAAGCGGTAGCGGCCAAAGCGATCGCCAACGGGCCTTGATTCAATTCGAGACAGATTCACTCCGCGAGCAGCAAACTGCTCCAGCATTTCAAGAAGACCACCTGGACGATCATCCGGAAGCTCAACAATCACACTGGTTTTGTCTGAACCAGTTTTTGGTTGTGGTTTACCTGATTTGCCAATTTCAATAAATCTGGTTTGTGCCTCTTTGTTTTCACCAATATCACTTGCCAAGATTTCCAGGTTATAAATCTTGCTTGCTCCGGTTGCTGCAATAACGGCATCGGCGAGCTTGCCAGAAGCAAGCGAACTAGCAGCCGATGCTGTTGATGCCGCAGGGATGTGAGTGTGGCCTGGGATGTTTGCCTCCAGCCACTTTCTGCTTTGTGCGTAGGCAACTGGGTGGGTCAGGACTTCTTTGATGTCTGAAAGTTTTGTTCCAGGCCTGACCATCAGATCAAACTTCACAGGAACTAGATACTCTCCATAGATCTGCACACCTGGCATCTGAGCAAGAGCATCGGAAGTTGCGGACACGCCACCCTCGATTGAGTTTTCAATCGGAACAACAGCCCTGTCTGCCTTGCCAGCTACCACCTGGTCCATGGCCTCCGTGACCGAAGCAACCGCGACAAGCTCAACGTCTTTGCCGAGCTGGCGCGCAGCAAGCTCGGTGAAAGTTCCGGCTGGTCCTAGGTAGGCGACTTTTAGCATGCAACAAGATTAGAGCAGGGGGCAGATGTTGGCACCTAATACGATGAACTCATGAGTGCACGCGGAGATATAGGTAAGTTGCGATGGGTCCTAAGGGCTGGAGCAACTGTTTTTGGGCTAAGTGCATCTCTTCTAATCTTCCTGCCCAGATTCTTCACAGACCTACTGGGGATGACAGGATCTGCGGATCTTGACTGGTCGATGCAAATGATTGGCCTCACTCTGGTCGCTCTGTCGGGAAACATGCTGGTTGTTTCGCTACACGGCTCAGACCGAGGTGTTCTTTTCTCAGCGAGGGTAATGCAGTTTGCAGCTTTTGGACTGGGAGTGCTGACACTGCTGATTCCAACTGGAACAAACTGGTTTGTCATTCTCTATGCACTGGTGGGTTTTGGCTTTTCAGCTGCCTACACAGTCTTTTTGCTCAAAAAGAGCTCTTGAAGTCAGCTACCCCTGCAAAGAACTAATAATCAAGATAAGCCCAATAACTAGCGCAATTAGCGGTGGAAGGAACACAAAGACCGCGCGCTTTCGAACGGGAGTAGACTTGGGCACCTAAACACCCTAAATCTTGGATAGTGATTGAGCTCTAAATCAAGGCGGGATGCCGCAAAACTTGCAGCGGCCTCCGGACAGATGTCCCACAAAGAAATTTGGCTAGTACTAATCGGACTTATGTCTGGAATGTTTCTAGCGGCACTGGATCAGTCTGTGGTTTCAGCGGCTATGCGAACAATTGCCGATGATCTTGGTGGATTATCTCTGCAAGCCTGGGCAACTACCGCATACCTAATTACCTCGACGGTTTCGACTCCAATATATGGAAAGCTGGGCGACATCTTTGGCAGAAGGCCTGTCTTTCTGACGGCGATTGCAATCTTCATCATCGGTTCTGTTACCACGGGCTTTGCCAACACAATGTATGAGCTCGCTGCTTATCGAGCACTGCAAGGAATTGGGGCTGGAGGTCTTTTCTCTCTGGCTCTGACAATTGTCGCCGACATCGTTCCCCCTAGAGAAAGAGCCCGGTACCAGGGCATGTTCCTGGCTGTGTTTGGTTCGTCCTCTCTTCTCGGTCCAGTGGTAGGCGGAACCCTCGCTGGCATAGATGAGTTTTTGTTTGTAGAGGGTTGGCGCTGGATCTTCTTGATGAACCTGCCAATTGGAATTGCCTCACTGTTTATGGTCGTGACCTTCCTACATATCCCCCACAACCCACGAAAACAAAAGATTGACTGGTGGGGCGCAGCTGCGATTATCGTTGCCACCGTTCCAATTCTTTTAGTTGCAGAGCAGGGAAGAGTTTGGGGCTGGACCTCACCGCTATCAATCACCCTCGCGGTCACAGGCGTCATTGGAATTGTTGTTTTCATCATGATTGAAAAGAAAATGGGAGACAGCGCTCTGATTCCGCTTTCAATCTTTAAGTCTCAAACCTTCGCCCGAACCCAGGTTCTGGGATTCATCATCGGTATGGGAATGTTTGGCGGAATGATTATTATCCCGCTAATAATTCAGGTTGTTTATGGGGTTAGCCCAACAATGACCGGCTTCATGATGCTGCCCATGGTGCTGGGCATGATGACAGCAACCATTACTGCTGGTCGAGTAACTGCCAAGACTGGTAAGTATCGCTTCTTCTTCAACACGGGAACCGCGACTCTCTTCTTGGGATACCTCTATATGGTTCTCTTTCTCGAAGCTGAAATTCCGCTCTGGGTAGTGGCAATTGGAATGGTTCTGGTTGGTCTTGGTTTAGGCCAGCTGATGCAGACCACGATGGTTGCTTCACAGAACGCAGTTGAAGCCAAAGACATTGGAGTTGCAACATCATCCGCCACCTTCTTCAGACAAATGGGCGGAACCATGGGCGTCGCTGTCTTTATGTCGATTCTCTTCTCGCAGGTCTCCGACAAAGTCATCGAGGCCTTCAAGAAGCCCGAGGTTTCAACTGGAATAGCGGAAGCTCTCAATGATCCAGCAGTTGCAGCCGATCCAAAAAACACTGACATTTTGGAGGTTTTCCAAGGTGGACCAGCAGCAGCCAGCAGTGTTACAGAAGACAGTTCCTTCCTGATTGACGCAGACGAAAGACTTACCCTCCCCTTCCGAATGGGTTTTGTGGAATCCTCACTCTCCGTATTCCTATTGGCAGCCATTGTGATCGGTGTGGCCTTTGTCATTTCCTGGTTTATCAAGGAGGTCCCACTTCGTGAAAAGAGTGCCTCCCAGGAAGCCGCCGAGCAAGCGGGAATGACCCACTAGCTAAGCTGGTTTATAGATACAAACACGGGAGTCCGGTCAACCGGACTGAGAGGAAGACTAAAGCGTCTTCGACCGTCGAACCTGATCTGGGTAATGCCAGCGAAAGGGAGACACCCGTGCCTAACTAAAGAAAGGCACGCAATTGAAAAAAGTAATTGCACTTGCAACATCGCTGCTGGTACTCACTGGCTGCAC
>CAZMOF010000040.1:2787-5850 GCA_964567905.1 uncultured Aquiluna sp. | reverse complement strand
GTAAATCGAAAACATCGATGCGTACGTTTCAAGTGTGGCCCTTTCTATAAACACCCCGAAGAGACTGTTAGCTAACAGGCCAAAAAGTATCTGCCTGGTAACACTATCGCTACAGGCCACCTTCTCTAAGAATGAAAGCTGAAAGACATGTCAATAGTCAAAGAAAAAAACGGCTCTGCAGCATCCTGGCGGAATCTGCTCTCCACCACTCTCGCCATCTTGGCCATAATCATCGCCCTTTGGGCCCTAACGACTGTGCTCACTGATACCAATGCCGATGCCGAACCAACAGTCATCAATACTGTTGGCGAGCAAGGTGAGACGGGTGCGACAGGACCCGCAGGCCCATGTGGCCCAACGGGTTCCCCTGGAATAAATGGAGCAACGGGTGCAACTGGCGCCATCGGACTTACTGGAGTCACGGGATCTCCCGGCATTGACGGCGCCGCTGGAGCTACGGGTTCAACCGGTTCGCCTGGCGCTACAGGGGAAGCCGGAGCAACTGGCCAAACTGGTGCTCAGGGATCAACTGGAGCACAAGGTCCAGCAGGTGCAACCGGATTAACTGGTGCTCAAGGAGCTGCCGGAGCAACCGGCCAAACAGGTCCCCAGGGCGCTGCTGGAGCACAAGGTCCAGCAGGTGCGACTGGATTAACTGGTGCCACAGGACCGCAGGGTCCAGCTGGAAATGATGGAATTTGCACAGCAGGGACCGGAGGTGTCGCTGGTCCAGCGGGACCGCAGGGACCTGCTGGTGCTGATGGTGCTGTCGGAGCAACAGGAGCTGCAGGCGCAACGGGTGCGACAGGACCAGCAGGTGCTACCGGTGCCACTGGCGCAACGGGGCCAGCAGGAGCTACCGGTGCTGCGGGAGCAACAGGACCTCAAGGACCTGCTGGTGCAGCTGGTGGTATTGCAATTGATAGCGAGTGTTCATTCACAGACAACAGAGGAACTCACACTGGACGCGTTGCTTGGGTTAGAAACGGTGATAACACCCAACTGCAATGCATTCTGCCTTAGACAAAAAGTGAGCTAAGCGGCTTGTCTCTGGAGTGCTAGAAATTCTTGCCATTGTGGAAGTGGCTTGTCGGCTCCTCTAACACTCCAGACCAAGCCGGTTGGCATCTTGGGAACAACCTTTAGCTGCCAGCCCATCTCCTGCGGTGTCCGATCACCTTTTTCGTTATTGCAAGAAAGGCAGCAGGCCACCAGGTTTTCCCAGGTGTCCTTACCTCCACGTGATTTGGGGACGATGTGATCAATTGTGTTGGCGCCTCTTGAGCAGTACGCACAGCGATGAGAATCTCTTCTCAGCACTCCCCTTCGAGAGACGGGTACCCGCCTGGCGTTTGGAATTCTGACGTAGCGCTGCAGAAGAATCACAGATGGCATATCAAATTCCTGGTTGGTGCTTCTCACCACCGCGCCAGAGATGCCAGCGAGAATGGTGGCTTTTTGATTCAGCACGAGCACCAGGGCTCGCTTGAATGAGACAACTGCTAGGGGTTCATATCCGGCATTGAGAACTAGCGTGCGCATAAGGCTCCTTACGAATTCGCCCACACGGCTTGTGAGCATTCGGTCTTTGTCCTAGGAAACAAAAAACGCGCCGCTAATTCGCGACGCGTTGAATTTCCTGGCATGGGTATGCAGGGGTGCTGGTGGAGATGGACCCAGTTGCCATGCTTGGATTGCATGTCTAGTGGCATCTCACCGCCCCTTTCTAACCAATCAAAAACTTGTCATCAGGTTAAGCCAGATTGCTGGGTAAAGCCAGAAAGAAACGCAGCCAGATCTGGGCTTAGTTTTGGATGTCTGCTAGTCGAACGATGTGGTAGCGGTCGGTGTAGATCGGGGCCAGCTTCACCCTGTCACCCTTGCGAGGAGCGTGGTAGAAATTGCCGGAGCCTGCATAGATGCCGTTGTGGCTGAAGTCGTTAAAGATGACGATGTCCCCTGGGACAGCCTCTTCCAAAGGAATCTTCTTGCCCATCCTCGCCTGCTGGTAAACCGAGTGAGGAAGGTCAATTCCAAACTGGCTGTAGATGAACTTGGTGTAGCCGGAGCAATCAATTCCACCTGGAGTCTGACCACCTGCCACATATGGGGTTCCCACCAGTTCGGCAGAAGCTCTCATGATGTTGGCGCTAGTGATTTCAGTGAAGCGAGGTCTTAGCAGATAGTCAGCAGCCACTGGTCCGTCATAGCGTCTGAGCGATCGGGTTACTTGGAACTCAGATGCATCAGCTGGTTCAAAGTCACCTCTGGTGAATTCAACAGCTTTGATGGTTGCCACGGAAAGTCCCTGGGAAGGAGCCGATATCTTTACCAGCTCGTTGTTGACCGTAAGTCCTGAAACCGCTGTTGCCTCAGGAGAGAAACCATAGGAAGGAAGAGCAACAGTCGCCATCAAACCGGTGGTAGAGACCACGGTTAAGAATCGGCGAAGCGAGCCGGTTGAGACCCTAGACTGCTGCTCCAGTTGGCGCAGCTGCCGTCTAGTCGGCTGGCTAGTTGCTGTTTGAATCAAAAGGAATCCTCCGAAAACCTCATTGGACTTTCCAAGCTCAGATTATAACTATTTGGCAAATAGGGGGCTAATAAAGAGGTGTTGACCGTAACGCTCATCGAGCAAAATACCCTCGGACTGCCCCTCGGCAGTCATCAGGTAGCCAGCCCCTGATCGAGCAATCTGGACTGAAACCCCTGGTTTTAGGCCTAAATTAGCCATCTGCGAGAGAAAGCTGGGGTCAATCTGAACCGGCTCCCCGATTCGGCAAAGCTCAAATTTGCCTTCGCCGGCCTGAATAACTGACAGGCAATTAGCAGGTTCGACACCCGGAAGACCCAGCAGTTCAAGTCCTGGAATCGGCATGCCAAAGGGTGAGTGGGTTGGGTTGTTGAGCCGCTCAATCAGCTTGCGCTCAACCTCTTCGCTCATGACGTGCTCCCACCGACAGGCCTCATCGTGAACCTTTTCCCAGGTGAGGCCCACAATCTCCAGCAGCATCAGCTCGGCCAGGCGGTGCTTGCGCATCACCTCAACCGCTGTCAGACGCC
>CAZMOF010000040.1:0-2687 GCA_964567905.1 uncultured Aquiluna sp. | reverse complement strand
AGCATCAGCTCGGCCAGGCGGTGCTTGCGCATCACCTCAACCGCTGTCAGACGCCCCTCGTCCGTGAACTTAAGGCGGCGATCATCCTCGACAATCAGCAGGCCATCTCTTTCCATTCTCGCCACGGTTTGTGAGACGGTGGGTCCGGAATGGTCAAGCCGCTCGGCAATCCGAGCGCGCATCGGAGTGATGCCCTCTTCTTCCAGTTCCAAGATGGCCTTGAGGTACATCTCGGTCGTGTCGATTAGATCTGTCATAAATCTTCCTTGGACCTACAGACTAGTGAGGACGGATAAACTCTCCCTCATGCCGCAGATCGTTATTCCGAATTCTATTCGTCCCAAAGACGCACGGTTCGGTTGCGGCCCTTCCAGGATGCGTCCTGAACAGCTGGATAACTTTCAGGTGTTTGCCCAAAAGTACATGGGAACCTCTCATCGACAAGCCCCTATCAGGTCTTTAGTCGGAGAGATAAAAACTGGTCTGCTAGATCTGTTCCGAGCTCCGGATGGCTACGAGGTCATCCTGGGCAATGGAGGAGCCTCTGCCTTCTGGGATGCGGCAACTTTTTCACTCGCTGAGAAAAAAGCCCAGGCCCTTGTCCACGGAGAGTTTGGAAATAAGTTTGCCAAGATTCTTGGTGCGCCTTGGCTAGAAAAACCAACAGTGATTGAAGCCGAACCGGGAACTAGGGCAGACCTTCGCGCTGAAGAGGGTGTTGACATCTATGCCTACCCACACAACGAGACCTCGGCGGGTGTGGTCTGCGATGTTCGCAGGGTTGCAGGCGCGGATAGCGGGGCACTCATGCTCACCGATGCCACCTCGGCGGCCGGAGGAATTGACTTTCAGCTGAGCGAGACCGATGTCTACTACTTTGCTCCGCAGAAGAATTTTTCTTCTGACGGTGGACTGTGGCTGGCGATGGTTTCACCCAATGCAATTGAGCGAATCGAATCCGTTGCTGCCTCTGGGCGCTACATTCCAAACATTCTCAGCCTGAAGCTAGCGCTGGATAACGCCCGGGAAAATTACACACTCAATACTCCAGCGCTCGCCACATTGTTTTTCTTAAACGACCAGATTCAGTGGATTCTAAAAAACGGCGGCCTTAGCTGGGCGGATCAGAAAACCAAGACAAATTCCAAAGTCATGTTCGACTGGGCAGAGAATAATCCACTCACCGAAGCTTTCGTGAAAAACCCTGCTCATCGCTCCCAGGTGGTGGCAACTATCAACTTTGCCGATCACATCGATGCTCTTGGCATAGCCCAGATACTTAGAGAAAACGACATTGTCGATACCGATCCGTATCGAAAGCTCGGAAAGAATCAGTTGAGAATCGCTACCTTCGTTTCGACCGAAAAGTCAGACCTCGAGGCACTTACGGCCTGCATTGATTACGTTCTGGAGAGGCTGTGACCAAGGAGCTGGAGCCCTACAAGGTAAATGCGCGACTAGTTATCGCTATCTGCACTACTCTCTGGCTGATCGCCACCCTGATCCTCGCTGCGTTTTATCAGCCGCTTGCGGATGCGGGTCTTCTTTGGTGGCTCCATACCACCATCGTCGGCAGTGCGCTCGGCGGAGTGGCTCTGCTGATTGTGCGCTCCTGACATTTGAGAAATTAGCTCATCCGCCTCAGCATCAGTCTTTGCTTTGCCTTCCAGCCTCAGCTGCTGACGAAAATCTTTCAGTCGCTCCGACCAAGGAACCCAGGGTGGAGCTACCAGTGCATCGGGACCTGCCATCAAAGAAATCTCTGAGATGGTTGCGCCTTTGCGCTTGTCAGGTTGGGTGATGGTAACGACCCAGTGCCATCCCTGATAGCCGCGGGCCGTTGCCTCGAAGCGGACGTCAAAGATTCCCTTTTCGATTTCTTTTTCAGAAATGAATTTGCCAAAGCTGCCGTCACTAAATTCAGTTAGTGCGTCCTTGGCAAACTGCTGATGTTTGTTAGCCCTCAAGCTCATCGGCAACTCGCCTTAATAGCTGGGCCACTTTTCGGGCGTGGGTAGCCTCAGGGTACTTGCCTCGCTTCAGCGATGAGCCAATCTGATCCAAAAGACGAATCAGGTCTTCTGTGATGATTGCCAAATCTTCAGCTGGCTTGCGTGAGACAGCGGTGAGAGTGGGAACTTCCAAAACTCTGAGGGAAAGTGCCTGGGCACCTTTTCTACCGTCAACAATCCCATACTCAACCCTGGTGCCTGGTCGAATGGTGCCGGTGCCGGCGGGTAGGGCTGAAGCGTGCAGAAATACCTCGCTGCCGTCGTCTCCAGCGATAAATCCAAAGCCCTTCTCATCATCGAAGAACTTGACCCGACCAGTTGGCATTACTCCTACTTTCCCTATAGTCGCAGGCAAGTGTAACCCAAAGCCCTAGGCTTAACGGATGCCCGAAAATGCAAGGCAATCCAAGGTCGAAGTCGTTCTAGCCTCCATGGCCGTGGGGGTCATAGGACTGTCAGTCCTTTCCATGCTGGCCACCCTGCTGCTGGTATTTTTTGGGGTTCAAGACCTGCCCGCGGTAATGGCCCAGCTGCCACTAATCGGATTACCGGTTGGATTCCTTCTGATAATCGCCCTACTCATTGCGGCCATTATTCGGCGCTCTCGTCAATCGAGGGGTAATTGAGCTCAATCCTTTCGCTCGCAAAGCGCCTGCGCGAAAAGAGCGAGGAGGA
>CAZMOF010000039.1:0-6200 GCA_964567905.1 uncultured Aquiluna sp. | reverse complement strand
AAAAGAGCATCAAAGTCGGCCAGGGTGCCAAATCGAGGGTCGATGTCGGTGTAGTCCGCAACGTCATATCCGGCATCTTTCTGGGGGGACGTGAAGAAGGGGGAGAACCAAATGGCGTCAATCCCAAGCTCCTTGAGGGATTCCAGCCTGCTCAAGACCCCCGGCAAATCGCCCATCCCGTCCCCATTACCGTCCGCAAAGGACCTGGGGTAGATCTGATAGATAACGGCGTGACGCCACCATTCCTGCTTGGAGCTCATGTCGTCTATGACCCTTTCAAAAAGCCCGACCGTAAAGGCTTACAGCGAGCCTTAGGTCTCCCACTACATTAGTTCTAATGAAGGTTTAGCGGGTTTCGAGTTAATGAATTCGTTACCTTTATTTCGGCCTATTGGAAAAGGTAAACGCTTACACACGCTTTAATTTTCCCAAGTCGAGTTTTCGATTACTAAGGAGAGAAATGAACATCAAGAGAATTCTTGGCGCTTCTGTTGCACTGGGTGTTGCAGCTTCAACGCTGCTAGGTGCCCTGCCTGCAAGTGCCAATGACAAGGTCATCACAGTTTGGGCCGATGAGACTCGTGGTCCAAACCTAGAGAAGACCTTGGGAACCGTTGCCTCGCAGGCCGGTGGTGAGTGGGTAGCTGGTTACAAAGTTAAGGTTGTTACCTTCTCCAGCTTCGACGCACTAAAGACCGCGGTTGACAACGTAACCAAAGATGGACCTGACATCATCGTCGGTGGAAATGACTGGGTAGCAACTGGTGCAGCTAACGGAAAGCTAGCTCCATATGTACCATCTGCTGCAGTCAGAAGAAACTTCACAGGAAACCAGTGGTTCGACCTAACTGCTAAGGGCAAGATCTACGGTGTTCCAGTTGACGTGAACAACGTTGCAATGCTCGTCAACACCAAGCTAACTGGCAAGAGACCAACCAGCTTTGGTGAAATGGTTGACTTCTACCTAAAGAACAAGACCAGCAAGGGTCTAGTTGCAGGTCTCTGTGTTGCAGGTGGTGGAATGTCATGGGGTGCTCACTCAATGCTTAGCGCACTCGGTGGCGGTGCTTACCCAATCCGTAACGCTGTTGTTGACACTCGTCAGAACCCAGTACCAGCAACTGTTGCAACCAACATTGAGAAGTTCCTTCTCAATGCAGATGGTTCAAGCAACGGCTTCTTCCCAGCTTCGGACACTGGCTGCAAGGACAACTTCCTAGCAGGCAAGGTTCCTTACGCCATCATCGGTAACTGGGAGTGGAAAGACTACGACGCCAAGGGCTTCTCAATGAACAACCTGATGGCTGTTCCAGGAGTTACTAAGGGTCGCTTCGGTGCTGCTTTCGGTAGCGTTTCTGCCGCCATGCTCACCTCCTTCGCAGAGAAGAACGGTAACGATGCAGCTGCTAAGTCACTGCTGACCAACTTCTTCGCATCTGAGAAGGGCCAGGTTGCATACCAGAAGTTCGAACAGCGTCCACCAGCCAACAAGGCAGCTGCTGCTAAGTCCTCAGCTGCTCAGAAGGGCTTTGGTAGTGCCGCTGCAGCCGCATCTGTTCCACAGATCGGTGCAATCCTTAACGGCTCTGCCGGCAACCCTTCCTACTGGGATCTGCTACCAGCATTCTGGACTGACGTTCTAGTAAAGAAGGTCAAGCCAGGTGTGGCTGTTTCCAAGCTCAATGCTCAGTTCAAGAAGAACATTGTGAATGGAATGAAGAATCTCTAAATAAAGAGGTTGAATGCTTCGGGGGCAGAGTAATCTGCCCCCGAAGCCTATTCATTAGAACAAGTTAGTCAGATGAAACTTTTCACCGGCAACAAGCTAGCCATCACAGCCAAAATAATTTTTGTGAGCATCACGCTCGCCATTCTTGGTCTTCTAGCTCAAAGCGCCTTTGCCTCCGGTGAGGGAGTTATTGCAGCCTTCATCGCGCTGTCAATGATCGCGCTCGCAGTTGTTTACTTCACGAAGATCTCAATCCCGATGAAGTTCTTCCTGCCAGGTATTTTGTTTTTAATTGCTTTCGTAGTTTTGCCAATTGCTTACACCTTGGTCATGTCTGGATTCCAGTTCAAGACCGGAAACTACGTTGATAAGCCCGTTGCATTAGAGCGAATTATCGCCGACTCCTATGTGCCAGATGAATCGGGTCTTTCGTTTGATGTGAAGGTTGGCCAGACGGATCAGGGCCAGATAGCTCTTCTCGCCACCGACTACATGGCTGGTGAGTACTTCCTTTCGACCGAAAATGAATTCAAACCTCTGGATGTCTCGGAGGTGACTATTGATCAGGAACTCGGTATCGCGGTTGAGACCAGCGGCTTCACAGAGTTCGATGGTGACACTCTCGCCAGTCGCGCCGAAGAGTTTGCAGCTCTAAAGTTTGCAGGCCCCGGAGAATTCTTCTTAGCTCTTGAGGGATTTGAGGTGGCAATCCCGTTCAGACCTGGTCTTGTTTATGACCCTGCTACGGACACTTTCACCAATGCGATTACTGGCGCTAAGTACTTTGACAATGGGCGAGGTAACTACGCCAATGTCGCCAACCCAGAGGAGCTTCTCTCACCGGGCTGGCGATCTCCGATTTGGTTTGAAAACTACTTATCACTGGTGACTGACGAGAAGGTCCGAGAGCCATTCATTGCCGTCTTTATCTGGACCATGGTTTTCGCCACCCTCACCGTACTCACCCAGTTCTCGCTGGGTCTTTTGGTCGCGCTGGCACTTGATAAACCATTGAGAGGTAGACGGTTCTATCGAATCGTGATCATTCTTCCCTATGCCGTGCCATCGATTATGAGCATCCTGATCTGGGGTGGAATGTTCGACACCGAGTTCGGTGCCATAAACGCACTTCTTGGAACCAAGATTGCTTGGTTCGTGGATCCCAACTTTGCCAGAGCGGCTGTCATTATCGTGAACCTGTGGCTTGGATTCCCATACTTCTATCTGATTTCAAACGGTGCTTTGCAAGCTATACCAGCTGAACTATCGGAAGCGGCAAGGATTGATGGCGCTAGCAACAGGCAAATCTTCTGGCAGATCACTCTTCCGCTTCTTCTAAAGATTCTGACTCCACTGCTCATAGCCTCCTTTGCCTTCAATTTCAATAATTTCAATCTGATATTCCTGCTTACTGGCGGTGGTCCAAGAAACGATTTGGACGGAGAAATTGCTGGTGCGACAGATATCTTGATTAGCTACACCTACAAGATTGCCTTTGGCTCACAGGTCCAGGACTTGGGGTTGGCCTCCGCAATTTCTGTAGTCATCTTCGTTTTGGTCGCGGCAATTTCTCTCTATGGAATAAAGCGCTCCAAGGTATTGGAGGAGTTCATCTAATGAAATGGATTAAGGAAAATCTCTGGAGGCACGGAGTAGCCATCGGTGCTGTGCTGTTTGCTGCCTTCCCGCTTTACCTAGTTATCGTTACTTCTTTTGCTTCTTCTGGATCACTCCAGCTGAGCTCATTCATTCCCAATGAGATCTCTATGGTCAACTACGACAAGCTATTCAATGACCCAACGATTCCTTATCTGACTTGGGTTTGGAACTCGCTTGTGATTGCCGGGTCTGTGGCAGTGCTATCCGTAGTGATTGGTGCAGCCAGTGCTTTTGCATTTAGCCGATTGAGATTCAAGGGCAAGAAGCTTGGAATTCAGGCACTGCTATTGATACAGATGTTTCCTGCAATCTTGGCGATTGCCGCTATCTACTTGATCATGGAAGGTATTGGTAATTTCGCTCCGGAGTTTGGACTGGGAACCCAGTCTGGCCTAATCCTGATTTATCTTGGTGGCGCGATGGGAGTGAACATCTGGCTACTGAAGGGCTTCGTCGATTCGATTCCGCTTGAGATTGATGAGGCTGCCAAGATCGATGGGGCTAGCGAAATGCAGACCTACTGGCAGATCTTCGTGCCACTTGCTTCACCCGTTCTAGCTGTGGTGACGCTGCTTAGCTTTATTGGAACATTCAACGAATACATCCTTGCGCGTCTGTTCCTCGTAGATATGGAAATCAGAACGGTAGCTGTTGGATTGCAGCAATTCGTTGCAGGCCAGTACTCAGAAAACTGGGGAGCTTTCGCTGCAGGGTCGATTCTTGCTTCAATCCCAATAGTGATTATCTTCCTCTCGCTGCAGAAGTACATTGTCTCTGGTCTTGCCGGGGGAGCGGTCAAGGGGTAATTGTCGAAAGGTGGGAGCGCAGTGAAAATACGTCTTCCATTTATTGATTGCCGCTTTACCAAGCCCTTTAAGCGCACCGATTTCGAGCCCATAGAGACAAGGCATGTAGAGAAACTAGGGGAGAAACAGTAATGGCTATGCAGCTTATGCACGATGCACTTATCCATCACGATGGCTCACCTCTGTATGTTCCTGAACAGAAACCAAAGCTAGGCCAGAAGGTAAAAATCAGGATTCGGATCCATGAGACTTTCGGGGATGTCAAGCAAGTCATGATTCGTCAGAGTGATTCTGGCGAGGCATTTGTGGGGGAGAAACTAAAGGTCTTCGCAAGAAGACATGGTTGGAGCTGGTTCGAAGGCAGCATTGTTCTGCATAATCCGCAGGTGCACTACCGGTTCTTTGTTGAGCTCAAGAACAAAGAGAGTTACTGGTTTAACGCCCTTGGTGTTCATGATCTGGATCAATCCGACCGTTTTGACTTCAGCATCAACATCTTTAACTCGGTTCCGAAGTGGGCCACAGGCGCCATTCTCTACGAAGTCTTTCCCGATACCTTTGCAAGAAGTGAAGAAGCTGCGAATCGAAACACTCCAAGCTGGGCACTTCCAAAGAAATGGGGAGAAAGGGTAATTCCGAAAGGCCCAGGAGTCTCAACGCAGTTTTTTGGAGGCGATCTAAAGGGAATCGAAGAGAAGTTAGAACACCTCAAAAGTCTTGGCGTAACGATTCTTTACATGACGCCTTTTTTTGCAAGCCGCTCAAACCACAGGTATGACGCCTCAAGTTTTGACTACGTAGATCCTTTGCTAGGTGGTGACGATGCACTGATCAGCCTTGTGAACAAAGCCCACAGACTCGGCATGAAGGTTATGGGAGATTTGACTGCTAACCACACTGGCTCGAGTCACGAATGGTTTGTTGCTGCCTACAAAAACCCAGGAGCTAAGGAAAGCGATTTCTACTACTTCACTGACAACAACGAAAAGTACGATGCGTGGTGGGGATTTTCCTCTTTGCCCAAGCTGAATTGGAATTCCAGCGAACTGAGAAAGCGTTTCATCAAAGGGAAAACATCGGTTGTTGCCAAGTGGCTAAGGCCTCCTTTTGGACTTGATGGTTGGCGAATTGATGTTGCAAATATGGCTGGGCTGATCAGACAGGATGATTTCAACCAGGAAATTGCAAGTGAAATTCGCAAGACCATGGCCGATGTTGCAGAGGAATCATTCCTGGTCGGTGAATTTACCGCCGATGCCTCAACGCGACTTCTCGGAGATAACTACCAGTCAGCAATGACCTATTCAAATTTCACCAGACCCATCTGGCGTTGGCTTTGGAATCCTAAAGAGAAAAGAGAAGAAAAGCAGATTGGTGTTGGTAGAAAAGGTATAAGTGCTACTCAGATGGTTGAGCTTCATAAACAGTTTGCTTCGACTTTTCCCTGGCACGTCAGAATTCATAATCTGAACGCTCTCGATACCCACGACACCGGTAGGTTCAAAACATTTTCTATTCCCGACTCCCAAAAGGTTGCCGCAACACTTCAGTTCACTCTCCCAGGTATTCCGATGCTTTTTGCCGGTGATGAGTTCGGTCTTGAAGGAACTACTGGCGAAGAATCTAGAACGCCGATTCCTTGGAACGGTGAGCGAAGCTCGGATCCATCAATGATTGCCATTTATGCCCAACTGGCTCAGTTACGCAAAAAGCATCGAGCTTTGGTTGATGGCTCTATTCGCTTTATCTATTCATCTAAAGAAGCCATCATGTTTGCACGTGAGAGTAAAACGGAAACAATTTTGGTTTGTGTGTCTCGTGGCCGTGATAAGAAAATAGAACTACCGAAACACACAGTGGCATTTCCGGAGCGAGCAGAAAACCTCCTTGGTGGTGGAAAGCTGAAAGTGAGTTCTGGAAAGTTTGCCTATGAGGCCAAGGCACTGGACACACAGATATGGCGTTTGCCTAGCCCTGTTCGCTAGTGCTAATCTGTCTCGGTTACA
>CAZMOF010000038.1:0-6507 GCA_964567905.1 uncultured Aquiluna sp. | reverse complement strand
TTTTGTTCACGAATTATTTTCTTAACGCCAGCTTGCACAGACGCATCTGATGTGACATCCATAGTCAGAGGAATCGCACCCAGCTCAGCAGCGGATTTCGCCGCCTTAGCATTTTTGTCTGCGGCATAAACAGTCCAGCCAGCTATGACTAGCTCCCTGGCCAATCCCTTACCAAAACCGGATCCGCCACCTGTAATTAGCGCAACCTTTTTCAAGCTAACTCACTTCCTCACTGAAGCTAGTCAATATCACGACGAAGGCTGGTGGCAATAGCAATTACCGCAAACACGATCCCGTATCCGAGAAGCACAAGTGTGGCCGTTAGAGCCGGTAGGTAATTGGTGGTGTCAAACCCCAGCTCTGGTGCTGAAATATCGATTGACAGCATGGCGGTAATCAGCCCTGATGGCAGCCACTTGCCAGTGTCTGGCCAGAGTGCCAGGAGGAGCGGATCGACTATGAATAGGTAAACCAACGCGCCAACAATTGCCAACATCTGGTTTCTAACTAAGGTTCCAATCGCAACCCCAATTACAGCCAAGACGGCACCGCCAATAGCAGAGGCGACCATAGTGTTTAGAAACAGGTTTTCACTTGGCTCGGCGGCATCCTCAAAACCAAGCAGAACGATGTAGCCAGCAATCAGGGATAGCCCTGTTGAGATAACCATGAAGGCCAGTCCACCCAGTGCTGCCACGGTCAACTTTGCTGCAAGCACCACCGCGCGCTTAGGGGCAGTTAAGAAAGTAGCAACGGCTGTTCCATGACGGAATTCACCAGCCATCATCAGAATCCCCAGAATAATGGCAAACACATATCCCGAGATGCCATTGGCATAAGTTGCGTCAATGGCAGCCTGTTCATCCAGGCCAAGTCCCAGTAGCTCTCCACCCACCTGAGCGTCAAGTATGAAAGGAGTAACTACAACAGATAGAACGGAAATAAATGTTGCAGCTATCAGCAGGCCCCAATTAGCTCGAACATAAATTAGCTTGCGCCACTCAGACCTAAAGAGATTTAGCATTACTGAACCTCCGTCAGTCTCAGGAAAGCTTCTTCTAAAGTCCCATCTCCAATTACAGACTTCATATCACCACTAGCAATCAGCTTGCCGCGATTGATAATTAAGACGTCATCAACTGTGTTCTGCATTTCAGCCAGTTGATGAGATGAAACCAAAATGGTTTTTCCTTCAGCTGCCATGGTTCGCAGAAATTTCCTTAGCCAAGCGATACCCGCTGGGTCTAGTCCATTAGCGGGCTCATCAAGAATCAAGATTTCTGGGTTCCCTAAAATCGCAGCTGCTAGCGAGAGTCGCTGCTTCATTCCTAGCGAATAGTTTTTGACTCGCTTTTTTGCAGCATCGGCTAGTTCGACCAGGGAAAGAACTTCATCAATGCGATCATCCTTAATGCCAGCCGCTGCGGCAACTACCTTTAGATTTTTTCTTCCAGATAAGGCGGGGTGGAATCCTCGACTATCGAGCACGGTTCCGACATAAGAAAGCGGGTTATCAAGATCTCGATATCTTTTTCCAGCGATTTGGGCATCGCCACTTGTTGGGGAGGCTAAGCCAACCAGGCACCTGAGAGTGGTTGACTTCCCGGCACCGTTTGGTCCCAGAAAACCTGTAATTCGACCTGAAACCACCTGGGCTGTCAAATCGTCTACGGCCGATTGCTTTCCATACTTTTTGACTAAAGAATCAAAGGTAATCGCTACTGACATTCGTCCCTTTCACCCTATTCAGCCTACCGAGCTTGCTGCCTTGGGATTTCTGCCACAATGGAGCAATGACATCACCGACATCTGTAGCAACTCTGCACACTAACCATGGAGCCATCAAGGTCAACCTTTTTGGACTTCATGCCCCCAAGACCGTAGGCAACTTCGAGGGCCTGGCCACCGGCACCATTGAGTGGAAGCACCCTAGGACGGGGGCCACCCAGACCGGACCTCTATATAACGGCGTGATTTTCCACCGCGTAATCGAGGGCTTCATGATCCAGGGAGGAGACCCAACCGGAACAGGCATGGGCGGCCCTGGCTATCAGTTTGGTGATGAGATACACCCAGAACTCAACTTCAGCGAACCATACAAATTAGCGATGGCAAATGCAGGTCCGGGAACCAACGGTTCTCAGTTCTTTATCACCGTTGCCCCAACCACTTGGCTTCAGGGCAAACACACCATCTTCGGTGAAGTGGCGGATGAGGTTAGTCGCAAGGTTGTCGACAAGATTGCAACAACAGCCACCGGTGCTCAGGATCGACCACTCGACGATGTCGTGATCGAAACCATCACCATCGAAAAGATCTAGTGGCTAGAAGACTGGCGAGAGCAGCCGAGGCACCAATAACCTCGGCTCTTCTCATCGTCAATGTATTAATTTGGCTGGGGCAAATCTCCCCGCTCGGCTACATATTCACAAATCAGTTTTTCTTTGCTCCCGTTCTAGCAATCGTTGAGCCTTGGCGAATGCTCACCGCTGGTTTCGTGCACGATTGGTCGGGACCAATGCACATTCTCTTCAACTCATATGCGATATGGCTCTTTGGTCGTGCACTTGAGCCCATGCTGGGTCCGCTGAGATTTTTAGTTCTCTACATCACCTCCATTATTGGAGGTTCTGTTGCAGTGCTCTGGTTGTCTGATCCGCAGATGCCAGTTGTCGGCGCATCAGGCGGACTCTTTGGTTTGATGGCTGCCTATTTTGTTGTCATCAGAACTTTGGGTGGCAATGGCAGTCAGATATTTATTTTGATCGCAATTAACTTTGCTCTTGGATTCGTAGTGTCTGGAATTTCATGGCAGGGACACCTTGGGGGAATGGTTGCGGGACTTGTGATTGCAGCAATCTATGCCGCCACCAGAAAACCAAATCAGAAGATAGCCCAGTTTGTTGGGCTCGCAGGTTTTTGGTTTGTTTTAGTGGTGCTGACTCAGTGGAAAGTGAGTATGTGGCTCTAGCTACTTCCAGCGAGTAGTCATGGAAAAGCCAATCATTGCAATTCCAAAACCAATCAGGATGTTCCAGTTGGAAAGATCCAGCGGTGTTGCACTTCCCAGCGGATAGCGTGCTGAAGAGATGTAGAAGACCAGAATCCAAATAAGTCCTAGGACCATAAAGCCAAACATTGCAATTTTGTACCAGGTTGGGTTTTCTTCCTCGCCCTCCACCTGTGGCTTGGCTGGCTTGGATCTTCTCTTGTCGGCTCTTGATTCAGACATGGGTAGAAGTTTATTACCCAAAAGAAGGCCGAAATAACCCAATAGGCTAATTGCCAAATGGTAAAAATCCTCGTTTTAGACAACTACGACAGCTTCGTCTATACCCTGAACGGCTATCTGCAGCAGCTGGGCGCTGAAACTGAGGTGGTTAGAAATGATGCCTTTTCTGAGGCTGATATCCCAGAGGTGTTGGCCAAATATGATGCCGTTTTGATTTCTCCCGGCCCAGGAACGCCAGCCAGTGCAGGACTTTCTATCCCAACGGTGAAATATGCACTTGATGCTAACTATCCAGTGTTTGGAGTTTGCCTTGGTCACCAGGCGATAGCGGAAGCAATGGGAGCAACAGTTACCAGTGCACCTGAACTAATGCATGGAAAAACATCCAAGATCAATCATCAGAACTCGCAAATTTTTGCAGGACTGCCTCAGGGATTTACCGCAACCAGATATCACTCGCTGGCGGTAGTGAGAGAAACAGTGCCAAGCGATTTAGAAATCACAGGTCAAACTGATAGCGGTGTGATCATGAGTTTGCAGCACAAGTCAAAACCTATCTTCGGTGTTCAATTCCATCCAGAGTCGGTGATGACTGAAGGTGGCTACATGATGCTGGCAAACTGGCTTGAATCTCTTGGGCTCAAGGGAGCTAGAGAAAAAGCAGCGACGTTATCTCCGAGAATTAATTCCCAGAGCTAGCTGGCACACACTCCACAAACAAAATCATGTTTTGTTTCTGCGGAGCCTTCCCGGGAAGAATCGACTGATCCACAACTATGTTTCCAGGTGTTCCAGTACAAGCTGAACCAGTTGTGATTTCAACCGATGCTGTGTAGCCAATTGCTGGATTAGTCAGAATATTTATCGCCTCTACCACCAGCAGGTTTCTAACGTCTGGAACCTGAACTGTTCCATCAGAGAGAATCAAATTCACCAGACTTCCCTGCGGCAACTTGGAGTTAGCAACCGGATCTGAAGTAATGACCACTCCCATTGGCACCGTTGGCGAACCGGCAACAGTTATGGAACCTACCGTTAGTCCATTCTGCTCAATCAGTGCCACAGCGGCCGACTCACTTATGCCAATCACATTTGGAACACTGACCTCAGTCGCACCCGATGAGACATAGACAGTGATTGGAGTTTTTGGAAGAACGAGTGTTCCAGCCTCTGGCTCCTGCCTGATGACTACACCTTCGGGAACAGTGTCACTCTTTTCATAGACCCTTAGCACCACAAGATCCTGGGCTGTCAAAGCTTCCAGGGCATCTTCGTAGAGCGAGCCCCCCACGTTCGCCACCAGTACGCCATTACCCGTTGGGGTTGGGGCAGGAGCGGAACCCAGGTTGAATAGCCAGAAGATTAGGCCAACCAATATCACTGCAACACCAGTTCCAAGCCCCCACAGCACACCGACACCAACCTTGTTGGTGCTGACAGTGACCGTCTCGCTTGGGGCTGTTTCGAATCCCTCAAGCAAAGCGGTTGGCAGAGCTTCGGGTGTGCCAATTAATTCAGTGGCATCAACATCGACCGGCTTCATCTGAGTGACAGGCTTGGGTTGTGTGATTGGAGATCCGGTCTGAGCGGCCATTAGGTTCTCACGGAATTCTTCGGCTGACTGGAATCTTTCATCGCGATCTTTTGCCATTGCTCGCATCACAACAGCATCAAGTTCTGGCGTGACGGCTGGATTGAAACTCGATGGCAGCGGAGCTTGTTCACTGACGTGCTGATAGGCAATTGATACTGCGCTCTCTCCGGTGAAGGGAGGACGACCAGCTAGAAGCTCATAGAGAATAACTCCGGTTGAGTACAGGTCGGTTCTTGAGTCAACCGCTTCTCCTCTTGCCTGTTCAGGCGAGAAATACTGTGCGGTGCCAACAATTCCTCCAGTTGATGCTTGAGTTGCGGAGTTATCAGAGACGGCCCTTGCAATGCCGAAGTCCATAACTTTCACCGCATCATTTTCTGCGATCATCACGTTTGCGGGTTTGATGTCTCGGTGGATTACACCTGAGCGATGTGAAACTTCAAGAGCATTGAGAATGCCAACGACAAACTTAATTGCTTTGGCAGTATCAACACCACCGGAGTGAATCAGCTCTCTGAGGAGCTTTCCCTTAACCAGTTCCATAACGATGAACGGTGTCTTTACCAGATTGCCATTCGAGTCAATGGTTTCCTCTTCACCTGCGTCATAGATTCTGACGATGCTGGGGTGTGCCATCTTGGCGCTGGCCTGTGCTTCGCCACGGAACTTTGCTTCGAAGCTTGGATCGTTTGCCAGATCAGATTTGAGCAGCTTGATTGCAACGGTTCGGCCGAGACGGGTGTCATAACCCTCATAGACCTCAGCCATGCCGCCGCGCCCAACCAGTGAGCCCATGCGGTAGCGTCCCGCAATCAATCTTTCGTTATTTATCAAAACTGCTCTTTCTCCTAGCAAAGTTTAGTTTTCGCTCATCTTTATTAGCGCCTAATACAGCCGCTGTGTTACTACCCATTGCCACCACTTTCAGGAGAATCAGTCGAAGGCTGAACAGGATCTGATTCAGTGGATGGAATATCAACTGGAATATCTTGGAAATCACCAACGTAGTAGGTGATATCAATGGTGCTGCCCTTAGGGACTGAACCGGTTGGGGAGACTGCGTAGATGGTTCTGACCCTGGGGTCATCACCTGCAATCAGCTCACCTGGAATGGCATTTACTTCAAATCCGAGCTCAGTCAGTCGTGCTGTCACTGCACTCAGGTCTTGACCAATGATCTCCGAGCGAAGAAGCAGGATGTTCGCAGGCTCTTCAGTTTCAACCGGCTCTGACTCCGTCACAGTTTCACTCTGGGTGGGCGATTGGGTTGGCGAAGGAGATGGATTTGTTGCCTGCGGCTCAGAAAGAATTGCCACCAACACCACAACTGTAAGTAGACCCAATAAACCAAGTGTTGCAATCCATGGCCAGACCACCGGCCCTCTTGGAAGTGGCGCGGTGTCGGTGCTGATTAGTTCAGTGAGTGGATCAACAGGACCAACATTTATCGGCTTCGATCCGCGCTTTTCCCGAAGCAGTGCCTCCGCCCTAATGGCGAGTGATGTTGCTGATTCGGGTCTTTGGTTAGGTTTTTTTGCTAGGCAACTGAGCACTAGGTTTTGCACTCTTGGATCAATGGTGTCTGGAAGCGCAGGCGGCATCTCGTTGATGTGGGCCATCGCAATGGCCATCTGGTTTTCACCAGTGAAAGGTCTTTTACCACTTAGCGCTTCGTAGGCAA
>CAZMOF010000037.1:0-6786 GCA_964567905.1 uncultured Aquiluna sp. | reverse complement strand
AATACACCCGTGGGGATAAACTATCCCTAGCAGTTGGCGAAGAGAGCTTCTTCCAAACCCCTGGGACGAATACAAGTGGCTGAATTTATCTATCAAATGATTAAGGCGCGCAAAGCGCACGGAGACAAGGTCATCCTCGATGATGTGACCCTCGCCTTTTATCCAGGAGCCAAGATCGGCGTCGTCGGTCCTAATGGCGCGGGTAAGTCAACCGTTCTGAAGATAATGGCCGGTATTGAGACTGCATCGAACGGCGAGGCCCGCCTATCGGAAGGGTATTCGGTTGGAATCCTGCTGCAGGAACCGCCGCTAGATGAAACTAAGACTGTCCTGGGAAATGTTGAAGAGGGAGTAGGCCCGCTAAAGGCGAAGATTGATCGCTTCAACGAAATTAGCGCGGCGCTCGCTGACCCAGCTGCCGACTACGATGCCCTGCTTGCTGAGATGGGAACTTTGCAGGAACAAATTGACGCCGCAGATGGCTGGGATCTTGAGAACCAGTTGGAGCAGGCCATGGATGCTCTTCGCTGCCCTCCGCCTGAAACTCCTGTCAATGTTCTTTCCGGTGGTGAGCGCAGAAGAGTTGCTCTTTGCAAGCTGCTACTACAAAAGCCAGACCTTCTACTACTTGATGAGCCAACCAACCACCTTGATGCTGAGAGCGTTCTGTGGCTTGAGCAGCACCTGGCGAAGTATCCGGGTGCCGTTTTGGCAGTCACCCACGACCGCTACTTCCTGGACAATGTAGCTCAGTGGATTTTGGAACTTGATCGCGGTAGAGCATATCCATATGAAGGTAACTACTCGACGTATCTGGAGAAGAAAGCCGAGCGTCTAGAGGTTCAAGGTAAGAAGGACGCCAAGCTTCAAAAAAGACTAAGGGAAGAACTCGACTGGGTTCGTTCTAGCCCAAAGGCTAAGCAAACCAAGTCAAAGGCTCGTCTTGCTCGTTATGAGGAGATGGCAGCTGAGGCGGAGAAGACCAGAAAACTAGATTTCGAAGAGATCCAAATCCCACCGGGACCAAGGCTGGGTGATGTTGTCATTGAGGCTAAGAAAATTGCCAAGGGATTTGATGGCCGAGCACTTTTCACAGACCTTTCCTTCTCCCTACCACGCAACGGCATCGTTGGA
Organism: uncultured Aquiluna sp.; assembly: GCA_964567905.1. Taxonomy (GTDB): domain Bacteria; phylum Actinomycetota; class Actinomycetes; order Actinomycetales; family Microbacteriaceae; genus Aquiluna. The sequence goes on along the minus strand of CAZMOF010000037.1, from coordinate 5,652 downwards.
ATCATCGGACCGAACGGAGTTGGAAAGTCAACTTTGTTTAAGTGCATCACTGGCCTGGAAAAACTTGATGGTGGCGATCTAAAAATCGGAGAGACAGTGAAAATCTCCTATGTCGATCAGAACCGAGCTGGAATTGACCCAAACAAGTCCCTCTGGGAAGTTGTTTCGGGAGGCCTAGACCACATTCAGGTGGGTCAGGTGGAAATGCCTTCGCGTGCCTATGTCGCTGCGTTTGGATTTAAAGGAAGCGACCAGCAGAAAAAAGCTGGAGTGCTATCCGGTGGTGAAAGAAACAGATTGAATCTAGCTCTCACGCTCAAGCAAGGTGGAAACTTGCTGCTACTGGATGAGCCAACCAATGACCTTGATGTTGAGACCCTCGCATCTTTAGAAAATGCCCTGCTGGAGTTTCCTGGTTGCGCTGTAGTTATTACCCACGATCGCTGGTTCTTGGACAGAGTCGCCACCCACATACTCGCTTACGAAGGAGACGACCAAACTCCTGATCGCTGGTATTGGTTCGAAGGTAACTTCGAAGCGTATGAGGAGAACAAAGTTGAGAGGCTGGGACCAGAGGCTTCCAAGCCCCACAGATCGGCCTATCGCAGACTCACTCGCGACTAGCGGTATTCAGGAACCCTAATCATTCCTTCTTGAGCAACCGTTGCGAGAAGCTTCCCGTCTTTGGCAAAAATAGAGCCGAGCGCTAAGCCTCGACCTGATTGCGCAGCGGGGGAGTGCTGAACGTAAAGCATCCAGTCATTCACATTGACTTTCTCGTGAAACCAAATTGCATGATCGAGACTGGCTGTGTTCAGCCCGGGGTGAGCCCAGCTGAGCCGATGTCTTTTCATGATTGATTCCAAAATTGTGTAGTCAGATGCGTAAGTCAGAGCTGCCGTTTGGATTTGTGGGTCTTCTGGCAGCGGAGTAATTGCGCGAAACCAAATCAACTGATTGGCATCTTGAGTTTTTGCTGGCATCAAATAGACCGGTTCGCCAACGTGACGAAGGTCAAAAGGCCTAGCCTTCGACCAGTAGTTGGTTGCAGGATGATCAAACTTAGATAGCAAATCTTTGGCTGAGGGCAGAGATTCTGGTTCGGGAAGATCTTTTGGCATTTCCTCCTGGTGGTTCACTCCACCAGAGGGCTCTTGAAATGAGCAGCTAAGTACAAAGATTGGCTGCCCATCCTGCAGGGCTTTCACTCGTCTGGCGCTGAAGCTTTTTCCGTCCCTGAGGTTCTCCACCTCAAAAACAATTTCTTTGTGAATATCGCCAGGCCTAAGGAAGTAGCTGTGAAGTGAGTGGACAGCCCTCTCAACGGGCACGGTGCGCATAGCAGCTATCAGAGATTGAGACAGAACCTGTCCGCCAAAAACTCGTCCGTGCGGCATCCATTGGGTTCGGCCCTGAAAAGTGTTCTCCGAAAGCTGCTTTAGATCTAAGACATCAACCAGATCTGCGATGGGATCGGCTGGGATAATGGGTTCAAGCATGTGTCCCTCGTTTTCCCCACTAGTTTAGTTTTTCTATGCAGACTCTTTCTTTCCTTGACCCAAATGATCTGGCCGATCTGAAGTCCTATCTGGCCAGGGCTAAGCGTCTGGATGACGATGGGCTGATTAAGTTCAGGGCTTTTGGGGATGTTCTTGCATCCTATGTTTCTCCGATCTACTCCGGTTCACTTCTCAGCGATGGGCCGACGGTGCTTGGGCTAAGAGCAATAAGACTTGCCAAGCCAGTTGAGCTGGACTCTTCATTTTCTATTTCAGAAGTCATGGAGCTTATCTATGATGCAGAAACCGAGCTAGTTCTTCCTTCAGTCACCGCCAGAGCTGCTTGGACTGGAGTGACTCCACCGCGTCAAGGCTGGGAAGAGATTGGCACGGTCGCGCAGTCCCAAGTTACAAAGTGGGCACAGGATGGAATTGATGAGGTTGCTAGAACACTTCCCTCAAGTGTTGGTAGCGCAATTGCGGCGAGGGTGAGACTTGGTATTTGGGGAAAGACAGTGAGCCTAGAGTTCAATCTCCCAGGAGCATCTGCCTTTGCGATGGCGGGTCTTGGCTTTATGCAAAAAGATGAAGACATCAAAGTTTTTCGCACAAATGGTTGGGTGAGATTGACGTCCAGCTACGGCCATGTGCTCGCAAAACAAAGCTTCAAGGTCGCCTAGTCTTCGAAAGTGTTGAGCATGGCGTGTGCTGCTCGCTCGAGATAATCCCAAAGCTCTGCCTCATCAGCAGATGAAAGTTCTAGCGCTGTAACCGCTGCCTTCATATGCTTCAGCCAGGCTTCGCGGGCCTTGGGTCCAATTTGAAAGGAAGCGTGGCGCATTCGCAGCCTCGGATGACCACGTTCTTTCTGATAGGTGTCTGGCCCGCCCCAGTACTGCTCCAAAAACATTCTCAGCCTGCGCTCGGCGGGACCCAGGTCTTCCTCTGGGTACATCGGCTTTAGTAGAGGGTCGTTTTTTACGCCTTCATAGAAAGTTGCCGTCAGCTTTTCAAAGGTTTCTGAGCCACCGACTCGATCGAAGAAACTTTGCACTACTTGGGCTTACTCCGAGACTTAGATTTCTTCTCTTGAGAAAAGTTTCCAACTTTCAGGATTTCTCCATTTCGCAAAAACCACAGGACGCTGTTCTCGTCGCGAACTTCGGTCACTCGAAGACCAACTCGCTCGACGACACCTGTCACGCCATCTAATTGAACCTTGTCACCAACCCCGTATTGATCTTCAAAGACAATGAACAAACCGCTGATGAGATCCTTCACCAGGGTTTGTGCGCCAAAACCGATTGCTGCTCCAATCACTGTTGAAACTGCAATTAGTGCGCCAACGTTGACTCCCAGCTCGCTGAGCACCATCACCACGGCGGTTATGGTGATTGCCCAGGTTGCAAAGTTATCTAAGACGCTTGCTATGGTTTTGGTGCGCTGAGCCAGTCTTTGCTCCGCAATTACTGTGTCAACGTCGGTGCGCTGCACCTTGCTGACCCCACCGATGATCGTTCTTACCGCGCGTTTAGTAGCAAAGCTGAGAATGATTTTTGCAACTACTGCCAACAGCAGGATCACAGAAATATGAATCAGCAGTGACCATTCACTGAGAACAACGCTGAGCGCCACTATTTGTCTGCCTTCTGTGCCTTGAGTCCTCTTTCTAGTCCCGCAAGGTTTTCAACAAGAATTCGCCTAAGCGCTGGCTTGTCCTTGATATCTGGTTTCTCAATCAATTCCTTGGTCAAGTCCGCCAGCTCACTTGTGGCCAGTGCTATCGGATACAGATTCGGAAGAAGATACTCAGCGATTTTGTAGCTGCGGGTGTTCCAGATTTTCAGAGCGACTTCGTGATATTTCTTTGCGTAGGGCGCTAGCAAATTCAAATCTGTCACACGTCCAAAACCAAGAGAGGCGCTGTTGACAAGCGTGTTGCTGTATTCCTCAGTTTCAGTGAGGATTCGCCATGCTTCTGCTTTTGCATCTGCCGTTGGAATCGCAGCTCTGCAGGCGGCAGCGAACTTTTGTCCATTTGCAGTGTTGTCGTTGGCCAGTTCTTTATCAATTTCTGCGCCTTTGGCCTTACCGCCAATTACCAATCCGGTGAGCAGTTCCCAGCGAAGATCCTGGTCGACCTTCAACCCAGCAATCACCTTTTCTCCGCTGAGCAGTTGACTTAGCCACTGCATGTGGTTTTCGTCTCTAGCAAACTGAGGCACGAACTTTGCAAACTGCAACTGGTTGTCACTGCCTGGCTTAGCGGATTCGGCTAGCGAGATCAGCCCAGATGCGATTTCGGAGAGTACCTGCTCGCGAGTCTCAGGTTTGACATAGAGCATTCCGGTGGTTATCAGTTGCCTCAGCAGAGTGGTAACAGTCGTTGATTCGGTCTCGTGCGCGATGTGGTTCAGGACAAGTTTGACAAAGTCCTTGGCTGGAGCTTCGCCATCGCGAGTGGCATCCCAAGCCGCAGTCCAAACCAGAGTTCTGGCGAGGGAGTCTTCGATGCTGGATAGGTTTTCCAACGCTACGAGCCTCGAAGCCTCATCCATTCTGATTTTGGCGTAGGCCAAATCGCCGTCGTTGAGCAAAATCAGGTCTGGAACTTTCTTTCCCACTAGCTGCGGGACCTCAGTTGCCGATCCATCAACATCCAGCTCCAGATACTCAACTCTGACTAACTTGCTGTTTTCTAGGTTGAAGAAACCAATTCCCATTCGATGGGGGCGAAGGAAGTTGTATCCCTCTTGAGTTGTTTGTTCGATTACGAAAGAGCTGATCTTTCCATCCGCTTTTTCAATCTTTGGCTTCAATGTGTTGACACCTGCGGTTTCCAGCCAAAGCTTGGACCAGCCAGTTAGCTCTCTACCGCTCTCTGCCTCAAGCTCTTTCAGCAGATCGGTCAGAACAGTGTTACCCCACTGGTGCTTCTTGAAGTAGCTGGCAACGCCTTTGAAGAATGCATCCTGACCGACCCAGGCGACTAGCTGCTTGAGAACAGATGCTCCCTTGGCGTAGGTGATTCCATCGAAGTTGACCTGAACATCCTCTAGATCATTAATCGTGGCGACAATCGGATGTGTTGATGGAAGTTGGTCTTGACGATAAGCCCAGTTCTTTTCTAGGGCTGCAAAAGTAGTCCAGGCCTCTTTCCACTCGCTGGTTTCAGCAGTTGCGAGTGTGGACACATACTCTGCAAAGGACTCATTGAGCCACAGGTCATTCCACCAACGCATGGTGACCAGATCGCCAAACCACATGTGGGCCAGCTCATGCAGGATGGTGACAACTCTTCTCTCCCTGGTGGCATCGGTGACGGCGGATCTGAACACGTAGTTTTCGGTAAAGGTCACTGCACCCGCATTTTCCATCGCACCTGCGTTGAAGTCGGGAACCCAGAGCTGGTCGTACTTTTCAAATGGATATGGGTAGTCGAATAGTTTTTCTAGGTAATCGAATCCGGCCTTAGTTTTCTCGAAGATGTAGTCGGCGTCCATGTATTGGGCAAGGGATCCTCTACAAAAGACTCCGAGAGGAATCTTTCGACCATCGGTGGATGTGAGCTCATCCCTCCACACCTTGTAAGGACCCGCTATAAGCGCAGTGATGTAACTTGAGATTCGCTTTGTGGGTGCAAACCGCCAGATGGATTTTCCTTGACCAATTTCGGTCGGGAGGGGTGTGGGTGAGTTTGATACGACCTCCCAGGAACTGGGGGCGGTTATTTGGAACTCAAAAGTTGCTTTGAGGTCAGGCTGCTCAAAGACGGGGAACATCCGCCGAGAATCCGGGACCTCAAACTGCGTATAAAGATATGCCTCGCCATCTACCGGATCAACAAATCTGTGAAGACCCTCACCGGTGTTCGAATACTTACCCCTGGCCTCAATCACTAGTTCATTTTTTTCTAGAAGATTTGGCAGTTGAATTCTCACGTTGTCAGAGTGAGTGGCGGGATCAAGATCCTGGCCGTTCAGAGTTATTTTCTGAACGGAATCTGTGATGGCATCGATAAAAGTGGAAAATCCCGGCTTTGCGCTGAAGATTATTTTGGTCTTCGATGCAAAAGTCTTGTCATCATCTGTAAGGTCCAGCTCAACCAGGTAGCTGTCTACTGAGAGATTGTCGGCTCTTTCCTTGGCTTCGA
>CAZMOF010000036.1:0-7771 GCA_964567905.1 uncultured Aquiluna sp. | reverse complement strand
CCTGCAATCCCTGTGGTCTCGGCACCAGTAGTTGCACCACCAGTTTCTACTCAAGGCACTGAATCAGACCCAAACTATGTAACTCCGATTGTTAGGAAGCTGGCTAGCGATCTTGGTGTGAACCTCGCCAATGTCAGAGGTACAGGCGTTGGCGGCAGAATCCGAAAAGAAGATGTTGAAGCAGCAGGAGCCCGACCTTCTCACTCTCCCGCAGCTGCCCAGGTAACTGCGCCTGCAGTCGCCAGCGCACTGCGCGGTACGCGAGAGCCGATGACAAGGCTGCGCCGAGTACTGGCAGAACGTGCGGTTGCTTCTATGCAGCAGACGGCTCAGCTGACTTCAGTTGTTGAAGTTGATGTCACGAACGTTGCCAACCTGCGCGATAGAACAAAGAATGACTTCCTTGCAAAGACTGGCGTGAAGCTAAGTTTCATGCCGTTTTTCACCTTAGCCGCAGCCGAAGCGCTTAGAACTCACCCAAAAATCAACAGCAGCGCGGAAGGCGACCAGATTGTTTACCATGACGGCGAGAACATTTCATTCGCCGTTGACACAGAGCGAGGACTGCTAACCCCAGTCATTAGAAACACTGCTTCACTTTCTATTGCACAGCTCGCCAAGCAGATTGCCGATCTAGCTGATAGGACTCGTAGTAACCAGCTAAAGCCAGACGAGCTCTCGGGTGGAACATTCACCGTAACCAACACTGGTTCTCGCGGTGCTCTGTTCGACACCCCGGTTGTCTTCCTCCCCCAGTCAGCAATTCTTGGAACTGGCATTGTCACCAAACGTCCAGCGGTGGTTCTTGATGCTTCGGGTAATGAGGCTATTGCTATTCGTTCCATGGTGTATTTGGCTCTGAGCTACGACCACAGAATTATTGATGGTGCCGATGCTGCGAGATATCTCACCGATGTTAAGAAGCGTCTTGAAGAGGGCAGGTTTGAAGCCAACCTTGGCATCTAATCTTCAAATTCGCGGAACAAAAAATGCCTGTTTTTGAAAGGGTTGCTTTCGCGCCCAACTACCTCGGCTACCAAGAAGGTTTTGAGCTACAAAAAAGAGTTCATGCCGAGGTTGTAGCCGGCAGCCGTCCCGACACGGTTTTACTTCTAGAGCACCAGAGTGTCTACACCGCAGGAAAACGCACTGAGCTGAGTGAGCTGCCAGATGATGGCTCGGAGTTTGTTGAGACTAATCGCGGAGGAAAGATCACCTGGCATGGCCCGGGTCAACTCGTTGGGTATCCGATCATGCACCTTCCCAAGCCCATCGATGTTGTCGGATATGTTCGCTACCTCGAGCAGGTTTTGATTGACTCAATTGCCGAATTTGGAATAGCTGGGATAAGGGTCCCGGGACGAACGGGCGTTTGGGTAGATACTGCTAATGGCGCTGAGAAGGTTGCCGCTATCGGAATTCGAGTTGCAGAAAAAGTGACCATGCACGGATTCGCTCTCAACTGCAGCAATTCACTAGAGCCCTTTGAGCACATAGTTGCCTGTGGAATCGCCGATGCGAAGGCCACGACCCTAAGTGTCTTAGCATCTAGGGAGATAACACCACTTGCAGCCGCTAGCCTGATTGAGCAGAAAATGGGAGAAATACCAAATGCCAGAGGCTAATCCACAGCGAAAGTTACTGAGGCTGGAGGTTCGCAACAGCTCAGTACCGATTGAGCGCAAACCCGAGTGGATTAGAACAACCGCAAAAATGGGGCCTGAGTACAAGCAGCTGCACTCACTTGTCAAAGAGCAGGATCTGCACACAGTTTGCCAGGAGGCTGGTTGCCCAAACATATTTGAGTGCTGGGAAGACCGAGAGGCTACTTTTCTAATTGGCGGATCTCAATGCACCAGACGCTGTGACTTTTGCCAGATTGACACAGGGCGTCCGGCCGCTTTAGATGCCGATGAGCCAAGAAGAGTTGGCGAATCTGTTGCAAAAATGCAACTTAGATACGCGACAGTAACTGGTGTAGCAAGGGATGATCTTCCGGATGAAGGCGCCTGGCTTTATGCAGAAACAATCAGGCAGATTCACATGCAATCACCTGGCACTGGAGTAGAGATCTTGGTTCCAGACTTTTCTGGAAATCCCGCACACCTCAAGCAAGTCTTCGACGCTCTTCCAGAGGTTTTTGCTCACAACGTCGAGACAGTTCCCAGAATCTTTAAGCGAATTAGGCCAGCCTTCGACTATGCCAGATCACTAGATGTGATTACACAGGCTAGAAACTACGGACTCGTTACAAAGTCAAATCTGATTCTCGGTATGGGAGAAGAAAAGCAAGAAATTGTTACAGCCCTAGAGGATCTTCACAATGCAGGAACAGACATTGTGACAATTACTCAGTATCTGCGACCAACCCCAAGGCACCACCCCGTTGAACGCTGGGTCAAGCCGGAAGAGTTCGTCGAGCTCGCCAAGATTGCTGAAGGAATTGGTTTTCTTGGTGTTCTCGCTGGTCCCCTGGTCCGTTCTAGCTATCGTGCAGGAAGACTTTGGGCACAAAGCATGCTCAGCAAAGGCAGAGTCATTCCAGAAAATCTGCGTCATTTAGCCGAGAAATTGGAATTCGCCCAAGCCAGCGCAATTGCCTAACTAAACTAGGCGCGTGGCAAAGAAGGATAAAGAACCCGGCAGGATGCGCCAGCTCTGGCGCGTCTATAAAGTAACCGCGAAGAACGACCCCTCGAGCGTTTGGGTGTCGGCACTTGGTTTCCTTCTTGCACTGGCAGCGGGTCTACTGATTGGTTTTCTACTCGGTGGCGGCGAGCCTTGGAGCCTTACTCTCTGGACCATCACTGGAATCACTTCCGGACTGCTAATTGCGATGATCATTATGTCTCGCAGGGCGGAAAGAAGCGCTTACAAGCAAATCGAAGGGCAGGTAGGAGCTGTTTCCGCAGTTCTGAACTCGCAGATCAGGCGATCTTGGCGAGCAAATCCAGCTCCGATAGCTATCAATCCAAAGAGCCGCGAAGCCGTCTATCGAATGATTGGTAAGCCGGGAGTGGTTTTGATTGGTGAGGGCCAGGGGGCTAGAGTCACCCAGATGCTCCAGGATGAAGCTCGCAAGATTCAAAAGATTGCCCCTGGGGTCACAATCCATCAGCTCAAAGTCACCACCGACGACAGTGGTGTCAGGATTTACAACCTACTTAAGACTGTCTACAAGCTGAAAAAGAGCCTTAGCCGAGCCGAGGTTACGGCAGTGGCTAACCGTGTCGAATCCCTGGGCGGCTTCTCCATGCCTATCCCTAAGGGGATCGACCCGATGCGGGTCAGGCCACCCAAGCGCAAGGGTTAACATTTCTGAAACAATTTGCAGCTAGGTTTTAGCTGTTCCCTCTGGGACCCATGCCAACGAAGAGAGAGAAACTCATGTTTAAAAACGCATCCGAGGTTCTGAAATACATCAAGGACAACGACGTAAAGTTCGTTGACGTTCGCTTCACTGACCTGCCTGGTGTTCAGCAGCACTTCAACCTTCCTGTCTCCCAAATTGATGAAGCCTTCTTTGCCAATGGCCAGCTGTTTGATGCTTCTTCGATTCGAGGATTTGCATCAATTCACGAAAGTGACATGCAGCTAATCCCAGACGTCACCACAGCGTGGCTAGATCCGTTCAGAGTCGAAAAGACCCTGATTATGAACTTTGACATCTACAACCCAAGAAACGGTGAGCTCTATCACCGCGATCCTCGACAGGTTGCCCATAAGGCTGAGCGTTACCTTCAGTCCACTGGAATTGCTGACACTGCATTCTTCGCGCCTGAGGCCGAGTTCTTTATCTTCGATGAGGTTAGGTATGAGGTTAAGTCAAACACCGCATTCCACTTCGTTGACTCAATCGAGGGAACCTGGAACACCGCGAGAGTTGAAGAGGGTGGCAACCTAGGAAACAAGACTCCATTCAAAGGTGGCTACTTCCCTGTTCCTCCAGTAGATCATCTGGCTGACATTCGCGACGCAATTGTTCTCGAACTTGAGGCCGCTGGCCTATCGGTAGAGAGATCACACCACGAAGTTGGAACTGCTGGTCAGTGTGAGATCAACTACAAATTTGACACTCTCGTCAAGTCCGCAGATGACATCTTGAAATTCAAGTACATCGTGAAGAACGTTTCTCACCAGTTCGGCAAGACGGCAACATTTATGCCAAAGCCTCTGTTTGGAGACAACGGCTCTGGTATGCATGTCCACCAGTCACTTTGGAAGGATGGCAAGCCATTGTTCTATGACGAGAAGGGCTATGGAGGATTGAGTGACCTGGCTCGCTGGTACATCGGCGGACTACTCAAGCACGCACCATCAATGCTTGCTTTCACCAACCCAAGCGTTAACTCATACCACCGCCTGGTCCCTGGATTTGAAGCGCCAGTTAACCTGGTTTACTCTGCGGGTAACCGATCGGCTGCAATTCGTATCCCAATGACAGGATCGAATCCAAAAGCCAAGCGAATTGAATTCCGAGCACCAGACAGCTCAGGAAACGCCTACTTGGCATTTGCTGCCATGCTGATGGCTGGACTGGACGGAATCAAGAACCGGATCGAGCCTCACGCACCAGTAGACAAGGACCTCTATGAGCTCCCACCAGAGGAAGCTAAGGCAATCCCACAGGTGCCAGGTTCACTGGAAGGTGTTTTAGACAACCTCGAAAAGGATCACGAGTACTTGATGCAGGGCAACGTCTTCACCGAAGACCTAATTGAGACCTGGATTGACTACAAGCGTGAGAAGGAACTCAAGCCGATGGCTCAAAGACCACACCCTTACGAGTTCGAGCTCTATTACGGAGTGTAAGTATCAGAACAAAGGGGCGACCAAGGTCGCCCCTTTTTTCATTTCTAGAAGAGCTGCTCATAGGCCCGTCGAGCTTTGCGCGTGGCAGCCAGATAATCTGCTTCCAATTCGGCAGCCGCCCCTGGCTTGTATTCAAGGATTCGAGCAGTAGCCTCTAAGGCTCTTCGATCTGTTGGAAGAAGATCAACGAGCTTGTCGATCGCTAAGACCAGAGCACTGCGACAGCGAGACGCAATGAGCCAGCCTGCTCGAAGGTTCTCAGCCTGCTCTTTCGAAAACTCTCCTAGCTTTTCAAGGTGTTCAAGTGCCTCAAGAGTGCCAAGAACTCTAAGCTCTGGCTTTTGATGCGCAAGTTTCATTTGATACAACTGAACAACCCACTCAACATCGCTAATTGACCCGCGACCAAGCTTTAAGTGTCTGGCAGGATCAGCGCCCATGGGTAAGCGCTCACTCTCAACGCGCGCCTTGATGCGTTTAATCTCAGTCAATTGCGAGGCCGAAAGTTCCACTGGATAGCGATATCTGTCAATCAGCGAAGTAAATTTGTTGGCTAGATCATCATCCGCACCCAAGACTCTGGCCCTTAACAGTGCTTGAAACTCCCAGGTGTCGGCCCACTTCTCGTAATAAGCCTGATAACTCTCGAGTGATCTAACTCTCGGACCATTTTTCCCCTCTGGTCTTAGACCAAGATCTAATTCAAACTCAAGTAGAGAATCTTTGGTCATACTCATGATGAAGGAGGCGATCTTCTCGGCCTCAAGCTGGGCGTCGCTCTCTTCCGATTGGTAGACGAACATGGCATCCGCGTCGGATCCGAAACCAAGCTCCCGCCCACCCCAGCGGCCCATGGCGACTATTCCGAAATTCATTCGTGAATTAAGCTGGCGTCTTGCAAGGCCTAATGCGGCCAATAGATAGCTGTCCACAAGGTCGGAAAGACCGGCGGAGATCTGGCTCAGAGTGAGGTTGCCTAGAACTGCGCCAATTGCGATTCTCAGCACCTCGCGGCGTCTAATCTGCCGCAATAGCTCAGCTGCTTCGTCATCACTCGCTCTTTCGATGACTGAATTCATTTCCTGAGTTAGCTTCTCAAGACTTAGTGGTGTCAGCGAGTCAGCATCACCAAACCAGGCAGATGAGTCAGGAATATGTTCCAGCATCCTGGCTATAAAGGAGGAAGATGAAAGAACTTTCATCAAACGCTCTGCAGCACCAGAAGAATCCCTGAGCATTCTGAGGAACCAGTGAGTCTCTCCTAGTGCCTCACTGAGCCTTCTAAAGCTCAGTAGCGCCCTGTCTGGCTCAATGCCTTCAGCCATCCAGCGAATCAGGACTGGAAGCAGAGTTTTCTGGATGGTTGCCCTGCGGGAAACTCCCCCTGTCAGTGCAGAGATGTGCCTAATTGCGCCAGCGGAGTCAACGAAACCCAGTGCAGCAAGGCGCGAGCTAATAGCCTCGTCGCTCAGCTTTACCTCTCCATGACTCAATTGGGCGGTTGCTGCTAGTAGTGGTCGATAGAACACCGAGTCGTGAAGTAGCGCAACCTCATGTCTGGTGCTTTCAAGTTTTTTCCTTAGATCTTCAGCCGACCAACTCAGATCTATACCTCTGGCGATAGCCCGCAGCTCCGAGTCATCAATCGGGATTAGATGAGTTCGCCGAAGCCGCGCTAGCTGAATACGATGCTCGACAACTCGCAGAAATTGATAACTAGCCTTCAGTGCCTGTCTGTCTTGGCGTGCTATCAATCCAGCATCACTGAGTGAATCGAGGGCAGACAGTGTGTCCATTACCCGAAGTGATTCCTCACCCACACCATGAACAAGCTGAATTAACTGGGCAGTAAATTCAACATCACGCAATCCCCCTCGGCCCAACTTTATGTCTCGTTGAATCTCGTCCTTGGACAGATTTTCGAGTACCCGCTTTCGTAGGTGACGAGTACTCTCGACAATTCGGCTGCGTTCTGGATAGATCCAGATCAATGGTTTTATCTTCTCGATGTACTTGTTGCCCAGCTGCTGATTACCAGCTGAAAATCGAGCCTTGAGAAGTGCTTGGAACTCCCAAGGCTCTGCCCACTTTTCGTAATAAGCGATGTGTGCATCGAGCGACCTGACGAGAGCACCGCTTTTCCCCTCCGGTCTCAAATTTGGATCCACCTGCCATAGACCCGGTTCTACCCCTGGTTCATAGATACAAGCCGCCATTCGTGTGGCAAGTTTGGTGGCAACATCTAGATAGTCACCACTACCGTCGGCAACATAAATAACGTCGACATCGGAAATATAATTGAGCTCTCTCGCTCCTGTCTTACCCATGGAGATAACAGCCAGCTGGCACTCGCTGAGTGATCTATCATCCAGCTTCCCCTCCGCTAACAACTCATTCTTCGCAACGATGAGTGCGGCTGCGAGCGTCCTATCGGTCAGATCAGCAAGGCTTGCGGCCACACTCTGAAATACATCCAAGGGACTTTCGCTACTGAGGTCAAAATCAATAATGCTCATTAGAGATTTGCGATACGACTTTCGCAGATCTGATCTGGAAGAAGTTAAGACTTCACCACTGGGCAGTGTTGGAGGCTTGAGAAATACCTCAATTAGACCTAAGTCACGCAGAAGAATTTCAACCGTTTCATCGGAAACACCAAGAACTCTGCATATTCTGAGTGAGCTGTTTGAATTTGAAAGGCACTTTTTAGTGAGTTTCGGTTCCTTCTCAGCCAATTTAAGAAGGGCATTCAGAGCTCTGTCAGGAGAGGCGGCTTTGGACAGTGGCTCAAGAGCTGCGTGGCCCCAGTCCCCGACTAAGGCGACGAGTGAGTCTAGTTTGGTGACAGTTTCAGTGAGGGACTCAAAGCCAAGTCTTGCCAGTTCGCTGAGGGGATTACTGCGAGATTGCATCTAGAGAGTTCGCAGGTTTTGCTCAATCTCAAACGGAGTCACCTGCG
>CAZMOF010000035.1:0-8300 GCA_964567905.1 uncultured Aquiluna sp. | reverse complement strand
ACACAAGGGAGAGCTTCCTGGTGTGACCAAGTCATCTTGGTAAAGAATTAGAAATGACCCGCCCTGATGGGCGGGTTTTTCACTTTAAGGAAGTCTTGGTGCTATGCAGTAAGTGCTGCTTGGTCTATGTCGATGAGTCGAGGAAGGCCAGGGGCGCTTTAGGGAGAAAACCGCGAAAATACGCGGTTTTCTATGCAACACGCCGAGAAGTACCTGCAAGCCCTGTATTTACGGGCTATAGGTTGTGAGGGACAGTAATGTCCCTAATAAATTCCAGGAGGACCACATGAACAAGAGCGAACTTATCGCCGCTATTGCAAAGCACACCGGCGAGTCGCAGGCTGCGGTGGGCCGCGTAATTGACGGCATGTTCGACACCCTAATGGCTGCCCTAAAGCAGGGTCAGAAGGTAACCATTCCTGGTTACCTCAGCGTAGAGGTTGGACACCGTAAGGCACGCACAGGCCGCAACCCACAGACTGGCGCTACCATCCAGATCCCTGCATCAAAGACCGTAAAGGTATCTGCAGGAAGCAAGATGAAGGCTTCAGTTAAGTAGCTTTTACAAGCATTAGGCGGCGCTCCCAAGGGGCGCCGCTTTATGTTTTTAAGCCTTAGGGTTGTTTTCATGAATCAAAGAAGTCGCGCCTGGTTCTATGTCGTAATTCAGTTTCTACTGATATTTCTACTGGTGCTATCACCACGGATGGAAAAGCCTTACGGCGATGCCAGCGAAATCATTGGCCTGATTGGCCTTGCCTTCATCATGCTGGGTTCAGCTGTGCTCCTTTATTCATTCTTAGGACTTGGAAACTCGCTCACCGCTTTACCAATTCCTAGAGCAGAGGGAAAGCTAGTGACAACTGGAATGTATTCAAGAGTTCGTCACCCCATCTACTTCTCACTTCTGCTAATGGGCTTTGGTGTAATTCTTGATGCTGGCTACTGGCCTCAGGTAATTGTTTACATGATGCTTTATGCACTTCTAAGTATCAAAGCAGATTTTGAAGAAAGCATGCTTCGAGAAAAGTATCCCGAGTATAAAAAGTATGCAGAGAAGACTCCAAGATTTTTCCCGAGGCTCGGTAGGTGAGCGAAAAACTCAAATCAAATGTGCTGAAGACAATAGTTCTAGTTACTGTTGGAGCACTTTGCACAATCATCGCGGGGCTAGTCATTGGTGGTATCACCGAGCCATTCGCACTTGCTGATCCGGGTGCATTTGTTCGTTTCTCTCAGCCAATCACCAAACTGATACTTAATCTTTCAATGGCAGTGACTGTTGGCTCACTTGTCTTGTCTGCCTTTGCAGCAAATGCCGACGAGCGACAGAGGCTGCAACCAGTAGCAAGCTGGGCTGCCAGCATCTGGTTGGCTGCAGCAGGCGCATACTTCGTTCTCACCTATCTGGTTGTTTCGGGCAGCGAAGTTTCCTACGGCCAGGGATTTAGCGAGAGTCTCTGGTTCTTTGCAACTGAGATTGAACTGGGCAGACTGCTAGCAATCAACCTTCTGTTCGCCCTGGTACTTAGCCTTACCACCCTGGCATTTAGAGGCAGGATCATGGGAGCGGTAAATGCCGCCCTTTCCCTAGCGGCCCTTTATCCCCTGGCCGAATCTGGTCACGCCTCATCGGATGCCAATCACTCGCTAGCAGTCAACTCAATGCTGATGCATCTGGTCGGGGTGACCATATGGGTTGGTGGGTTGTTCGCACTGTATGCGGTGTTCAGAAATGGAGAGAGATCAGCTGTTTTAGTTTCGCGCTATTCAACTTTGGCTTTGATTGCTTTTTCACTGGTGGCAGTTTCTGGACTAACTTCAGGCTTCATCAGGCTTTACTCGCCAAGCGATTTGTTCTCACCCTATGGACTGCTCCTTATGGGCAAAGCCTTGTTGCTGACTGTTTTACTTTTGATCGGAGTTCGATACCGCACGGGGGTAGTCAGCAAAATAGCCACAGAACCAAAAGGCTTTTGGAGATTAGTGGCGTTCGAGCTTTTTGTTATGGGTGCGGCGATTGGTTTGGGAACGGCGCTCGCTAACACGGCTCTTCCGCAGAACCCAAATGAATTTGTTCCGCCAACGGCTGCAGAAATACTAACCGGTGAACCACTGCCACCAGAACTCACTGAACTTGCCTGGCTGACAGTTTGGGATGTAGATATTCTTTGGCTGTCTGTTTCAATCTTTGCCATCGCTGCCTATCTCTATGGCGTTAGGCGTTTGAAAGCACGTGGTGACAGCTGGCCTGTTGCAAGAACAGTGTCCTGGGTACTAGGCATGCTGGTGCTTGCCTACGTCACTAGCGGAGCCCCAAATGCGTATCAGGAATATCTTTTCAGTATGCACATGGTCGCGCACATGATGCTCTCGATGCTTATTCCGGTTCTTCTGGTTCCAGGTGCTCCAGTGACACTAATTACTCGTGTGCAGCAGGCACGCAAGGATGATTCTTGGGGAGTTCGGGAGTGGATCCTGTGGGCGGTTCACACACCTTACGCCTGGGTTTTATCGCATCCGCTCTTCGCTGGATTGAACTTTGCCATGTCACTTGTGCTGTTTTACTACACGCCGCTGTTTAGGTGGTCAACTGAGGAACACCTTGGTCACCAGTGGATGATTGTTCACTTTTTGATTACGGGTTATCTCTTTGTTCAGTCGCTGATTGGTGTTGACCCTCAGCCACACAAACCAGGCTTCCCCCTAAAGCTGATGCTGCTCATTGGAACAATGGCTTTCCATGCGTTCTTTGGTTTGGGGCTGATGAACGAGAAGAGTCTTTTACTAGCCGATTGGTTCGGCTCAATGGGAAGGACCTGGGGCGATGACCCGCTTGCGGATCAGGCCGCCGGAGGAGCCTTTGCCTGGGGAGTCGGAGAAATCCCAACCATCATCATTACTCTGATCGTGGTCTGGCAGTGGTCGCGCTCCGATGATAGAGAGCGTAGGCGTCTGGATAGGGCCAGCGACAGAACCGGAAACAAAGACTTGACCGAATACAACGAGATGCTTTCTCGCCTAAGCAAGACCCCGGACAGCAGATGATTATCGAGCTATCCGCTGAGCAGCAGGCACTTTTTGATTACATCGAGGACACAGAAAATCATGTTTTCGTAACCGGTAGGGCAGGAACAGGGAAGTCAACGCTCCTCAGTTACCTAACGGCCAACACTGAAAAGTCATTTGCTGTTTGTGCTCCGACTGGTGTCGCAGCTTTGAATGTCTCGGGTGTGACTATTCACTCTCTCTTCACTTTTCCAATCGGTTTGCTTGGGGAAGTAGATGTGGCCCGACACATGTCTCGTCGAACCAGGGAAGTTCTTAGAGCCCTAGACATGTTGGTGATTGATGAAATTTCGATGGTGTCATCGGATTTGATGGATGCCATTGACAGAGCCATGCGAGCTGCTCGCGGCAAGCGAAAGATTCCTTTTGGCGGAGCTCAGATTGTCATGTTTGGAGATCCATACCAGTTGGCACCGGTTGAGCCTCACGACCCCGATGAGCGCAAATACATCTCCGAGAATTATCAGTCGCTCTGGTTCTTTGACGCCCACGTTTGGCGAGAAGCAGCCATTGAGAGGTTTGAGCTCAGTCAGATCTTTAGACAATCGGACGAGAGATTCAAGGAAATACTCAACGCCATTCGGGATGGCTCAGTAACCAAAGAGATGCTCGAAGAATTAAATAGTGCAGGAAATAGGCAACCGGAGGATGAAGACGTAATTCGGCTGGCGACGATTAATGAGAAAGTCAATCAGGTCAATAGAGATCGAATGGGGCTTATCAAAAGTCAATCAAAGTTTTTCTATGCGAGCTATTCAGAGGGTGCTGAAAAGATATTCGGCAAAGCTCTTCCTGCAGAAACCAATCTGGAACTAAAGGTTGGTGCGCAGGTGATGTTTATAAAAAACGATGACAACACCATGTTCAAAGATTCAAATGGACAAAGGCTAAGACGCTTCGTGAACGGAACAATCGGCCGTGTGGTTGACCTCCCTAAATCGGGCTTGGTGATTGTCGATGTCGATGGAGAGGAAATTGAAGTCGGTCCATCAACTTGGGAAAAGATCCGCTACGAGGTTGAGGAAGACTTTGATGAAGCGACTGGGAAGGTCAAGGAGGTCCTAGTTCCCATTACCCTGGCTGAATTCAAGCAGGTTCCCCTGCGCCTTGCCTGGGCTGTGACAATTCATAAATCTCAGGGTCAGACCTACGACCAGGTTCAAATTGATATGGGAAGCGGAGCTTTTTCGCCAGGACAAACGTATGTTGCACTCTCTCGGGTTCGATCACTGGAGGGTCTGTATCTCAATCGCCCAATCAATATGCGCGATGTGATGGTGGATCAGGATGTTGTGAGATTTATGTCGGGAGAACCCAGGTCGTTTCATATCGACCCGGAGCCTTTAGCCACCAGTTCAGAGCATCTGCCACCCTTCTAGACCAGTAACCCTCGTGGTGACCGGTGTATGGATAGACAGTCGCTGCTAGCGATTCTCGCTCCTGATAACCCTTGGCTTTCAGTTCACTAACTGCCATGGCGTGAAGTGGCGGATAGTACTGATCAAGTTCCATCGTTCCGCAGTCAGTCCAAACTCTGTGATTGTCTCCGCTGGGGAGCATCGCAATCAGTTCTTTGACCATAGTTTCTTGACCAAAGGGCCAGTGAGTTGAAAAGCAAATTGCTGTTCCGAAGAGCTCGGGTCTGTTGGCCATTGTGTAAAGAGAAATCAGTCCACCCATAGAAGCTCCGAGAACTGCTGTGCGAGATTTGTCGTGGGTTATTCCGTAGCGTTCTAATACAAAAGGCAAGATTGCATCTGAGATTAGTGAAACGTATGAATCACCAAAACTCTGAGTACCAGTTGGCTTGTAATCTTCTGGAACCAAATCCCAGATGTCCGGATGTCTTTCAACTATAGATTGCGGTGATAACTCTCTTAGTCTGGTGTCATCGCTCAATCCCCAGACAGCAACAATCAAAGGAAGCTCACCCCTAACCTCTTCCTTCAGTGCAGTTAGCACCTCCCAGGTCTTGCCAGTGAAGCTGTCAGATTCATCAAAGATGTTTCTTCCATCGTGCATCAGAACTACGGGTGTTTTCTCATTCAGAGTTGGCGGAACCCAAATGTCAACCTTGTGATCGTCAAAGTCAAAACGCTGCAGTTTGCCACCCGCGAGTTTTTCACTGAGAATTTTTCTTTCACGGAAGAACATAAAGAGCGGGAATGTGAAAGCCATGGCAGTGATTCCTGAGGCGAGAAAGTAGAGCCAGACTCTTTTCATTCTCAGCCGCTTCGCCTCCACGAGCATGAAGGTGATGACTGCTCCCCCGACAACCAAAAGATCCAGCGATAGGACCCAGTCAACTGAGCTTCCAAACCAAGAGCGCAGGTAATCGGCCTGCTCGAAGACCGCCAGAGCATTGAAAACCCAGGCCGTCACCAGGCCCAGGATGGATAGAGTGAGGTAAATCCAGCTTCTAACTGTGTGTTTTCTGACCATTCAGGAATCTTTTCGGTTTATCTGGTTTTGTATTCAGGGTATCTCTCAATAAGGAACACATGCGGCGGCTTGGCCAATTCATCACCAATCACTCAAAACTAGTTCTATTTGGCTTTGTCGGTTTGATTATTGCCTCTACTTTCTGGGGCTTTCAGGTCTTCGGCAATCTCAAGGGCGGGGGCTATGACAACCCCAATTCGGATTCGGCTCGCGTGCTGGAGATTCTAGAGACTGAGTTTGGGGTTGATCCCGTTGAGCTTATTGTCCTAGTTGATCTGCCCGGACAGGCCGACAGCATGACCGCAACCGGACCAGAGTTCTTCCCGCTAGTTCAAGACCTAACCGATGAGATTGCGGATATAGATGGCGTGAAGTCCGCCATCAACTACTACATGCTCGGCTCTCCCCCACAGCTCAAAAGTGAAGACGGAAAGCTGATCTACGTCCTAGTTGATTTAGAAAATTCTGCTAATCAGGCTCCGATTGTGAAGCAGATTGTGGATGAATACACCGGCGACTATCGTGGAGCGCAGGTGCACGTCTCTGGTTTCGGTGCCGTTACCAAGGCAATTAACGAGCAGATTGAATCAGACATAATCCGAGCTGAGATTGTTGCTGTGCCAATCGTCATCATTCTTCTACTGTTTGTCTTTGGTTCTCTAGTGGCCGCGGGACTTCCGCTGTTTGTCGGTGGTCTTGCGATTGTTGGTTCCTTCTTTGTCATATGGGTGGCAAGCCAGTTCACCGATGTCTCCATCTTTTCCCTAAACCTCATCACCGGACTTGGCCTTGGACTCGGTATCGACTACAGCCTCCTGGTGGTCAACCGCTTCAGAGAGGAACGAGCGGCTGGTAATGATGTTCAAACTGCAGTGATCAACACAGTGGCCTCGGCAGGAAAGACCGTGGTGTTTTCCGGTTTGACTGTTGCACTGGTGCTGGTTTCAATGGCCTTCTTCCCCCAGTACTTCCTGCAGTCCTTTGCTCTAGCCGGAGTCTCGGTCGTTACCCTGGCGGTGATTGGTGCCGCAATTGCTGTGCCTGCGCAGTTGAATCTTCTGGGCGACAGGATGAACAAACTCAGGGTTCTCAAAAGAGACCTGACCCCGAAGGACACTGGTTTCTGGGAAAGAGTTGCACGCTTTACGATGCGCAGACCGCTGCCAATCCTGTTTGTCAGCATTGTCTTTCTCTCATCGCTTTTCTCACTAAGCAGCCAGGTGGTTTTCGGCCAGGTAGATGATCGCGTTCTTCCTAAGGACAATCCCGCCCACGTGGCAAGTGATTTGCTTAGAGAGCGATTCGAGGGAAGGGAATCCTCCCCCGTTGAAATTCTCGTGCGGGGAACAGATGCTGAAATTCAGCAGTACATCAACGACGTGAAGAATCAGGACAACATTGTTCGTGTGGCAATAGTGCCAACGGAAGAGAGCACAGACTGGGTCCGAATCAATGCAATCACGGATGTTGAAACTAGAAGTCCCGACGGCCTAGAACTAGTCGTTGCTCTACGAGCCATAGAAACTGATTTAGATGAGGTCTTGATTGGTGGAAATGCTGCCTTCTACACCGATAGCCAGCAGGGCATTGAAAACGCTCTACCAATTGCTGCAATCTGGGTCTTTGTCACGACATTCATAATTCTCTTCCTATTCACCGGAAGCGTTCTGATACCGATCAAAGCAATTGTTTTGAATGTTCTATCACTGGGTGCGACTTTGGGTCTAGTCAGTTGGATTTTCCAAAACGGAGAGCTGCAGTGGCTAATAGGTGAGTACTCCGTCACGGGAACTATCGACACATCATCCGTTGTGATGATTGCGCTGGTTGCCTTTGGTCTTTCAATGGACTACGAGCTATTCCTTCTGAGCCGAATTAAGGAGCAGCACGATGCCGGATATAACACCGTCAACTCCGTGGCGCTCGGCCTGCAGCGCTCAGGAAGAATCATCACGGCCGCTGCTCTAATCTTGGCCGTCACCTTCGGTGCCTTTGCCTCCAGCGGAGTTTCAATCATGAAGATGCTTGGCCTAGGAATTGCCTTTGCAATCCTGCTGGATGCCACTGTTGTCAGAGGACTGCTGGTTCCCGCCATCATGCGTTTGATGGGGTCGGCAAACTGGTGGGCACCAAAGTGGATGAAGGCTATCCACGAAAAAATCGGCCTGAGCCACTGATAACCTTTCCCCCATGCTGCTATCAGACGCCGACATCAGAAAACAGTTGCAGGCAGGGCGAATTGGTCTTGAACCACTCAACCTGGAACTGCTGCAGCCCTCCAGCATTGATGTCAGGCTAGATCGCTTCTTCCGTCTATTTGACAATCACAAGTATCCGTTCATCGATCCTCGCGAGCAGCAGGATGAACTAACGCGGTTTGTTGAAGTAGCTCCCGATGAAGCGTTTATTCTTCACCCTGGAGAGTTTGTCC
This sequence comes from uncultured Aquiluna sp., assembly GCA_964567905.1. Lineage (GTDB taxonomy): Bacteria > Actinomycetota > Actinomycetes > Actinomycetales > Microbacteriaceae > Aquiluna. The sequence continues at coordinate 358 of CAZMOF010000035.1, read as the reverse complement.
TTGGGTCGACTTATGAATATGTCTCACTGCCCAATGACATTGCAGCAAGACTTGAGGGCAAGAGCTCACTTGGCAGACTCGGCCTACTCACCCACTCGACCGCAGGCTTTGTTGATCCAGGATTTCAGGGCCACGTCACCTTGGAGCTATCTAACGTGGCAACCCTGCCAATCAAGCTTTGGCCAGGCATGAAGATTGGTCAGCTCTGCTTCTTCCAGCTCTCCTCAGCGAGCGAGAATCCATATGGAAGTGAAAAGTATGGATCGCGCTATCAGGGACAGCGTGGACCTACGGCTTCGAGAAGTCACCTGAATTTCCACATCACCGATGTTGGAAATCAGCCACTCAATTAGTCGAC
>CAZMOF010000034.1:0-8677 GCA_964567905.1 uncultured Aquiluna sp. | reverse complement strand
GAGGACTTTGAGGTCCTGGCCTCGGTCGGCCACATCCGCGATCTGGCAGAGCCCAAGGAAATCCCAGCTGAGCAGAAGAAGGCTCACCCGTCCCTAGCCAAGTTCTCAATCGATGTTGAAAACGACTTCACACCTTTTTATGCGGTCTCTGCCGGCAAGAACAAAACAGTCACGGAGCTAAAGCAGGCTCTAAAAACCTGCGACGAGCTATATCTAGCCACAGATGAGGACCGCGAGGGAGAGGCAATTGCCTGGCACCTTCTGCAGGTCCTAAAACCCAAGGTTCCTGTGAAGCGAATGGTTTTCAACGAAATCACTGCCAGTGCGATTGCCGAAGCAAAGCAAAACACCCGTGATCTAGATGAAAACCTAATTCAAGCTCAGGAGACCAGACGTGTAGTTGACCGTTTGGTCGGTTATGAGATTTCACCTGTCTTATGGAGAAAGATTAATCGCGGTCTTTCCGCTGGCCGAGTTCAGTCGCCAGCGATGCGCATGATTGTCGAGCGTGAACGTGAGCGCATGGCTTTTGTTGCGGCCAACTACTCTTCGGTCATCGCCAAGAGCGAGTTTGATGGGGTTAGCTTTGATGCCAAACTTTTGTCGCTGGATGGTAAGCGACTAGCTGTTTCTAAGAGCTTCAATGAGAAGGGTGAAAAAGTTCAGGATGTTATTGTTCTGGACGAGCAGGCAGCGCAAAAGATTGCCGACGAAGTTAAAGGCAAGCAGCTTGTTGTTGCTTCAGTTGAATCGAAACCTCTTTCCAGAAAGCCCTACGCTCCTTTCACCACTTCCACCTTGCAGCAGGAAGCATCAAGAAAACTTGGTCTGAGCGCCAAGATGACCATGGATATAGCTCAGCAGCTATATCAGGGTGGATACATTACATATATGCGTACCGATTCACCAACACTGTCTTCGCAAGCTATTGATGCAGCACGCAAGCAGGCAGCAGAAATGTTTGGCAAAGATCTGGTTGCGGATTCACCAAGGATTTATGCGGCGAAGTCAAAGAATGCTCAGGAAGCTCACGAGGCAATTAGACCAGCCGGAGATGTTTTTCAGACTCCGAGTGAATTGCAATCAGTTCTGCTTGGAAAATCTCATGCACTCTACGATTTAATTTGGCGCAGAACCCTTGCTTCGCAGATGGCAGATGCCAAGCTTTCTACCACGACCGCCAAGCTGGAAGTAAAGACGAACAGCGGAACACTTGAATTCACCGCTAGCGGAACAGTCGTTAACTACAAGGGATTCATGGCCGTCTATGACGAAACCAAAGACTCCAAGGATGAGGACGAGGAAGAAGAGGGCAAGCTTCCCAGCCTGAAGGTTCAGGACAGCGTAAATATTGCCGATGCAGAAGCCAAGAGCCACCAGACCCAGCCACCTGCAAGGTACACGGAAGCCTCACTCGTGAAGGCACTCGAAGAGAAGGGGATTGGTAGGCCATCGACCTATGCGTCCATCATCTCCACAATCATTGGCAAGGGATACGTAATCAAGCAGGGCAGCGCCTTGGTGCCAGAGTGGATTGCCTTCACCGTTACTCGCTTCCTCGAAGAAAACTTTGATCACCTGGTTGACTACGAGTTCACCGCCAAGATGGAAGAGGATCTCGACCGAATCGCTCTTGGAGAACTCAACCGCTCAGGCTGGCTGAAAGATTTCTACTTCGGTTCCGATGGCCTAAAGGCCACTGTTGAATCTTTGGCGGACTCAGATCCAAGAAGCATAAATAGTTTTGATCTTGGTGAGGGAATCACACTTAGGACTGGAAAGTATGGTCCCTACCTTGAAATTGGTTCAGGTGAAGAACGAAGAATTGTAAACATTCCAATTGGACTCACGCCTGATCAGCTGACTACCGCGAAGGCGGTTGAACTGGCGAGTGCTCCTCCGGTTGAAAACCGAGTACTTGGTCCAGATCCAGTTACGGGCAAAGACATAATTGTGAAGGATGGACGCTACGGTCCTTACGTCACACTTGTTGATGAAGATAATCCGAAACCTAAGACTGCAAGTTTGTTCAAATCAATGTCTCCAGCAACTGTTACCTACGAGCAGGCGGTTCAATTACTCTCACTGCCTAGAGAAGTTGGAATTGATCCGGAAACCGGAGTAATGATTACTTCACAGAATGGAAAGTTTGGTCCTTACCTAAAGCGAGGCACCGACTCCAGGTCACTAGACACCGAAGAGCAAATTCTAGAAATCACTCTTGAACAGGCAATCGAGATCTACAAGCAGCCTAAATATCGCGGAAGAAGAACTGCTGCCACTCCGCTGAAGGAGTTTGGCGAAGACCCAGCTTCTAAGTTGAAGGTGGTTGCCAAGACTGGTCAGTTTGGCCCTTATGTCACCGATGGCGTTATCAATGCCACAATTCCTAAAGAGGAAACAATCGAGGAGCTTTCCTCGGACCGCGCCTTCGAGCTTTTGTCCATCCGACGTGAAAAGCTTGGAGTTGAGCCAGGTGAGAAGCCAAAGACAGCGAAGAGAAAGCGCTGATGTTTATAACCTTTGAGGGTATTGATGGAGTGGGGAAGTCCACCCAGCTTGACCTTTTGGAGAAATACCTAGTTGCAGAGGGCAAAGAGGTCTTACGAACCCTTGAACCTGGCGGAACTGAACTGGGCCAGGAAATCAGACACCTATTACTACACAGAAAAGGCGATGTTTCCCCAAGGTCCGAAGCACTTCTATATGCAGCCGATCGCGCTCACCACGTAGCAACCAAAATTCGCCCGGCACTGGCTGCAGGCAAGGTCGTCCTCTCAGATCGGTACTTTGACTCTTCAGTTGCCTACCAGGGAGCCGCTCGAGAGTTGGATGTCGAAGAGGTCAAGCAAATCTCCCTCTGGGCAATTGATCATCTAATTCCTGATCTCACTGTCCTTTTGGACCTGCCAGCGGATGAAGCCCTCGCCAGGCGCAGCAGTAAAGGAACAGAACCCGATCGATTAGAGCGGGAGCAACTGGAGTTTTTTGAAAGAGCAAGAAGCGAATACCTGATCATGGCCTCAGAGCCAAGGTTTTTAGTTATAGATGCAACCAACTCCGTTGAACAAATTCATCAGCAGGTGTTAGGCAGAGTCACGACTCTGCTAGCAAAGTGAAAGTCTGGGACGAGCTGCTTGGTCAGCCAGAAGCGATTGAGCAGCTGAGGCGGGTAGTAGAAAACAAGGACGCCGGCTTTCAACACTCTTGGCTTTTCACGGGACCTGCTGGATCAGGTCGATCGACTTTGGCGCGCGCCTTCGCTTCAGCTTTGCAGTGTGAGGAAAATGGCTGCGGCGAATGCTCAACCTGCAAACTGATTTCCGCTGATGCTCACCCAGATGTCCGAATGCTCGTGACAGACAAGGTGATTATCTCAATCGAAGAAGTTCGCCAACTGGTGCAGTTCTCTTCGCTTGGCGCAACCCTCGGCAGATATCGAATTATCGTTATTGAAGATGCTGATCGAATGACAGAGCGAACCTCGAATGTGCTACTCAAGGCGCTGGAGGAGCCGCAGGAAAAAACAATCTGGATTCTGTGTGCACCATCGGCAGCAGACATGCTTCCAACCATCCGGTCTCGAACCAGAAATATTGTTCTTAGACTTCCCTCTAATGATGAGGTCGCACAGCTTCTTGTTCAGCGAGACAAGGTAAGCAGCGAATTGGCGGCCCAGTGCGCTAGACAGGCGCAGCAGCATGTTGGCATGGCACGCAGGTTGGCATTGAGCAAAGTTTCTCGCCAAAGGCGCATGGAAACCCTTCGAGAACTGATTTCAATTTCTAATCTCAGTGGTGCAATGGCAACTGCTGAGCGGCTAATTAACCTTGCCAAGAAAGATGCCGAAGCCAGCGCTGAGGAGAAAAACCTTGCTGAGCGCTCAAGGCTACTAATTGCCTACGGCATAGATGATGAGAAGATCCCAGCTAACCTTCGCAGCGAATTTCGGCAGCTTGAGGAAAACCAGAAACGCAGAAACACTCGAGCACTACGTGATGGAATTGATCGCATTCTTACTGACACGGAATCACTTTTCAGGGACGTTTTGTCAATTCAGCTTGGAACCGAAGCAGAACTAATCAACACCGAGCTTCAGATTGAGATAAACCAGCGAGCTGCCGAGACTTCCGCAGAGGACTCAGTAGCACTGCTGGAGGCGATTTCAGCTGCGCGCCAACGACTAGAGTCAAATGTCAGAGACCTTCTGGTGATGGAAGCGCTCTGCACCAAGCTGATTGTTAGGAGTCGAGTTGCGGTTTAGAGCCTTAGCTATCGCCTCACTTTTTGTCCTTACCGGTTGCGCTCCTGCGGCCGAGCCAGCTCCAACCCTGGTCGGAGCTGTCGAAGATCAGGTTTTGATGTGGGAAGACTGCGATGGTGGTTTTGAGTGCGCAACGATATTCGCACCCCTCGATTGGATGAGCGAGACAGGCGAGTATGTCCAGCTCAAGCTAATGAGAAAGACCGGAACAGCAGAGCTTGAGCCAATTCTTGCCAATCCTGGAGGTCCAGGTTCAAGCGCAATCAAGTGGCTGAGGGATGGCTATGACACCACTGGCAGCAGCTGGTTTCGTGAGAATTTCCAAATCGTAGTTTTTGATCCCCGCGGTGTTGGCGAATCGACCGCGGTGATTTGCGAGGATCAGCAGCTCAAGGATGAGCTTTTGTATGGACAGCCAAAGTTTGAAATTGGCTCTGAGGAAGAAATAGCAGATTCCAAGGAGCAGATTGCAAAGTTTGCCGAAAGTTGTCAGCGGCAGGGGCCATCGGTTGGTTATTTCAACACCCAGCAGACTGCTCGAGATATGGACTTGATCCGTTCACTTTTTGGGATGGAGCAGCTGAACTTTCTGGGCTTTAGTTATGGAACTGAACTGGGAGCAACCTACGCGGCCCTATTTCCTCAGCGCGTTGGAAAATTTGTTTTAGATGGCGCGGTAGATCCAACCCTGGATTCTTCAACATCGCTTCTAGGTCAGATCAATGGTTTTGACAAGGCACTCAGGGCGTATCTCGAAGATTGCCTCAAACAAACTGACTGTCCATTTGCCGGAAGCGTCGATGATGCTATGACCACCATTGCGGGTTTCTTGCAGGCTAGAGAAGTTCGAACGCTTCCAACTTCGGAGGAGCGAGAGCTTGGGATTTCTGCCACCATCGCCGGAATGATTGTGACGCTCTACTCCCAAGAGAGCTGGATATATCTGACACAAGCATTCCAGCAGGGACTTTCTGGGGACGGATCACTGTTTCTGATTCTCGCTGATTTTTATAACGACAGAAACCCAGAGGGCGGCTATTCCACCAACATAAACGAAGCAAACATCGCTATCTCCTGCGCAGATGATGTTGTGAAGCCTAAGTCCCTTGAGCGGCTAGATGAAATTCGAGCAGCTAGCAAAGTGTTTGGTCGCTACTACGCCTATCCCGATATAGGCTGCACCGGTTGGCCGGAGGGAATTGGAATGATTCCTCTTGACTACACGGTCGAGCTGGCAAACAAGCCAATGATTGTTGGAACCACTGGGGATCCAGCGACGCCTTATGAGCAGGCTGTTTCACTCGCAGAGTTGCTGGGCGGAAACCTAGTCACTCTGCGAGGCGAGGGTCACACCGCTTATGGTTCAAACTCTTGCGTGACATCCATCGTTGATGCCTATCTTGAGGGAGCAGACTTAGGAACCTCGTCCCTGAACTGTCTCTAGAGATAAAGCGCGGCCAGGATCGCCAAGAAAATTAGTACAAAAATCGCTGGGGTTACGAACTTAACGACTTCGAGCCATGGTCGGAAGCTAATTACCCTGCTGCGAAGCTTCGATGAACCTGGCAGTGCCTTCAGATCATCAATCACTGCTTGAGCTTGCGAGGCGGCTGAGTACTCGGCCAGTGCCCCCAGAATTCCAGAGGCTAGGAGAATTAGGGCAAAGGCGTGGATTACATACATCTCACTCTGCGCAATTGTGGGCGTCGCAATGGCGGCGAAGGCTAGCAAACCGGTGGGTGCCAGCTGAGCGAGAATTATGTGAAGTCGGTTTCTTTGGAACTCGTGGATTAGTTCAGCCTCAGTCATGGTTGCTCCTATTTGATTCACTACAAGGTTAGGCGTAAGTGGCGAACAACGCAGTGCAAGAGTACTTATCTCGCAAATTTCGCAAGCTTCTCTCTGGGGCAAAGGATGGCATGCCTCCTTGGCTTGATGCGGTTGCTAGCGGCGATGATCCCGGACTCTTTCTTCCAAGCGATGCTCCATGGGTGATACACAGAGACTTTTCAACACTTGTCGGGGGTATCAGGGCACTGCTCCTTCAAGCCATGCATCCTGGTGCTTTGGCTGGCGTCGCGCAGCACTCACGCTATGAGCAAGACCCTCTGGGTCGTTTGTCAGGAACAATACGCTGGCTCACCGTCACAACCTTTGGATCTAAAGAAGCAGTCTTGAAAGAAGCAAGCCGTGTAAACAAAATGCATGACCGGGTTAGTGGGAGTTATCAAAAACAACAGGGGCAAGAAGTCAAATATCAGGCAAGCGACCAAGATCTTTTGCTCTGGGTTCACATAGCGTTTATGGATTCATTTTTGCGATCTCATCAGCTTTATTCGAAAGCACCCATACCTGGCGGTGCTGACTCATATGTTCGACTCTGGGGTAAGTCTGTCGAGCCTCTTGGTCTCACTGAGGTTCCAAAGTCAGAGGCCGATCTAGTCCAAACCTTGGATAGCTACTCAGATGTTTTGCGTTGCGATGAAAAGAGTCTTGCGGTTATTACTTGGATAAGAAATGCACCTTTACCGCTGACGGCAAAGCCGATTTATCTTCTGCTTTTTCAAGCCGCACTTGCCTCTCTACCAAGGCAGATTCAAGAGCAAATTGGCATAAGGGCCTGGCCGCTTTGGATCCTTAGACCACTGGTCACAAACCTCTTGGCTTTTCTAAGGTTTGCCATTGGCCCTGACTCTCCGATTGAAGATGCCGCAATTGCCAGGCTGAGAAGATTGGGCGCAATCAAGTAGACTCCTTGCTGCATCGCCACCTTAGCTCAGTCGGTAGAGCAGCTCCCTCGTAAAGAGCAGGTCGACGGTTCGATTCCGTCAGGTGGCTCTGACTATCTGAAGTTTGGAAAGAACACGTCAATTATCTGAGGGCCAGCGACTAAAACGACAGCCACGATAAATAGAGCCACCCCGACTCTTTTCCAGATTTTTTCGAGATTTTTCGGGTCTCTCAAGCTATTCCCCAGTTCATGGTGGTTGGAAATTTTAGTCAGGCCTAACCTGTTCTCTAAATTATGTCTGCTTGTTCGCGCTGCGGGGTGAGTTTTCACCCAGAAATTCCGTCTTGCCCATTATGTGGTGAGGTAAGGCACCGGGAGAGCGTTCGACGGAAAAAACTCCGCTACTTCCTAAATACCTTTGCTTTCACGGCAGTGGCAGGTGTGGTTCTTCTCAGGCTGCTAACTGTCGGTGAGGTCCAGGTCGGCATGAGTGCCAGCGATTGCCAGGCAGCTATGCGTTTGGCAGAGAGCACTCGATACGCTGTTGACTCTTTGGAGAGCGATTTTCAGCGAGGCGTAGTAGAGCTAAATCAAGTGTCAGAGGGATGGGCAAGCCTAGCTGCCAACTACGTTCCCGGAAAATATTCATGGTCTACTTCAGGCCGCGAACACAATTGGCTTGAGCGTTTAGCTCTAAGTACCTCAGGCTTGGCAAAGGGCGAAAAGCTGAATACCGAAGAAGTTTCAGACCCGCACGAGTACGTGACGGACCTTACTCGTTTATTACCTAGATTTTGCTCCTAAGCTAATTGCGTTGAATTTCAGAAATAGGTAACACGTGGCAGAAAAAAGTAAAACAAAATCGGTATTCACCGATCAAGAAAAAGAAGCAATGCGCGAGAGGGCCCGCGAGCAAAGAGAATTTAAGAAACTCTCTGGCGAGCAGCAGGTTCAGCTAAAAATTGCCGAAATGGATAAAGCTGATCAAAAAATTGCCAAGGAGATCCACAAACTGGTCCTGGGCATATCAGACAAAATCTCTCCACGCACTTGGTATGGAATGCCTGCCTATTACAAGGATGACAAAGTCATTTGCTTCTTCCAAGCGGCTAGCAAATTCAAGGTGCGCTATTCGACATTTGGGTTTCAGGAAGACGCCAAATTGGACGAAGGAAATATGTGGGCGACTTCTTTCGCTCTAGTCAAGTTTGATGATGATGTAGCCAAGAAGATCACAAAACTGGTGAAGAAAGCTATTTCCTAGTCAAGTTTGCACTCGGGCCTTCCACCCGGGAGCTTATGCCGATTTTTTGCAATCCAGTAGTAGACGACTCGAGCTAAGTTCTTAATTAGCGGAAGCTTCAGAAACAATCCAAATATCATCCAGATAGTTTTTGAATCAAGCAACAATTGAGCAATCGCATCTGCAGCAACTAGATACTTTCCATCCCGAACGTAATAGACGGCTTTGGATGTAAGTTCTGACGACAAACCAAGTGATGGCAAATCAAGTTTTTGGTATGGCCTGATTGGAGTGATCTCTCGGGTCATTTTTCTCATGACTCGAGCCGCTGAGCTACAAAAAGCACAGTCGCCGTCGAATATGAATACACGTTCCATTGCAACCAAGCGTAATCGAGGTGTATCGTTGGGAGGTTGCCCTAGATATGGGCTTCGGAGGC
>CAZMOF010000033.1:0-8823 GCA_964567905.1 uncultured Aquiluna sp. | reverse complement strand
ACTTTCCTGATCCTTGAACGAGTCGGTGAAAAACTCTTGAGCGATGCTTTGGCTCTAGCACAAGAATTCTGTGTTCAATATCTAAGTTCTGCTCAGTTTCCCCTGGAACTTCATAGACAAAAGGATCAGTTAGGAACTTCTTCACAAGCGAGGAAACCTGCTTGTCCAAAGTTGCCGAGAAAAGAAGCTTTTGTGATTCTCCGGTTGCCGTCAGGATTCTGGTTACCGGCTCAATAAAACCAAGCTCAGCCATGTGGTCAGCCTCGTCAATAACAACTCGCTGAACCTCGCTGAGATCAACAATTCCCTGCTCCATCAGATCTTCTAGTCGACCTGGTGTGGCAATAGCGATGTCGACTCCACGATTTAGCAGGCGTTCCTGCTTTGACTGCGGAACACCTCCGTAGATGGTCGTGGTGAAAAAACCAACGCTCTTGGCAATCGGAGCAAGCGCTTTATCAATCTGTTCTGCAAGTTCGCGGGTTGGGGCTAGAACGAGGGCTTTAGGTTTATTTGGAATTCTTGGCTGATTACCAGCTCTGGCGAGGAAGGTGATTAGCGGGACACCGAAAGCAATGGTTTTACCAGATCCGGTTTTTCCTCTTCCTAAGACATCTCGACCACTGAGGGCAGCTGGAATGGTAGCGGCCTGGATTGGGAAAGGTGTGGCAATGCCGCCCTTGGCAAGTTCCATCACCAGTCTTTCGGGAAGATCCATCTCCTGGAAGGTTTGGATTCCCTGAGCTTTTTCAGAGACAAACTTTTCTAGCTTGCGATCTGGCTCACGCCTTTTTGGAGCAGGAGTTTCACTTTCGTAGCGTCTAGCTGGTCTTTCGGTTGCATAGCTCTTGGCGGTTTTGGTTGCCTGATAACGCTCAGAACGTTTTGCAGATCTATCGCTGCGCTTTGCTGAAGGGGAGGTGTTTTTGGATACTGAGCTCTTCTTGCCATAGCTGCGCTCGCCATAGCCGTCATCACGGGTAGCGGAAGATCTTGACTTGGCCGCAGAATGGCGCGGTTTGCGCTTTGGGTCAAAGTCTTTAGAGCGCGGTGAGCGCGATTTGGCTGGCATTTAGGGTTTCCTTCGGGAAGTGGTACCGGTTCTTCCCGACATCACAGAGATACCAGCCTAGGCCTGATGGGCCTAAAAAGATAGGTATTAGTCGACTAGGCCGCGCAGCTTAAGCTCTGCGTGCAAAACCGCATCGCTTGGCTCGACCAGGTGCTTGCCATCTTTGAAGCGAATTACTGGGATGTTTGTTCTTCCCGAAATGGCCTGTGCCTGCTCCGCATACTCTTTGCTTTGCTCCACATCAAACATGTCGTACTCGACACCTAGGGTGTTGAGAAGTGACTTGGAGCGTCGGCAGTCGCCGCACCAATCTGCACCGTAGAACTCAATTTCAGCCATTTTTACCTCAATCTAATTTGCTCTGGTATTGATAATAGATTTCCATCAAAGCTAATTCCCGCAAGCGAAATAACGACCAAGTCGGCATCTGTTTCTAGCGCTTCTGGGCCGACGCCAACCACCAGCGACGCACCTGATCTTCTCCCAGCTTCAATGCCATTCGGCGCATCCTCAAAGACAACACAGCTCTCAATTGGAATGTTTAGCTTCTGGGCTGCTGTTAGGTAGGGCTCGGGATTTGGTTTTCCATAACTGACGTCATCCCCCGTCACCAGCTCCCTGGGAATCGTGATGCCAGCTTGGGTTAGTCGTGCCCTGGCGAGAGCAGGCGTTGCAGATGTAACAACCGTCCAGGTGCCGGACGGGCAGGAAGAAGTCAGTTCAATTGCCCCCGGCATGGGCCTAGTCAGATGCGTCAGCTCGATTTCTAACCTATTGATTAGCTCGTGAGCTTCTTCAAAGTTTTCTGCTGGAAGAAGGTCGCGAATGATCTCACTCGCTCTTCTGCCGTGATGGGCAAAGGAGATTACAAAGTCAGGTGCATAAACTTCCGACCATTTACCCCATGCAGCATCAACGCTGGCTAGAGAATCTGACAGGACTCCATCGTTATCGAAAAGTAGCCCTTTGGCTGAGTGCTGCATCAAATCTTTTCGGACTCTGAGTTTCTAATCAAGATTGTTCGATAGATTCCAAAAATCGCCAGAAGCAATAGCACTAATGCTGGAAGCATGTCGGAAGTGAACCAGGAAAGCGTGACGTCATTCACCTTTGAAATCATTTCTGACTGTGACATACCCTCACGCCACTCAGGCCAGTAGACCAGTGAATCGACAGCTTGTGCACCAAGAGTGAAGGCCATGATTAGAACGACAGCGCCAAAAATGATTGAGAGCACAAAGTTCAAGCTGACAGCTGCCACTCCAGCTCTTCTTTCTCTGGGTGGTAGGGGTCTTGCTTTTCTGGCACTGGCAGCAAAGCGCGTACCAATAATTATTGAAGTGGCAATAATTACCTGAATAATCACCCAGATCCAAGTGTCCAGATCCGTCTTGGTTATGTCATAGACGGTAAGACCAAAAATAATTGCGATTGCCGTTCCAATAATCGGAGCTGCATAGGCCAGCCCCACTGCTCGCTGAAGCTTTACCCGATCTTCGTCTTTTTCACCCTCTGGAATGTCAGGCGCGTCTTTACGGAAAACAAAACCAAACAGTAGAACAAAAACGACAAGAACAGTCGCCAAGATGATTGGCACATAGACATTGAGTAATCGAATGGCTACTGGCTCGTCAATCGGGTCATAACTTCTCCAGGCACCTAGGAAGTTACCAATGGCAAAGACAGCGCCTGCCAGCAGGCTTAGAATCACGGCCAAGTTATTGAAGCGGTGGCTAGCCCGGGCAAGCAGACTCTCGTTAGTGACTCGAATGCTTACAGCTCGGCGCAGTGACCAGAGTGCGACCAGGGCGAAGACGCTGATTCCAAGTAAGAAGACATAGGTCTGAAGTTGGACATAGGGATCGGGATAGATTGCTTGTCCCTGATCTGAGTAACGTATCTGCGGGTTTCTGATTCCTATATATATGGCCGTCATAAATGTAGCCCACGTGAAAATTAGGGCCAGCAAGGGGAATCTGAGTGTGTTTTTTACAGACCTAAGTTCCATATCTATAAGCCTAGACTTACCGCATGATTGTTGTCATTGGTGAGGCTCTGATTGACCTGATCGGGCGCGGGGGCAAGCAATACGAGGCCGTCGTGGGTGGTGCGAATGCCAATGTTGCCCTGGCCCTCGCAGTAAGAGGCGAAAAACAAGCATTTCTCGGTCGAATCTCTAAAGATGGCTTTGGCCAACTGATTAGAAATCACCTTTTATCTAATGGGGTCAATCTCGACTACGCGGTAGAAGCAGAAGAGCAAACAAGTCTTGCCGTTGCCAACATCGACTCAAATGGCGTAGCGAACTACAGCTTTTATCTAAACGGAACTGCTGACTGGGGTTGGCAGGATCACGAGTTTCTAACTAAGGACGAGCTCCGGCAACTGGGCGTCACGGCGATTCAATTCGGCTGCCTAGGAATGGCAATTGAACCTGGAAGCAGAAAGATCCTGAGCTGGCTAACTGCAATTCATGAGCAAGATGAGGTAACCCTCTCGCACGATCTAAACGTCAGACCAGCGCTGGGCTTTGATAGACAAGTTGAACTAAATCGAGTTTTGGCAATAAATGAAGTCAGTCACATTATCAAGGCCTCTGATGCGGACGTTGAATGGCTCTATGGAACAAGTAATCAAGACGAGGTAGAAGCAATCTTCTTGGAGTGGTCAAAGGGAAAGCTTGTGGTTATCACGCGAGGAGGTGAAGGGGTAAGCCTTTATCGAAATCAGCAGAGAATAGACGTTTCTGGATTTCAGGCAATGGTGAAAGATACAGTCGGAGCTGGTGACACCTTTATTGCGAATTTCCTATCTGAGCTAAAAAAACTAGATGCCCTAGGTAGCAATCCTGCAAGTCGACTTGAGAAACTCAACCAAGACGGCCTGCTTTACGCAGCGAGATTTGCCAATGCTGCCGCAGCGCTAGTTTGTGAACAGGTTGGCTGTCAGCCTCCCCGCGTAGAAGCAGTGCTGGAAAAACTCACAAACTAATCGATAGTTTGCTGCTGAAGACAACTTTTTTGCCTTCGTTCTTTATGTTGTGAATTAGGCATATTTGATTGAAAAGCTTTTCGCCTTCACCAGATCTTCCACGTACTAGCAGGCCATCGTTTTCGACAAAAAGACTCAGTTCGCCCCCTGAGATGGAAATACTTATGTTTATTTGCTTGGCGTCACCGTGCTTCACAGCATTGACAACAGTTTCCCGAATCACTTCAAACAAACAACGTGCTAGACCGAGGTCATCCTCCAATAACTTTTTTGCCTGAGGCTCTACATTCCAAGTGATTTCGGCAGTGCCATCCCAAAGCTCTTGAAGTTCTAAAAGCAACGATTGGAAAGATTCGCCTGCGAGATATTCCTGATTTTCAATACGAGTCAAAGCCTCACGTATTGTCTTGGTGATCTCCTCAAGTTCCTGGCGGTTAGGGTGGTCCATTCTCGAGAGCCTGGCGGCCAAGGCATGGAGCGTGGATTGAACTGATCCGTGTAGTTCCATGGCTAGAGACTTCTGCCCCAACCACAGCCTCTGTCTCAACCAAGAGTTAACTCTCTTCAATTCATTGGCAACTTCATTGAGCTGAAATAGGGACTGATTCCAAGATTGCTGGGTGATTGCATAAGCAATGGTGAAGCTCTTTGCAATTGCTAGATAGACGGCCGCAGATAGTGCAAAGTTCGTGCTGGTTTCAAAACCAAGGGAAGGCCCAATGAATCCGGATGTAAAACCCACTGCGAAGCTGACGAGAATGGAAAGAGGTATTCCCACTGTTGCGAGAATTTTCCTTCCCCGTAACAAGAGCCGTTCAATCTGAAAGGCAATTAGCACCGGAACCAGGGTGATAAACCCCAAAAGCAAACCTGTAAGCGAAGTTGTGGTTGTAAGAAGCGAGCTAAAACTTAGTGAAGAAGCGACTAAGACAAAAAATCCCAATGGGAGATTTTCAGCTAGATCGATTTCACGCACAAGATTCCGAAGAGGTCGATGCTCAACAATATTCGTAGTTTTTGTGAGCTCGGCTTCAATTGCTAGTTCTTTTGAAAGAGGCCGAACAACATCGTTGTTCAGAGCCTGCATTTTCAGTAGAGCGTCTTGAACAGCAGCTCTATCTTCAGCCTCTGCTAGTTTTTTCTGCAGCTCCCAGATGGGTGGCGAAAGTAGTTCCCTGACTCGAGATCGCTGCTGCTGATTAAACAGCAGCAAGTCCTGCGAATAGCTGGCTTTTGCTTGCTGCAAGCGAAAAGACTCCTCTGTGAGAGCTTGGTAGTTCTCACGGTAATTCAAGTAAGGCTCAAACACAGAGCTTGAAATCAGATAGGAGAAGAACACAAAAAGCGGTGCACCAAGCAAGCGATAAACAACGTCTCCCTCTGGTAAGAGATTCATACCCAATCCGACGTAGTAAAGAGTTACCCCCCTAAGAAGCCCGACCATTAGTAGCGCTACCACAAGGGCCACCAATCGGAATTTCTTTATTCTTTGTATTAATGGTTTTGCTAGCTCAAGCGAGAGAATTGTGACTGCAATTCCTAAGAGGGCTAGCAAAAACCAATCTCTGGGGCGCCCACCCAAGCGATTTGCATCAAACACCAATGCCGTAAGCATTGCGACAATTGCAAAAACAAAGTGATTGCGCCAATTTAGAAGATACTTGCCCCCTAATAGCAGCAGAGGATTGGAGGCGACAGAATTCACTTATTGGTTGCTTCTCGTTGCGTGGTACTTACTGACAGCGAGAACTCTTGGATTACTATCATTTGGATTTATATCCAGAAGTTCAAAGATTCTTTGCAGCATGCTTTCAACTGCTCTCACACTCGTGCCTCTAATCTGAGAAATCTGAGCGTTGGTTTTTCCTTCAGCCACAAGACGCAGGGTGTCTAGTTGTCTCTGGGAGAGCTGAGCAAGAGGACGATTCGACGCAAGGTCATGTCGATAATCTTGAGTTATACGATCACGAAGAACTGCCTCTAAGGCTTGAATTAGTTCAGCTCCTGAATCAATCGCGCCTTTTCTGATGTACGCCTGATTCTTGGCAACTGCTTTCGTGCCTCGGCCACCAAACCTTGGGTCTGGCAAATTCGTTAGGAAAACTATTCCGATGTCAGGCCTTTGACGAGAAACAACCTCCGCCAGATCAAAACCATTTGGGCCAGGTCCAAGCTCAATATCGAGTAACAGCGCATCGGGATCTGCTGTCTTTACTGCTCGCTTAGCATCAGCTGCGCTGGCTGCAGTCGTAACGACAAAACCAGCACCCTCCAGAGAGCGAGCAATTAGATCCCTAAGCAGTGGTTCATCCTCAACGACGAGAACGTGCCGGGGTGAGACGGGCGTGGATTTCTTCATGTCCAAAGTCTTGACCCCTGTCGGCATACTCAGAGTCTAATTTTCGGTTAGCCGAAGACAATCCGAATGCCTAAACTCCCGATTCTGGGCATAAGTGGGAGGGTTATGACATGCGACTCAGAGGAAATAGCTGGAGTTTTGACTCCCGAGACCTTCTGCGCTCAAAGTGCTCACACTGCACCCGCCTTGCCGTCGGAAGGGAACTGGGTGTTTCAGGTCTTGACCAACTTCTTGCCATTTATCAGCACACACCTGACAATCTCGCTATTCGATATGGAATCCGTTTTGAGGAAAAGCTAGAGCAAGATTTAGTAGAGAGCCTTGGTGAGGCAGTTGCCCAACCAAAGAGCAGAGATGTCGAATCAACACTTGAGTTGTTGAGTCAAGGCGTGCCAGTCATATATCAGGGTGTTCTTAGGGGCGGCTCTGGTGCGATGGAGTTCTCTGGGCGTCCAGACTTTCTGCTCAGAAGCGATTGGAGATTTGTTTTTGAAAATGGAGCTCTAACGGCTAAGCAAGTGGACGGTTGGTCTGGCGGATACACCGCTTGGGACGCCAAGCTGTCATCCACCGCCAAGCCTGAATACCAAAATCAGGTTGGGCTCTATGTCGACGTTCTAAGCGAGTTGGGGCTCAGCGCAGAAAAGAACCATGGACTAATTCTCGGATCAAAAGAAATAGCGAGTTTTGATTCTGCAACTCTTCTGCATCCGATGATTGCAGAGCGGGAAAAGTTCTTAGTTGACGTATTCCAAGTCATCGATAAAACGCCACAGCGAATTGAAGACCTGGGAGAACTGATCTGTGAAGCGTCAACCTACTGCGACATGTGTGAATATCCGGACCTTTGCCAGGACCAGCGAAGGGAGCTAAACCATCTTCAACTGGTTGCAGGAATAACGAAAGCAAACATCGAGTCGCTTAGTAAAGCTGGAGTCAGGACTGTTGCTCAACTCGCAAAGCTAGAAACTGGAGTTGACAAACTCACAGAGACTCAGGTGAAAAAACTTGCTCGACAAGCACGACTTCAGCAGCACACATATGAAACTGGTGAAAACGTAGTTGAAATAATCGACCGAGAAACTCTCGAAGCTCTACCTGCACCCACTCCAGGTGATTTGTTTTTCGACCTAGAGGGCTTCACATACTTCTCGGAACCAGGTGGACTTGAGTACCTGTTCGGCTTTACATCTGTTGACAAAGGTGAAAAGTTTGACTGGTTATGGGCCGACACCCGGGAACAGGAAAAGCAGTCTTTTGACAAGTTCCTGCACGATCTTCTGAATCGCGTGCAGGCTTTCCCTGAAATGAAGATCTACCACTACGCATCCTACGAACAGGTCGCACTAAAGCGTCTGGCCGAACGTCACGGGATCTATCAAACTGCTGTGGCTGAGCTTTTAGAAGGTGGCTATTTCGTTGACCTGTACAAAGTTGTGAAGAACGCCATCATGGTCTCGCAAGAGGGCTACAGCATCAAGCTGCTGGAGAACTACTACAGCTTCCAGAGGGTCTCTGATGTTAAGGAAGCTAAGGGTTCGATGGATGCCTATGACCAGTACCTAACTGCGCTAACTGAGGATCCGGCGAGCGCCGAAAACATAAAGCGCCAGGTGATTGCTTACAACCAAGATGATTGTGCAAGCACGCTGGCGCTTTACAGGTGGCTTAGGTCTTTAGTAAACCGAAACGTCTAGTGGGATTCCAGGTCCAAAAGTTGTTGAAACAGCACCCTTCTGGATGTACTTACCCTTAGCGGTCGATGGCTTGAGTCTGACAACCTCGTCCATTGCGGTCGACAAATTCTCGGCCAGCTTGTCGGCTGAGAAGTGCGCCTTTCCGATGATGAAGTGAAGGTTTGACTGCTTGTCGATACGGAATTCGATTCTTCCGCCCTTGATGTCGGTAACAGCCTTGGCTGTATCCATCGTCACGGTTCCAGTCTTTGGGTTTGGCATAAGGTTGCGAGGACCTAGAACCTTACCGAGCTTTCCAACCTTGCCCATAAGGTCTGGGGTTGCAACAGCTGCATCGAAGTCGGTCCAACCGGCTTCGACCTTGGCAATTAGTTCATCGCTTCCGACCTCGTCAGCTCCAGCTGCTCTGGCTGCGTCTGCGGCGGCACCGTTTGCAAACACAATCACGCGAGCAGTTTTTCCAGTGCCGTGTGGAAGGGATACCGTTCCACGGATCATCTGGTCGGCTTTTTTAGGGTCAACGCCAAGCTTGAGGGCAACTTCAATTGTTGAGTTGGTCTTCTTGCCAGCGGTTTCGATGGCCAAGGCTGCTGCCTCGGCTACTGAGTAGAAGCGTCCTGCTTCTAGTTTCTTTGCGGCTTCTTGATAAGCCTTTGAGCGCTTTGACATCGCTGCTTTTCCTTTCGGTCACAGTCCGTGGTTTC
>CAZMOF010000032.1:5363-8887 GCA_964567905.1 uncultured Aquiluna sp. | reverse complement strand
TCTTTATCAGTAACGCCAATTCGGAGAACACTTACGCCTCTTGCCTCGCAGAGAGATTGGAACTTAACGTCATCCTCTCTGCCAACAGAGACAATCACTCGACTTTGTGACTCTGAGAAAAGTGCAGCGGTAGCGTCCAAGCTGTCTCTCTCCATTAGCTCGCCTAGCCAGATGCGGCAGCCGACATTGAACCTAAGGCTCGCTTCAATAACTGCAATAGCCAGTCCGCCTTCAGAGAGATCATGAGCTGCTTCAATAAGGCCTTGGATAGATGCTCCATGGATTAGATCTGCGAGCTCTTTTTCTTTCTTTAAATCGAGCTTTGGTGGTGTCCCGCCTAGGTGATCATGGATATCCTTCGCCCATGCGGATCCGTCCAGCTCGTCATAGGTGGTGCCAAGAAGATATATGTTGTTGCCATCGTCCTGCCAACCAGAGGGGATCCGTCTTGCAACATTGTCAATAACACCGAGCACACCAACAACAGGGGTTGGATAAATCGCCTGATCTGCAGTTTGGTTATAGAAACTTACGTTTCCACCGGTCACCGGTATTTCTAGTTCCTGACAGGCGTCTGCCAGTCCCGCGGTTGCTTCCTTGAACTGCCACATCACTTCGGGATTCTCTGGAGAACCAAAGTTCAGGCAGTTGGTAACAGCCCTTGGCACGGCACCTGTCACTGCAACGTTTCTATAGCTTTCGGCCAGTGCCAGCCTGGCTCCTTCGTATGGGTTCAGCAGACAGTACTTTCCGTTAGCGTCTGTTGCAAGAGCAACACCAAGACCTGTTGTTTCGCTGATGCGAATCATGCCCGCATCATCAGGCATAGCGAGGGCTGTGTTTCCCATCACATATTTGTCATATTGAGATGTCACCCAAGACTTATCAGCCTGGTTGGGAGATGAGATTAACTGCATGATTTGAGTTGCGAGTTCAGTCTCATTCTCTGCGCGCTTTAGTCTCTTCGAGCTGTCTGCATTCAAGGCTGCCTGGAAGCTTGGGTACTGGACTGGACGCTCATATACCGGTCCATCGTGAGCCACTGTTCTCGGGGGAACGTTCACAATCTCTTCTTTACCCCAGTTGATGTATAGCCGATCCTCGTTGATTACTTCGCCAAGGACCGAGTATTCAACTTCCCACTTATCCACGATTTGTTTGAAGTCTTTGAGTTTCTTCTTTGGAACAATCGCACACATGCGCTCCTGAGATTCGCTCATCAGGATTTCTTCGGGGGTTAGGTTCTCATCTCTTAGCAGAACATTCTTAAGCTGGATTCTCATACCCATGCCGCCATTGGATGCCAGCTCGCTGGTCGCGCAAGATATTCCCGCTCCACCAAGATCCTGAATTCCAGCAACACTTCCGGATTGGAAAAGTTCTAGGCAGCACTCAATCAATACTTTTTCAGCGAAGGGGTCGCCAACCTGCACCGCGGGTCTCTTGGCCGGCCCTGTCTGATCGAAACTCTCCGAAGCAAGAACGCTAACTCCACCAATGCCATCTGCACCCGTTCTTGCTCCAAACAGAATTACCAGATCTCCAGCATTGCTTGCCTTGGCAAGCTTTAGATCTTCATGCCTTAGCGACCCAATTGCTAGGGCATTGACCAGCGGGTTTCCCTGGTAGACCGAGTCGAATACTGTCTCTCCTCCAATGTTTGGAAGACCAAGGCAATTTCCATAGAAAGAGATTCCTGACACAACTCCACTGAGAACTCTTGGGGTGTCAGGGTGGTTGGCTGAACCAAATCTAAGCTGATCCATTACTGCAACCGGTCTTGCACCCATGGCAAGAATGTCTCGGACTATTCCGCCAATTCCGGTTGCAGCACCTTGAAAAGGTTCGATGAAACTTGGGTGGTTGTGGCTTTCAACCTTGAAGGTAACTGCCATTCCTTCGCCAATGTCTACCACTCCTGCGTTTTCACCCATTCCAACCATCAGGTGTTTTTTCATCTCAGGGGTAACTTTTTCACCAAATTGGCGAAGATAAATTTTGGAGCTTTTATAGCTGCAGTGCTCTGACCACATAACTGAATACATCGCTAGTTCTGATGAGGTCGGCCTTCTGCCAAGAATCTCTCTGATGCGCTGGTACTCGTCATCCTTGAGGCCAAGTTCCTTATATGGTTGCGATTTCTCAGGATCAGTTTGAGCAATCAGAACTGTGTCTACACCAGAGGGCTTTTTCTTTTTGAAGAACATCAGCTATTCACCAGCTGCTGAATCACACTTTGGAAAAACTTCAGACCATCCACACCGCTTCTCATTGCCTCTGGTCTGTCGGGACCAAAACCTGGCTCAACTGCGTGCTCTGGGTGAGGCATGAGTCCAACAACATTTCCGCGCTCATTGGTAAGTCCCGCGATGTCGTTCATTGAACCGTTTGGGTTTAGCTCTAGGTAGCGAAAGACAACCCTGTTTTCCTCTTCGAGCATCTTTAGTGTGTCAGGTGTTGCTATGTAACCACCCTCACCGTTTTTGAGAGGGATAGTAATTTCTTGGCCTTGCTCAAAGAGTTTTGTCCAAGCTGTATTGATGTTCTCTACTCTTAGCTTTTGATCTCTGCAGATAAAGTGCTGATGTTCGTTTCTAATTAGTCCACCTGGTAGTAGGTGTGATTCGACTAACACCTGAAAGCCATTGCAGATTCCAAGAACAGGTAGACCTTTACCAGCAAGCTTAATTACTTCTTTTGTTGCTGGAGCCTGAGCTGCAATTGCTCCGCATCGAAGATAGTCACCGTAGGAAAAACCACCTGGCAAAACAACTGCGTCAACTTTTTTTAGATTGTCATCTGCATGCCAAAGAGGAACAGGGGTCGCACCTGCCAGCCTGATTGCTCTTTGGGCATCACGGTCATCAAGCGAACCGGGATATGTGATGACTCCGATTCTCATTCGATTTCTACCGAGACAACATCTTCAATTACGTCATTTGATAGAAAGTTCTTTGCCAGCTCTCTAGCCTGTGCTAAATCCTTTTCAGTTACTTCTCTGTCGAAGCGAAGTTCGATTCTCTTTCCGATTCTCACGTTCTCGATGTCTTTATGACCGGAGCGGTGAAGGGCATTGGCAACGGCCTTTCCCTGGGGGTCCAGAAGATCTTGCTTAGGCATGATCTGAACAATGATCTTTGGCACTTTTCCCCTTCGGTTGGCTGGCGCAGGACCAGTTTCGGGATGGATAAAGCCGAGCAGTTAGCGCGGATTGGGCTAATTTTAGCCGTGTTCCTGACCCTGGTTTTCAGGCTCTCCTGGGCAGGAACTTATCCACAAGCCCTAATTCTTGGGCCAGAAACTGTCCTAGGCTCGCTCTAGATTGCCCTTACACAAAGTTTGGTTATTCTAACCAAAAACTTATACCCTAGGAGCGTGATCCATTACGTGAGCGTCTATGACATCAAGGTCGATCTTTCGAAGTATTTGAAGCACATTGAAAAAGGCGACGAGGTGGTCATTACCAAGCACGGCAAGGCAGTTGCCAAGTTGATTCCTTACACCACCCCGGGGATTAAGTTCGG
>CAZMOF010000032.1:0-5263 GCA_964567905.1 uncultured Aquiluna sp. | reverse complement strand
CGTTAAAGACGCAGGTCTTTAGCGCAGCTGAAAGCCAGCAGCAATTTCCAAAAGCAGCAGCGCTCCAAGCTTGATTGTTCTTTGGTCAGCTGAGTCAGTTGTTGCATCAATCTCGGTGATGTCAATTCCTCTTACTGACGGATGGGCTGCTAGCAGTCTTGCTGCTTGCCTAAGCTCGAATGCACTTATGCCACCAGGTGCTGCTGCTGGGCAACCGGGAACTACTGACTTATCGCAGACATCAACATCAATGTCAACAAAGATTGGCCCATCAGCATCTGTCAGTGCAATTTCGCAAGCCTTCTCAATTCCAATTTCAGCTACCTGAGATCTTGAAATAACTTTCACCCCAACCGATTTTGCATAAATTGCATATTCGGGGGAGTTGGAGAAATCATTAATTCCAATCTGAAAGATGTTTTCTGGATTAAATCCAGCGTCAATCAGTCTTCTAATTGGGGATCCGTTAGAGACGCCGTCTCTTAGGTCGTGATGGGCGTCAAGTGTGATGAGTCTGGCGCTGGCAAGATCTTTGCCTACAAGTCCAAGTGCTGCAGCATAGGTAATTGAATTGTCTCCACCCAGGGCAATTACAAGTTTCTTGTGAAGTCCCGAGAGCTTTTCAATTGTCTTTGCCTCGTTATCATCCGGGCTTTCAATTTCGCCAAGATCTTCAATGGTTAGTTTCCCGATGTCTGAATTCGTTGAGTAGCTGAAGGTTGAATATCCCTTGAGGGCTTCCCTAATCGCTTTGGGGGTTTTATCGGCGCCAGTCTTGGTAATAGCCGTTTTGAACGCGGGGATGTCGATTATTGCAATGTCAGATATCTCATGAGTGATAAGGGTCGACGCCCTTGGCCACCTTGGGTCATCAGCCATAGAGATCAATCTTTCACTAGGTCATTACTCGGTGATAACGCTAGCGAAGATTGCCTAGACCTAGCCATTGACCCTGATTTCAAGGCCTTTTGCCGGCCTCATGAGCCCTAGCCAAATTGCTACTCTTTAGCTGTGACCGCAACGACGCGAATACTAAAAGCAGCAACCGGCAACACCCTCACCGCACAGGGTTGGCAGCAGGAAGCAGCGCTTCGCATGCTGCACAACAACCTCGATCCATCGGTAGCCGAGCATCCCGAGGAGCTAATTGTTTATGGCGGCAATGGCAAAGCCGCCCGCAATTGGCCCAGCTTTGATGCATTGGTAAAGACTCTGACTCAACTCAAAAACGATGAAACCATGCTGGTGCAGTCAGGCAAGCCGGTGGGAGTTTTTCAAACCCACGAATGGGCACCAAGAGTTTTGCTTGCCAACTCAAATCTGGTTGGAGATTGGGCCAACTGGCCAGAGTTTAGAAGATTAGAACAACTAGGCCTAACCATGTATGGGCAGATGACTGCTGGGTCATGGATTTACATCGGAACTCAGGGAATCCTGCAGGGAACTTATGAAACCTTTGCTGCGGTTGCAGCTAAGAGATTTGGTGGCACTCTTGCCGGAACACTGACACTAACTGGTGGATGCGGCGGCATGGGAGGTGCTCAACCTCTGGCAGTGACAATGAACGAGGGAACCTGCCTCATTGTCGACATAGATCCATCACGTTTGCAAAAAAGACTTGAAACCAGATACCTCGATGAGATTGCCGACAATCTGGATGATGCAATTGAAAGAGTCACTCGCTACCGCTCAGAGAAGAAGGCAATCTCCGTTGGTGTTCTTGGGAATGCCGCAACAGTCTTCGAAAAACTTCTTCACTCAGACGTGCCAATAGATATCGTCACCGACCAGACCTCTGCTCATGATCCGCTGTATTACATCCCTGAGGGAGTGGACATTGAGGATGCCCGTGATTACGCAATGAGAAGCCCGAAGGAATTCACCGACCGGGCTGAGGCATCCATGGCCAAGCAGGTGGCTGCAATGGTCGGATTTATGAATAAAGGCGCTGAAGTTTTTGATTATGGAAATTCAATTCGTGATGAAGCTCGCAAAGGCGGCTTCTCCGATGCGTTTAAGTTCCCAGGTTTTATCCCTGCATACATTCGTCCCCTCTTCTGTGAGGGCAAGGGTCCGTTTAGATGGGTGGCACTCTCTGGTGATCCAAAGGATATCTATCGAACTGATAAAGCTGTTCTTGATCTCTTTCCTGAAAATGAACACCTTCGTCGCTGGATCACAATGGCCCAAAAGAGAGTTGAGTTTCAGGGTCTTCCCGCTCGCATCTGTTGGCTTGGTTATGGCGAGAGGGATAAGGCGGGAGTTGCCTTCAACGACTTGGTTCGCAAGGGGGAGGTGTCAGCGCCAATTGTGATTGGAAGAGATCACCTAGATTGCGGTTCGGTTGCCTCCCCGTATAGAGAATCTGAAGCCATGCTGGATGGCTCAGATGCAATTGCCGACTGGCCGCTTCTAAATGCGATGGTGAATATTGCCTCTGGCGCATCCTGGGTTTCTATCCATCACGGCGGAGGCGTTGGAATTGGCAGATCTATCCACGCAGGTCAGGTATCTGTTGCCGATGGCACTGACCTTGCTGAGCAAAAGCTCAGAAGAGTTTTGACCAATGACCCAGGCATGGGAGTGATTCGCCATGTTGATGCCGGTTACCAAGAGGCAGCGGAGGTGGCTCGCCAAAGGCATGTCCACGTTCCCATGTTGGACACCGAGTGAGCACCTTATATAAAGGCATTTCCTCGCTAGTTCTAACGGGTGAGAGCTTTGGCGATATTCGAGTGATTGAGGATGCGGCGCTCGCTGTTGATGGAGGCAAGGTCAGTTATGCGGGCAGTGCTGAAGCAGCACCTGCTTGCGACGAGGTCGTAGACCTCAAGGGACAAACAGTAATTCCTGGCTTCGTTGATTCCCACTCGCATTTGATTTTTGCTGGTGAAAGATCGGAAGAGTTTGCCTCGCGTATGACGGGCAAACCATACGCAGCAGGCGGTATAAGAAACACTGTCAAGGCGACTAGAGCGGCAAGTGATGACGAGCTGAGAGCAAATGCGAAGAAACTGATCGCTGAATTTCACGCTTCAGGCATCACCCAGTTTGAAATAAAGAGCGGGTACGGCTTGGACATTGAAACTGAGGTTCGATCGCTGAAAATTGCATCCGAGCTCACACCACACACAACTTTTCTTGGTGCCCACGTTGTTCCAGAGGGAATTCAGAGAAGTGATTACGTAGCTTTGGTGAAGGGCGAGATGCTGGAAGCGGTCAAGCCATATGCCAAGTGGATAGACGTCTTTTGTGATGAGGGTGCATTTGATGTTGCTGAGGCAAAACAGATTCTCCAGGCCGGCATAGCAGCTGGGCTAAAGCCAAGACTGCACGCCAATCAGATCGCAAACATTGGCGCAATCCCGATGGCAGTCGAATTGGATTGTGCCTCAGTTGATCATGCGACTCATCTGAGCGCAGAAGACATAGCTGCTTTATCTGGTTCGAATACGGTCGTGACACTTCTTCCTGCAGCAGAGTTTTCAACAAAGAGCAGTTATCCAGACGGAAGAAGGTTGGCCAGCTCAGGAGTGACACTAGCAATTGCAACTGATTGCAATCCAGGCTCTAGCTACACAACCTCAATGTCCTTCTGCATCGCAATTGCTGTTAGGGAAATGGGGCTCAGCCCAGAGCAAGCTCTCTGGGCAGCAACCAAAGGTGGAGCAAAAGCATTGAGAAGTAGTGGTGGCGGGTTAGAGGTTGGTGACCAAGCAGATTTTGTGGTGCTGGATGCTCCAAGCCATGTATTTATTTCTTATCGTCCCGGAGTTCAATTGGTATCGGCCACCTACATTGCAGGAAAGAAAGTTGTTGGTGCATAGATGAAGAAAGTAGTGCTTTCAACGAGTGGGTTAAAGGCCGAAGAGGTCCTGCTCGTAGCCAGGGGTAATGCCCAAGTTGAGATTTCCCCGGAGGCGATTTCAGCGATGGCTAAAACTCGAGAACACATCGAGAAACTGGCCAATTCAGAAGAGCCTGTTTATGGGATTTCAACTGGGTTCGGGGCACTGGCTCAGCGGCATATTCCCAAGCAGGACAGGGTGCAGCTGCAAAAGTCTTTGATTCGTTCGCACGCAGCAGGAATGGGCGAGCCGGTTGAGCGGGAGGTTGTGCGTGCCATGATGCTTCTTCGGCTTCGAACTATGTGTTCGGGGATGACAGGTGTTAGACCTCTGCTTGCAACCACCTATGCCCAGATTCTCAATGCGGGAATCACACCTAGGGTTTTGGAATATGGATCGCTTGGTTGCTCAGGAGATTTAGCCCCGCTTGCACATTGCGCCATGGTCTTGATGGGTGAGGGCAGAGCATTTGGTCCAGATGGAAAAGAACGACCAGTTGCAGAGCTACTCTCCGAAGCAGGAATCACTCCTGTTGAGTTGCAGGAGAAAGAGGGACTTGCACTTATCAATGGCACCGATGGCATGCTGGGCATGCTTTTGATGGCAATCAGTGATTTCAATCACCTGCTTGATCAGTCAGACATTATTGCGGCTATGAGCGTTGAGGGACAGATGGGAACCGACCAGGTTTTCAGAAGTGAGTTGCATGATGATCTGAGACCACATCCCGGTCAAGCGATCAGCGCGAGAAATATGTTTGATGCACTTCAAGGCAGTGAGATTGTGAAGTCACACCGTCATGGCGATGGAATTGTTCAGGATGCCTATTCGCTTCGTTGTGCACCGCAGGTAAATGGTGCGGCTCGCGACACAGTTACACACGCTTCCTTGGTTGCGGAACGCGAGCTGAGGTCTGTCATTGATAACCCTGTTGTTTTAGATTCTGGTGAAGTCACATCTAATGGAAACTTCCACGGTGCACCAATTGGCTACGTTCTAGATTTTATGGCAATAGCTGCTGCCGATGTTGCATCCATATCTGAAAGAAGAACCGATCGCTTTTTAGATGTGGCAAGAAACAGAAAGCTTCCTGCGTTTTTAGCAAATGATCCTGGCGTGGATTCCGGTTTGATGATTGCTCAGTACACCCAAGCCGCACTCGTTTCGGAAAATAAAAGACTGGCTTCTCCCGCAAGTGTGGATTCAATCCCATCGAGTGCGATGCAAGAAGATCACGTTTCGATGGGGTGGCATGCTGCTCGTAAGCTGCGCAAATCACTGGATAACTTGCGCAGAGTAATAGCAATTGAATTAATTGCAGCTGCTAGGGCTGTTGAAATGCGAGCTCCACTCAAGCCCTCACCTGTGACTGGAGAGCTGATTTCTATCCTTAGGGAAAGAGTTCCTGGAATTGG
>CAZMOF010000031.1:3049-8914 GCA_964567905.1 uncultured Aquiluna sp. | reverse complement strand
AAAATAGCTCTGGGGCAATGCGCAAATACAGCTCGGTATCAAAAGCGTTGGAGTGCGTCTTAAATGGTCTTGCCGATGCTCCGCCGTGCATTACCTGCAGCATTGGAGTTTCTATCTCGGTGAATGTGTGCTTGGCAAAAGTTGAACGAAGTGATTGCATCACTTGCGAACGAATCTTCACAACCTCGCGTGCTCGGTCTCTGACAATCAGATCGATATAGCGGTGACGAACTCGAAACTCTTCTTCCAGTTCATTGTGAAGATTAGGCATTGGCCTTAGCGTCTTAGCTGCCATCTGCCAGTCATTGGAAAGAACGCTGAGCTCGCCACGCTTAGAGGTGATTACCTCGCCCTCGACAAAGACGTGATCACCAAGGTCAACTAGCTCTTTCCAGCTCTCTAGTTTTTCTTCTCCGACCTTGTCTAGAGAAATCATGGCCTGAATTCTCTCCCCCGCTCCCGACTGCAAGGTTGCGAAGCAGAGCTTTCCTGTGTTGCGAAGGAACATGATTCTTCCAGCGACACCAACTACATCACCGGTCGAAACATCTGCAGCTAGCACTGGGTACTTAGCCTTAATGGCCTCAATGGTGTGGGTTATGGGAAGCGAGACTGGGTAGGCACTGGATTCACTGTTGAGCTTTTCCCGCTTTGCCATGCGGAAGGCAATTTGCTCCGGGAGTTCGGATTCGTATTCGTCGCTCAATCTTCGCCAATCATCAGGTTGTCGATCAGCCTTGTCTCACCAACCCTGGCGGCGATGATGAGCAGCCCGGGAGAAGCTTCGACTTTCTCGAAAGTTGCTGGATTTACTAGCTCCAGATACTCAAGTCTAGCCTCGTCACTCAGCTGGGCTTTGGCGGCGGCTATGACATCGGCGGCCTTTGGCCCTGCCGCCTTGCCTTTCTGCAGAGCTTTTGAAATCGTCCTCGCTACCTCAATCTCCCCTTCGCTGAGGCGAGAATTTCGACTGGAAAGAGCTAGCCCTGATTCATCTCTAACCGTTGGACAGCCGATTACCCGCATTGGTTCTCGGTAGCCCTCCGAAGTCTGCTGACTCACCATTTGCCTAACCAGCGCAAGCTGCTGGGCGTCCTTCTCACCAAAATACGCAGCATCTGGGCGAACTAAGTCAAATAAACGACTGACAACTTTGAGCATTCCAGCAAAGTGACCGGGTCTAATTTCTCCTTCAAAACCTTGGCCAATACTTCCAACCTCTGGCTCTCTTAGAGAAACCCCGGGTGGATAAATTTCTTGAGCGGATGGTGCATATAAAAGGTCAACACCAGCGTCAGTTAGAAGTCTGGCATCAACACCGATAGATCGTGGATAGCTTTCGTAGTCACTTGGCTGATTGAACTGAAGTGGATTTACAAAAACTGAAACAACAACGAAGTGTCCGTCCTGCTGGGCTTTTCTGACAAGTGAGAGGTGGCCTTCGTGAAGTGCTCCCATTGTTGGAATAAAGCCGATGGTTCTGCCGCTGTCTCTGGCTTGACTTATTGCTGCAACAAGTTCCCTGTTGGTGTGACAAAGCAGCATCTAGACATCTCTGGGATCGATTGGTTGCACCGGTGAAGCAAGAGCATCTTCAATTGCGCTTCTCACAACCGGTCCAATTAGTTTTGCTGGATCGGAAACTTCCGCCTCCGCCAGTATTCCCATCGCCTGCTGCACAACAAGCGACGAAAAGTCTTTAGCAACTTCGAAGGATTCGGCATAGGAATCTCTCTGGAATTCCTTGATCTCAAATGGTTCGGCACCAATCTCAATCACTAGCGCTTGAGCAATTGCACTAAACG
Organism: uncultured Aquiluna sp.; assembly: GCA_964567905.1. GTDB lineage: Bacteria > Actinomycetota > Actinomycetes > Actinomycetales > Microbacteriaceae > Aquiluna. The sequence goes on along the minus strand of CAZMOF010000031.1, from coordinate 7,109 downwards.
TGTCTGGTGTAGTGACAACAAACGTTGCCCCCTTCATAACACTTAGGTCCATTGACGTTCCCGTGAAGTGCATCAGCGGATGCATAGCAATTGGAATAGCTCCCTGCTGCGCTGCATCTGCCAAGATTCCGTAGCCCCTGTGCGGAGAAAGATGAACAACAATTTTTCTAGGGCCAAAAAGTGCCATGTCCGCCAGTCCAGCAACGGTTAGCTCTATGTCGCTGTTGGGAACGGCAAGAAGAACAAGCTCGGCTGCCTCAACCACTGCTGCCATTGGCGCAATCGGAACATCGGGAAGAATTGCCTCTATTCGGTCAATTGCCTTGGGGCTCTCGACGAATACTCCCACCAATTCGTGACCGGCGTTAGCCCACGCTTTGGCGAGCACAGGTCCTGCTGGCTCATCGCCAATAACGCCTATCTTCACTCTGTTCCCTCGCCTGGATCTCTGGGTGCTCGGCAATTATTCTCGCCAATTAGCCCGCCACCGAGCATAGTCACCCCGCCAATAAGACCAAATAACGTTGGAACGACTAGCTGGGAGGGAGCAACGCTAAAGGTTAAGAGCCAAATCAACTGCCCTAAGTGCCAACCAGCAAAGAGCGCTCCGGTCAGTGCAACCGCCCTGGAAAACACCAGAGCTCTATAGGCGAAGAAGGGATTGGGTCTAGTTGGTCTTAGTCCAGTTGTGAATTTCTCGCTTTTCTTTCGATACCTATAAATAGGTAACGTGGCCAAAACCATAATCAGCCCAATCACTGGCAGAGAAACCAACAAACTCAGCGGACTAACTGGAAAGCTCTGCCCAACGGAAGTGACAAGCTGCGAAGACGATATGCCAGCGACAAATCCAATGCCAAGGAAGGCAACCAGGTAGCTGTGGCTGAGCTGCTTCACCTTAGCCTCGCAATCAAATCACTTATCTTTCCCTTGCCCACTATTTCAGCACTTGGATCAATCTCCTGCCAAGGCAGTAGAACAAATAATCTCTCGTGAGCTCTGGGGTGAGGAACGATGAGGTTACTGGTTTCAATAACCTGATTACCAAATGCAATGATGTCAAGATCTATGGTTCTGTCCTGCCATCTCTCGCCTCGCACTCTTCCAAGATTTCCCTCAACTTCGGCGCAGTACTCGAGTAACTCGTGAGAACCCAGCTCAGTTTCAATAACGCAAACGGCATTCAGATAACTCGGCTTGCTATCATCCTCGCCAGACTGGGTTAGTGCAATGGTTTCGTGATAAGAGGAGACTGAAAGAAAATCTGTTTCTGGAAAGTTTCTAATCTGACTGATTGCTAAACCCAAGGTTTCTCTTCGATCCCCAAGATTACTTCCTAAAGCAATAACAGCTTTAGTTTTCACTCTTTGCCCCAGAGACGCTCACCGATATGTCCCTGACCTCATGGCCGATGGGAGCAGAGGGTTTGTGCACGGTAATTGTTACTCGAATAATTCTTGGATCTAGAGCAAGAATATGATCTTTGAGTTTTGCTGCTAGAGACTCAATCAGATCGAAGCGGTTTGTTGTGGAGATTCTGACAAGCTCATCGGCCACCAGTGCATAAGAAACAGTTGATTCAATCTTGTCCTCAACCCCCGCCTCAACATCAAGATGGGCATCGATAAAGAACTCTTGGCCGTAATCTTTTTCATGCTGCATTACGCCGTGATAGGCGAAGACCTTCAGGCCATCGATGCGAACTTTATAAATCACTTCTCAGCTTCCTTGAGCGCTGAGACCACGCTAATGGCATCCACTGTCGCCTGAACATTGTGGACTCTAACTCCCCAGAGTTTGCGCTGAAGCAGCAGGGCCGTCAGAACCGCGCTTGCCACATCCCGCCTTGAGTGATCCACGCCCTGCGGGTTTTCTCTGTCCAGAGCGTGGGCAATAAACCTCTTTCTAGAAGCGCCAACCAGGATCGGTAGTCCCAGTTGCGTTAGCTCATCGAGCCTTGCAACCAGCGCCCAGTTTTGCTCCATGTCTTTGGCAAAGCCCAGTCCTGGATCAACAATGATTCGCTCCCGAGCAATTCCACTGGCAACTGCCACTGAAACCTGCTCGGCGAGCTCGCCAACCACCTCTCTGGCAACATCTGAGTACTGCGTTCTCTGGTCCATCACATCTGAAAATCCGCGCCAGTGGCCAAGGACATAAAGACAGTTGGTTGAGGCAATCGAAGAAAACATCTTGGTGTCAGCTAGCCCACCAGAAACATCATTGACGATATCTGCCCCCGCCTTGATGGCTGCAACCGCAGTTTCACTATTCATGGTGTCGATTGACACAAGTACTTTAAGTTCCTTCTTTATTGCAGCAATTACTGGAAGTACACGAGCTTGTTCTTCTTCAATTGAAATTCGGTTAGCGCCGGGTCTGGTTGATTCACCACCGACATCCAAAATATCTGCGCCTTGAGAAACAAGAAGTTTTGCCTGAGCAAGTGCGGCATCGACCGATAGGAATTGACCGCCGTCACTGAAGGAATCAGGGGTGACGTTGATCACTCCCATTACTTTTGGTTTTTGCCACATCAGCGAGAAACCGACAGAAGATTCATCGCCTCTTGGCGCTGATTGACATCGTTATAGCTTCCTCGAGAGGCGAGAGTAATTGTGTTTACCTCTGGCTGCCGTGCTCCGCGTGATGCCACGCACTGGTGCTTTGCTTCAATAACAACCAGTACTCCCTTTGGTGAAAGAGATCTCTCAATCTCATCAGCAATCTGATTGGTGAGGTTTTCCTGCAGCTGTGGTCTTGCGGAAAGAATCTCAACTAAATTGGCAAGTCTGCCAAGACCAACAATCTTGTTACTCGGAAGATAAGCGATATGTGCAGCGCCCGTGAAAGGCAGCAGGTGATGCTCGCAGATAGAGACAAGCTCAATGTCCTTAAGCATGACCAGTTCGCTCCCCTCGGCGCTCATGGTTTCTCTCAGCGCATCGGCTGGATTCTGGTCTAGTCCCCTGAAGAAGGCTGCGTAAGCCTCGGCGACTTTCTGCGGCGTCTGCGCTAGCTCTGGCCTGTCGGGGTTTTCGCCTATTGCAATCAGTAGTTCACGAACCGCCTGACGAATTCGTTCGGTCTGCATGCTAGGCCTTTTTCTTGCTGGCTTTCTCTTCTGGCTTCTTGGGAACCGCAATTGGTCCCTTGCCGCTGATGCCTCGCTTTTGGGAGGAGCGCCAGGTGGCACGCTTTGGGAGCTTCTTTAGGCTCTTGAAGATTTCAGCAATCTGCTCCTGGTTCAAGGTTTCTTTTTCCAGCAGCTCTTTGGCCAGGCGATCTAGGACTCCTCGGTTAACTGTCAGAGCTTTGTATGCCTCGTCCATTGCTGCATCAAGGATTCCGCGAACCTCATTGTCAACTGTCTGGGCCATTTCGTTTGACCAATCGCGGTGAGTAGCGAGTTCACGACCTAGGAATGGTTCGGCATTGCCGCTACCAAGAGATATGGAACCAACCTTGGCACTCATGCCGTATTTGGTAACCATGGTTCTGGCAATCGAGGTTGCTTTTTCAAAGTCGTTCGATGCTCCGGTCGTGGGGTCCTTGAAAACAATCTCTTCGGCAATTCTTCCGCCCATCGCATAAGCAATTTGGTCGAGCAGCTGATTGCGACTGATTGAGTACCTGTCTTCCATTGGCATCACCATGGTGTAGCCAAGGGCTCGCCCGCGAGGCAGGATGGTGATCTTGGTGACAGGGTCGGAATAGTTCGATGCTCCTGCAACTAGTGCGTGACCTGCTTCGTGATAGGCGGTAACTAGTCGCTCATGATCTTTCATCACGGCGCTCTTGCGCTGCGGTCCGCCAATCACTCTGTCGATTGCTTCATCAATCGTGGCATCATCGATTTGTTTCTTGTCGAGTCTCGCGGCTAACAGGGCAGCTTCATTCATGACGTTGGCAAGATCCGCACCTGTAAAGCCAGGAGTTCTGCGGGCTACCACTGCCAAATCAACTTTTTCAGCAAGTGGCTTGTTCTTAGCGTGAATACCAAGGATCTGCTCTCTGCCCTTGAGGTCTGGTGCTGAAACGCCCACCTGGCGATCGAATC
>CAZMOF010000031.1:0-2949 GCA_964567905.1 uncultured Aquiluna sp. | reverse complement strand
ATCTGCTCTCTGCCCTTGAGGTCTGGTGCTGAAACGCCCACCTGGCGATCGAATCGTCCTGGCCTAAGCAGCGCTGGGTCAAGAACATCTGGACGGTTAGTGGCCGCAATCAAAATCACATTGGTCGAGGTGTCAAATCCATCCATCTCGACAAGTAGCTGATTGAGTGTTTGCTCACGCTCATCATTACCGCCACCAATTCCAGTTCCGCGGTGACGACCAACAGCATCAATCTCATCGACGAAGATGATTGCCGGCGCTGCCTGCTTAGCCTGCTCAAACAAATCTCTAACTCTCGAAGCACCAACACCAACAAACATCTCGACAAAATCAGAACCAGAAATTGAGAAGAAAGGAACTCCCGCTTCACCCGCCACTGCCTTGGCAATCAGGGTCTTTCCGGTTCCTGGGGGACCATATAGCAGTACGCCGTGAGGGATCTTGGCTCCCATGTCCTGGAACTTCTTAGGGTTTTTCAAAAACTCTTTGATTTCATTGAGCTCTTCGATGGCTTCATCTATGCCCGCAACATCAGCAAAGGTGATCTTGCTCATCTCTTTGTTCACAAGCTTCGCGCGTGATTTTCCAAACTGCATCACGCCTCTGCCGCCACCTGCCATCGAGCCCATCAGGAACCAGAACAGAGCAAGAATGATGATGAATGGAAGAAGTGATCCCAGCAGGGCAAGAATCCAAGGAGTTGACGGAACCTCGTCAGTCCAGCCCTCAGAAATCTGAGCGAGTGCAACTGTGTCAGCAACAGTTTCAGCACGACCGGAAACAAAGAAGAACTGGACCATCTTGCCGTACTCGGCGTCTGCGTTGCGAAGAACAACATCAACTCGCTGATCGCCATCAAAGATGGTTACCTTCTCAGCCTGACCAGAAGAAATCATCTCTAGTCCGACCTGAGTGTCCACCTTCGTGTACTGCTGAGTGTTCATCAGGGAGCTTCCGACGAAAACAACTGTCAGCGCAATCGCAATCCAGAGCCAGGGACCTCTCAGAAACTTTTTAAGTTTGGCTTGGTTATCTTGTTTCTTTTCGCTCATCAAAAACCTTTAGCTATACACGGACGGTGACAAAATTCCCACTCCATCGAGTGAGCGGTAATTCTCGTTGTAGTCGAGTCCATAACCGACAACAAAAGCATTCGGAATATCAAACCCGACCCATCTGACAGCTATCTTCACCTTCGCAGCTTCCGGTTTCCTGAGAAGGGTGACAATTTCAACGCTGGCGGCTCCCCTGGCCTTGAGGTTGGCGCTCAGCCAAGAAAGTGTTAGCCCAGAGTCAATGATGTCTTCAACAATCAGGACATCTCTGTCCTTTATATCTGCATCCAAATCCTTGAGGATTCTTACCACTCCCGATGAAACAGTTCCTGAACCATAGGAAGAAACTGCCATCCAGTCCTGCTGAACAGGAATAGAAAGAGCACGGGATAGATCCGCCATGAACGGAACCGCTCCTTTTAATATGCCCAGCAGTAAGACATTGCGGTCCCGATAGAAATCAGATATCTCTTGGGCAAGCTCGCCCACTCGAGATTGAATCTGGTCGGCGGTAACCAATACCTCTTGGATATCGGGGTGATTTAGCTGCACGTAGCTCCTGGGTTTCTTCGACTTGTCACAACCAACTGGTTGGCCACCCGCTCTACTGTAATGCCAGAAATGACGCTGGATTTCTGTCCCTTCCAGGCGGTAATCAGCTGCTCAATCTGCAGGATTTGTGCCCTCGATAGGTTCTTTGCTCCGGCGTCCTGACAGATCTGGTGAAGCGCCTTGCGCCTGAGCGCCTGCGGGGCCAGCTTCAGTGGCTCGATTTCAAACTGTGCCTTCTTGGCTGAGGACTTAGCCTTGGCTCTGGTCAGAAGCTCCCTGGCCAGCTCACTCAGAGCATCATCCGATTCCCTGGCAATCTCAGCTGTTCTAGCGAGCGCCGATGCAAATCCAGGTCCCAGTGTCTGTTCAAGATTTTCAGCCAGCTTCCGAACCCTGACTCTTAGGAACTTTGAATCTTTGTTGTGGGGATCATTCCAATACTCGATTCCCTGGTCCTGGCAGGCCTTACGAAGATCAGCCGCAGGAATGTCAAGAAAGGGTCTGAGGAGTTTTCTTTCAGGATCGATCTTGGGCATAGCGGCAATGGAGCGAAGGCCTGAGCCACGAGCAAGACCAAGCAAAACTGTTTCTGCCTGGTCATTGAGATTGTGGCCAAGAAGAACCCAGCTGGCAGAAAGCTTGGCTCTTACCTTTTCGATTCCTTTATATCTACTTTCCCTGGCCTCTGCCTCAAGGCCATCGCCTGTTTTTCGAACAGAGACTTTTTCAATTACTACTTGCTCAAGACCAAGTGCCTCGCACCTACTCTTAGCTTTCTTCGCCACCTTGTCACTTCCAGCCTGCAGACCGTGGTCAATGATTACTGCGGCAAGATTCAGCTTGAGCTTTTTCCCTTCGAAGGCGGCGGCACTGGCCAGCGCTAAGGAATCGGCCCCGCCAGAAACAGCAACCAAGATGGTGGTGCCAGGAGCTAGGTCTTGAATTAGCTCCCTGACTGCCCGGCGGGTAGCGGCAACCTGCGGGGTGAGGCGCGCTCTGATAACCATTGGTCCCATTCGCTAATCTTGTTGCACAAAGCCTATTTAGGAGAAGCCTTGTCACACGACGTAGTTATTGAAATTCCCCGTGGTAGCCGCAACAAGTATGAGGTTGACCATGAAACCGGCAAGGTCTGGCTCGACAGAGTCCTCTTCACGGGCTTTGTCTACCCGGTCGACTACGGAGCTTTTGAAAACACCCTCGGTGGAGACGGCGATCCGCTGGATGCTCTAGTGCTACTTGACTACCCTGTTTTCCCAGGCGTCCACATCAAAGTCAGACCAGTAGGCATGCTGCTGATGGAAGACGATGGTGGACAGGATGAAAAGATTCTGTGCGTGCA
>CAZMOF010000030.1:0-8936 GCA_964567905.1 uncultured Aquiluna sp. | reverse complement strand
TTGACCGCCGTGAGTGTGGCCAGAAAAGATCAGCTTTGCATTCATCTTCACGAACTCATCTAGAACCCTTATGTAGGGTGCGTGAGAAAGAGCAATTAGATTCTCAGCGGAAGGAACTCTGAACGTCTCCCTACCTAGGTGAGGATCGTCAACGCCAGAGAAGTTAATCAACTGAGAGTTAATTTTCAACCTGCCTGTTTGATTATTGAGATTCAGCCAACCCGAATTTTCAAATTCCCTGACCAGGCGAGGGGTGTCTAGGTCCGCCACTCTTTGGTCAACCGAGGATGGACCTGCGAGATATTTCAGGGGATTGCTTAGCTTGGGCGAGAAGTAGTCGTTACTGCCGTTGACGAAAACACCTGGAAAATCAAGTAGTGGCTCGAGTGCTACTAGCAGTGGATTGAGGGCGGTTTTATGTCCGAGGTTATCGCCCGTATTTACAACTAAATCTGGCTTGAGTGTTGCCAGGTCCTTGAGGAACGCAGCTTTGTTTGTCTGACCTGGCGCAAAGTGGATATCAGAAATGTGAAGAACCCTGAGGTTTATCCCAATTCCAGAAAGCGATAGCTCCTTCAGTTCGAAGGGGCCGCTGTTAGTGGCTAGCCACATTTGTTGGGTAGAACGATGATCGCACTAGCTGGCAGAACGGCCTTTCCGGCCTCGGGTTGGGTGCCAAAGACAGATCCATTTGGAATTGTTGAATCACACTTGTTTAGAAGCTGAGTCTGACTTGGCTGAGGCAAGGTTGCCGTAAAGCCTGCTGCTTCAAGTGTGGCGATTGCCTGCTCGGTGGTCTTTCCTCTCACATCAGGAACTGTGACTCTGCCACCTGCTGAGATGTAAATCTTGACTAAAGATCCCCTGGGGACTGCTTCACCCGCTGCAGGTTTGGTATAGGCAACCATGCCTGCTGGCATTGCAGATTGCACTGTGCCAGCCACCACCGCACCGCTAAGCAAATTGTTGCCAAGTTGAACCTTGGCAGTCTCGGGGTCGATGCCCTGAACATTTGGCACAGCTATCGAAGGTGCATTGATGAACTTGGGGTCAGCAGGTGCCCAGTTTTCTCCGCCGTACTTTGCGTTTACTTCTCTCATGATCTGCTTCCAGATCACGTGTCTGATAGTTGGAACTGCATTGCCGCCAATGCTCTTGCCTCCCTGTGGGGTGAGGCCAACTACGTTTCCAACCCAGGTTGCCGTTGCAACTTCTGTGGAAAAGCCAATCATCCAGGTGTGAATTCGGTTATCTGATGTTCCAGTCTTTCCAGCTAGTGGAATGCCATCCCCAGGGTTAGAGGCTGCGCCTGTGCCACCAGAAACCACTGGTTTCATGGCGTGAACCATGGCTAGTGCTACTTCAGGTGTAACGGCTTGCGAGCAGCGAGTCTTGGGAACAGGCAGTTCGCTGCCGTCCCTTCTAAGAACAACTTTGTCGATCGAAACCGGTGAGCAGTAAACACCATTGTTTGATACGGCAGCGTATGCAGCAGCCATGGTGAGCGGAGCAATTTCATTTGTTCCCAAAATCGTGGATGGGAAATACAGCAGCTCTGTTCCATCTGCTCGGTGAACTCCGAAGCTGACTGCGGTGTCGCGAATCGCACACAGATCTAGCTTCGATGCCATTGCTGCAAAGGCCGTGTTCTGGGAGGTGATAACTGCTTGCTGGACGCTGATGTCATCAATGGTTTTGTCCTGATCGGTTCCCGAGTTCTTTACTTCCCACAGTCCTACAACACCACCGCAACTTGCCCTGAAATCCTGAGCCACGTTCCAGATCTTGATTTCATCAGGCTGACCATCTAGATCAACATCATCGCCTGTTTGCACGCGTCCATCGACATGGTCACCAAGGGCATAGCCCTGCTTTAACCACTCGGCCAGGGTGAACAATTTATATGTTGATCCTGGCTGGAATCCGCTCGATCCACCGAAGGGCTTGTCAGTGTTGTAGTTCACCGATGTTGCGCCTACTGGGGGCTCTGCAGCTTGATCAAAGATTCTGTTTTGGGCCATGGCAATAATTCGCCCTGTTCCTATTTCTACAGAAACCGAAGCAGTTCCAAATCCCCACTCATTGTCGGCGGGTAATGCCTTCATGGTTGCTTCCCAAGCTTTTTCTTGAATGTCAAGATCTAAAGAGGTGTAGATGTTTAGTCCACCTCTGCGCAGTAGCATCTCTCTGTCCTCGGGAGTTACTCCAAATTCAGGTGAGTTGCGAATTGTCCAAACTGTGTAGTCGCAGAAAAACGCAGTGGTTTGGTTAAGCTCACAGCCTGCTTGGACTGGTGAAATTTTGGTTTGAATAGGGGAGTCTTTGTACTCATCAGCTTGCTCCTGAGTCAGATATCCCTCGTCTGCCATTCTCTGCAGAACATAGTTTCTTCTGCCAAGACCGCGATCAAGGTTCTCCGCCTCGTCGGGCTTGTAGTCATTTGGAGACTTGAGCATTCCAGCAAGGTAGGCAGCCTGCGGCACATTGAGATCACTTGCAGGGATGCCGAAGTAATACTTGCTGGCTGTCTCAACACCATTTATCTGGTTTCCAAGAAAAACCAGATTTAGATATCCCGCGAGAATATCCTTTTTTGAAACTTCTTGCTCTAGAGCTATAGCCAGACGTATCTCTCTGAGCTTTCGAGCAATAGTTACCTCGGTGGCAGCTGCGATAGCGCTCTCATCGCCGGAGAGATTGGCAGCTTCCACCAAAGTTCCTCGAACGTACTGCATAGTGATTGTTGAAGCACCTGGGCCATCACCGAAGCTAGCCAAATTTGTCAGGGTGGCTCGGATTAGGGAAATAACATCGACGCCACCGTGCTCGTAGAATCTCGGATCCTCTGTCGCAATCACTGCATCAACCAGATTGGGAGAAATCTTTTCAAAGGGAATTTCCACACGGTTTTCGTGGTAGAAGGTCGCGATAAGTTCTGGCTCGCCGTCCCTGAGGGCGTAGACATTGGAAGCCTGGGAGGCGTTAATTGGCTTCACATAATCGGGTAGGGATTCAAAGGCCACCACTCCGGAAGTAGCGGCAACTCCTGCAACGGCCACTGCTGGTGCCATAAGGGCGACGGTGAGCAGACCGGCAATAGCGCTTAGAAGACCAAACTTTAGAAGGGTTCCAAGCGTCGAGATTGAAGACTTGCCCGACATAGACTCTAGGTTACCTTGCCAAAACTGATACGGAGCTGAGAAATGACCAAGTGGGAATACGTAACTACGCCCCTACTTCTGCATAAAGAAACCGAAATCCTCAACACCTGGGGTAAACAGGGCTGGGAATTGGTCCAGGTCATCACTGGTCCACAGGGCGGTCTGATTGCTTTTTTCAAGCGGGTCGTCGAATGAGTGCAAACGCAAAAATACGAGAGCTCGGAATAACTCTTCCTGAAGTTGCTAAACCAGCTGGTGCGTATGTTCCTGCGGTGCAAAGTGGAAACCTTGTTTTCACAGCCGGACAAATTCCGCTAGTCGAAGGAAAACTCGTTGCCACCGGAAAAGTTGGCAAAGAGATATCTGTTGAGCAGGCTAAAGATATTGCAAGAATTTGCGCACTCAATGCCGTCGCTGCCATCAAAGGCGTAGTTGGAGACTTAGATCGCGTAAAGAAAGTGGTCAAGGTTGTTGGCTTTGTGGCGTCGACCCCAGATTTCACTCAGCAACCGCAGGTGATTAATGGTGCAAGTGAACTGCTTGAGCAAATTTTTGGTGAAAACGGAATCCATGCTCGCAGTGCAGTGGGAGTTGCTGTGCTGCCATTAGATGCGCCAGTTGAGGTGGAGCTGATTGTCGAAATCGCCTAGAGGCGGATTGACATCCAGATTGAATTTTCTTCACTAAATCCAATGCGCTTGTAAAGCTCTCTGGATTTTGGATTTTCCTTTTCGGTTTCCAGAAAAACCACTTTCACGCCTTGATCTTTTGCTCGCTCCAGAGTTTTTCTGAGCAGCTTTTCACCAATTCCCTGGTTGCGGTAATCGCTTCTAACAAACATCTCATCCACCAGTGCTTCTTGACCGCCGGATTCGATTCCCCAACCCCAAGTTAGAACTGAGTAAGCAATGATGTTTTTCTCTTCAGCCACCAGAACAACTCCGTGCTGGTTTTCACTCAGAAGAGGGGTGAGGCCGGCGAGCAGGTGCTCATCGCTCCAAGGCGTTCCAACCTCATCACAGTATTCGCGCAGCAGAATGAGTATGGCTGACTCGTCAGAATTATTGGCGATGCGAAAAATCAATTAGTCGCTCGCTCCAGCGCCGATTCTGTTCTTGATGGTTTCCATGACTGTCGTATCCGCCAAAGTTGTGACATCGCCAATTGGCCTATCTTCGGCCACATCCCGAAGGAGCCTGCGCATAATCTTGCCCGATCTTGTTTTGGGCAGCTCACTCACCACGAATATCGTCCGTGGTTTGGCGATAGCGCCAATCAGTTTTGAAACGTGCTCTCTAAGTTCTTTGGAAACATCGGACTCTGTACCTGTGTGATCAAGTTGGCTGCGGCGAAGAATTACGAAGGCAACCACTGCCTGTCCGGTTGTCTCATCTTTCGCTCCAACCACTGCTGCCTCGGCAACGAACGGGTGGGCGACCAAGGCGGATTCAATTTCAGTGGTGGAGAGTCGGTGGCCGGAGACATTCATTACGTCATCGACTCTTCCCAACAGCCAAAGGTCGCCGTCATCATCTAGCTTTGCGCCATCGCCAGCGAAATAGCGACCTGGGAATCGAGACCAGTAGGTTTCTCTAAATCTTTCGGGATCTCCCCAAATACCTCGGAGCATTGAAGGCCAGGGCTTAGTGATTGTCAGGTAGCCAGCTCCGCCTGCACCAACTTCTTTTCCATCATCATCAACTACTGCAGCATTTATTCCAGGTAGGGCAGTCATTGCACTTCCTGGCTTACTGGCAGTTACTCCAGGAAGCGGTGAAATCATGATTGCGCCTGTTTCTGTTTGCCACCATGTGTCAACAACGGGTGTCTTTCCAGAGCCAATCACATCGCGATACCAAATCCAGGCTTCCGGGTTGATTGGTTCTCCGACGCTACCGAGAAGTCTGAGGGAACTTAGGTCGTAGTGGCTTACCACCTTGCTTCCCAGTTTCATGAAGGTTCGAATGGCAGTTGGTGCTGTGTAGAAAATGTTGACGTGATACTTCTGGATGATGTCCCACCATCTTCCCCAATCAGGAGTGTCAGGCGTTCCCTCATAAATAACTTGAGTTGCACCATTAGCTAGTGGACCGTAGGCAACATAGGAGTGACCAGTTATCCAGCCAATGTCTGCGGTGCACCAGTAAACATCTTGGGCTTCGTGAATATCAAAAACGTTCTTGTGAGTAAAGCTGGCCTGAGTGAGGTATCCGCCAGTGGTGTGAAGAATTCCTTTTGGCTTTCCTGTTGTTCCAGAGGTGTAAAGAATAAATAGGGGATTCTCCGCACTGAATCCTTTGGCAACATGCTCTGTTTCAACCAATGCCATTTCTTCGTGCCACCAAAGGTCTCGGTTCTCATCCCAGCTGACTTCGTTTTCACAACGCTGGACAACCAGCACCTTCTCTACCGATGGGCACTTCTCATCACTCAGAGCTTCATCCACAGCTGGTTTGAGCGCAGATGCCTTACCTTTTCTAAAGCCGCCGTCAGCGGTGATGACTAGTTTTGCTCCAGCATCCTGAATCCGGGCAGCCAGTGACTCTGCTGAAAAACCACCAAAGACAACCGAGTGAACAGCCCCTATTCGCACCACCGCTTGCATAGCAATGATTGCCTCGGGAATGAGCGGCATATAAATTGCCACGCGATCACCCTGCTTGATACCCAGCCTCGTTAGCAGGTTCGCACACTTCTTTACTTCATTCAGAAGATCTAGATAGGTGTAGGTCTTGCTATCTCCTGGCTCGCCCTCGAAGAACAGTGCGATTCTCTTTCCAAAGCCAGCCTCCACATGCCTATCCAGGCAGTTGTAGCTGACGTTTAATTCACCGTCTTCAAACCAGCGAGCGAAAGGAGCGTCTGAAAAATCCAGGGTCTTTGTGAAGGGCTTGTGCCAGAAGAGCTTTCTGGCCTGATCGGCCCAAAAAGCCTCAAAGTCGACCCCTTGCTTGTATAGGTCCTCGGTGGCAATGGCGTTCGCGGCAAACTCAGCGGTTGGGGGAAAGCGCCTGCTTTCACTGAGCAGGTTCTCAATCTGGGGCTTTAGCGACATCTTTGTCCTTCTTCCTCAATCCTGCCAGAAGCACGGGCTTTCCCAGGCTTGGAATTTTGTGCAAGTCCCCCAGATGGGGAACAGAAACCTGCGGCTTAGGTCTATGCTTGCGAAGCTGACCTTGTGTCAGCTTCTGTCGGGGGACATCCCCCCATTTGACCCCGGCAGACGGCGGTAGCTTTCCCCCAAAGCTACCGCCCCTTCTTTTTCCACAGATTTTCTTTTATCTTCCCGTTCTCCTTTGCGATTTAGCATGCTCTGCCCATGGTGCTTCCGAGTTGGCTAGAGAGATTGACATCAATTAGAGACGTCAAGGACGTGCTACTCAATGGGCTTGAGTGCCTAATCGATTGCGGAAATGGATTGCAGCAAATTCGCTCCCCATTTGCCTCAGTTGAGAGCCTTAGCCGGGCAATGATCGAACTTGCGTTTGAGTGCGGCGCTCGCCTTGACATCGCCTCTCCAATGCTGGATTTGTCAATTGGCACACTTCGCCTTCACATGCTTTTGCCTCACGGTATATGCGTAAGTCCCAGCCTGAGCATTCGAGTTCACTCCGAGAACCTTTTGACCCTTGATCAGTTACACCAAAGAAAAATGATCAATTCTTTGCAGTTGCAGGTAATTCGAAAGAGCCTTGCAGAGAGAAAGACGATTGTTATTTCTGGAGCAACCAGTAGCGGTAAGACAACTCTTTTGCGTGCGATGCTCGCTGAGTGCAAAGAAAGAATCGTGACAATTGAGCAGATTCCAGAACTATTTCTCGCGCCTCCCGCTGTCTCCCTCACTGCTAGAGAAAAGAACCAGGAGGGATTTGGCGAGATAACTCTTTCCGATCTGGTGATTCAGTCTCTGAGAATGAGACCAGATCGCATTGTGGTGGGAGAGGTGAGAAGAGATGAATTCATCGCCTTTCTCCAGGCTGTCTCCAATGGTCATAGCGGTTCCCTCACCACCTTGCACGCCAGTTCGATTGAGCAAGTGCCGCAGCGCTTGATACTCCTTGGCCTTCTTAGCGGCGTCAGTGCGCAGATCACAGAGCAGCTGGTAGCAAGCTCGGTTGATTTAGTCATTCAGCTGGAAAGACGCTCGGGATTTCGACAACTGGTTGCGATTGCGAAACCAGTGCTCGTGGGTGAGAAGCTGCAGATGGTGGCATAAGTGGAAATGGCCAAACTTGCTGCACTACTTCAGTCGGGAGTAAACCTAAAAACATCCTTGCGGGAGCTAGGTATTCTCACTATTCCTGAAAAGTTGAAATTAGCAATCTCGCTAGGTTCACCTCTTATCCCGCTTCTGAAATCAATGAATCAGCTAGAACAGAATCAACTTCGGGCATCTGGTGAACTCGAGCAGGCCCTTGCTGTTCCAAGAGCAACCAGAAGGTTGTTGATCTGGCTACCCTTGATTACCCTCTTTCTCTCCTGGGCAGCTGGGCTGGTTAGTCTTCAAGCTCTTCTGAGTCCGATCTCTCTAACCTGCAGCGCCTTTGGCCTAGTTCTCTTAGTGATTGGCTCTCGAGCTACTAAAAGAATGTTGCAGTCAGTAAACCGGGAGTTTTTGCTTCAAGAGCTTCAGGATTTTTCGATAGCAATTTCATCGGGGCTTTCGCTATCGGCCATAGAAAAGCAGTTTCCTCATTTACTAAAGAATTCAGAAGTAAATCGGCTCAAGATTCTTAGTCAGAAAACCGGTGCTCGATTGACAGATCTGGTCTCGAGTGAAATTGAGATTTCGCTTAGTGCGCAGCTATCAGAAAAGATTTCCGAGCTACGAAGACTTTCGGTTCGAATTCTGATTCCGCTGGGACTTACGACTCTTCCCGCTTTCATGCTTTTTATCATCCCGCCAATCGTTGTCGGGTTCACAAAATAGGAAAGGAAAAACAATGAAGACACTTGTTAGCGACAAGGGAGCGATTACAGCGGAGTATGCGATAGCTACTCTGGCTGGGGTTGCCTTTGCAGGTCTAATGCTTCTGATCATGCGAAGTGAAGAGGTACGGCAGTTGCTGTTTGGTCTGGTGGCTAGAGCACTTGGGATTCAGTAGCGATAAGGGAGCTGTCACCGCTGAGTTCATGCTTGTTACTCCGGCAATGATCTTGGCGGTGGCAACACTCCTTGGACTTTTTCCTCTAGCTCTGAGCGCAATCAAATTGGAGGTGGAGGCGATGCAGCTTGCCAGGATGCACGGCTATGGATTAGACATCGCAGCACCAGACGGTTTTGAATTGGAAATTGCATCCAATGGAAGGCTTGAGTGCGTCGTGGTAAGAAACAAAATACTTCCGCTGGAGAGTGAGTATTGCGTAATTCCACTTGGCTAGAAAAAGGTTCTGCCGCAACCACAACCATCTTGAGCGCAGGTTGCATTGCGCTTTTGGTCACATCCGTCGGCCTTGCCCTGCAAATTGCTAGGGAAGAAGTTCGTTTGCAGATGGTGGCGGACCTAAGTGCACTGAGCGCCTCCGATTCCAGAATCGGCATAATTGCGGGGTTTCCCTGCCCGAATGCACAGGAAATTGCCTCGGTTAATGGCGCAAACCTACTTAGTTGTCGTATTGTCGGTGGGGTTGCCACCTTGGAGGTTGGCAAGAACCACTTGGGGCTAGAGCTTTTGGCGATGGCTGAGGCTGCCCCTGGCTAGTAAAGGGAAATACATTGGGCAAGAAACTGGTGATTGTCGAGTCGCCCGCCAAGGCGAAGACCATCTCCAAGTA
>CAZMOF010000029.1:0-8984 GCA_964567905.1 uncultured Aquiluna sp. | reverse complement strand
CGCCACAGGCCCAAAGCCTCGCTAGTCTACACAGAATTTAGGCCACTGGCACGACCGGGCAGTCCCGCCAAAGACGCTCGAGTGAGTAAAACTCACGCTCCGATTCGTGCATGATGTGAACCACAAGATCTCCGAAATCAAGCAGCACCCACCTGGCCGCCTCCTTGCCCTCGGCAAAGCGGAGCTTGAATCCTGCCTGACGAAGTGACTCTTCAATTGCATCAGAAATAGCCAAAACTTGCCGGTCATTTTTAGCTGAGCAAATTAGAAATACCTCGGCCAGAGCAAATGGAACCGAGACATCAAGGGCAACAAGGTTCTCCCCCAGCTTGTCGCTGGCCGCCTTAGCTGCGATTTTTAGTTGGCTATCTGTCTCAGGGCTTACGCTCACTAATTGGCTCCCAGGGCAGTGAAAATTAAAAATATTGCAACCGCTGCGCCGATGACTAGCAGGGCTGAACCAATGCCGATTGCCCAGGACTTCCACCAGCCCTTACGCAACACCGCCGTTGGCACAACTCCGTCATCAGCCCTCTGTTCAATAAGTTCAAGAGCACTGATCGGCTCGACGACGGACATTACGCCGGTGACTGCATCATCTGAAAGAGCAATCTGATCGAGCTCTGCTCCATCAAAGGTCGCAGTACTGGGTGAAGTAATTGGGTCGGTAACGACCGCAATTGAACCAGTGATAGCAATCTCGGCAGTGTCAATTGGAATTGATATAGCCTCAGGGGCTCTTTCCAAAACAATAGAAGCTGTTGTTGGTTCAGCCAGGTAATTCTGACCCGTGAATTCTGTTGCTGGAACATCAAAAACTGGAATGACTGGTGCCTGCTCCAGCTGTGACTGGATTATTTGCTTTGGCTCCTCTACAACTGAACTAGTAGAAGAAGTACTTGTCAAAACAGGAGCTGAAAGAGAACTTAGTTTTGACGGGTCATCGAAGATACCCATTTCTTTCATCTGACGCCTGGTCAGGTTTTTGATATCAATACCTGGCTGAGCGGTTGCAACTGGGGATGCCTTGGGCTCAGGAATAAGTCCCTTTCGCTCAGCTTCTCTTTGCTCACGCCTAGTTGTGTACTGAGTCACCCTGGCCCCTGTAGAGACGATGCTTAGCGATGTATTGAACTACTCCATCTGGAACGAGATACCAAATTGGTTTTCCGGCTGCTGCTCGATTGCGAACATCTGTCGAAGAAATAGCAAGAGCGGGAACCTCCAGCTGAGAAATTTTTGCATTAGGAACCTTGGGAAGCTCAAGAGAGTGACCAGGGCGGGTTACTGCCACGAAGTGTGCCAATCCCCAAAGTTCATCCACTTGTTTCCATGCAAGTATCTGTGCAATGGCATCTGCGCCTGAGATAAAGAAAAGGTCTGCATCAGGTCGCTCTTTTGAAAGCTCTGTGAGGGTATCGATTGTGTAGGTGATGCCATCCCGATCAATGTCTGCCCTGCTCACTGTGAAGCGAGGATTGGCCGCGGTGGCAATTACCGTCATGAGATAGCGATGCTCTGCACTGCTGATTGCTTTTTTGTTTCCAGGTTGCCCGGTGGGAACAAATATGACTTCGTCAAGCGATAAGGCATCGGCAGCCTCACTCGCTGCCACCAGGTGGCCGTGATGAATTGGGTCAAAGGTGCCACCCATCACGCCAATTCTTAGACGCCTGGAAGTCATCAGTTACTAGTGGCCTGCCCGCTCGCCTCGACGATAATTGCGATTTGAGACGTCTCGGTAAGACCAGGTAATTAGTGCCAGCACTAGAAATCCGGCCATGGCAATCACTCCATAGAGAATCGCTGGCATGGGAAGTTCGTTGTGGTGAACAATGGCACCCTCGGCAAGCAAAATTAGGCTCACGATTTCTCCTTTAAATCCTCTCCAGTCTAGCTACGGACTTGGCCTGAGCCCCTAACCAGCCATTTTGAGCTGGTCAGCTCCCTCAGTCCCATCGGTCCACGGGCGTGAAGCTTCTGGGTTGAGATACCCACCTCTGCCCCAAAACCAAACTCCCCACCGTCGGTGAATCTGGTTGATGCATTGACCATTACAACAGCCGCATCGACTTCGGCGAGAAATCTCTCGGCATGGGAGATGTCATTGGTCAAGATGGACTCGGTGTGATGTGTTGAGTATTTGGCAATGTGTGCCAGGGCTGCATCCAAATCTTCAACTACCTTCACGGACAGATCAAGACTGTAGTACTCCGTCGACCAGTCCTCTTCGGTTGCGGCTACGCAACTAATCAATTTCTGCGTTTCTTCACAGCCGTGAATAGTTACACCAGCCTCAATTAGAGCCTTTCCGACGAGGGGGATAACTTCTGCGGCAACAGCTTTGTGGACCAGAAGAGTCTCGAGAGCGTTGCATACCGATGGGCGCTGCGTCTTGGAATTGAGAACGATTGGAACCACGCTTTCCCTGTCCGCGGTTTCATCGACAAAAATGTGCACAACCCCATCACCCGTTTCAATCACCGGGACCTTGGAGTCGTTCACGACTGCATGAATTAGATTGGCGGAACCTCTGGGGATGAGTACATCAACTAACCCCCTGGCTTGCATAAGTTGGCTAGCGCCTTCTCGACCAAACTCATCGATCGTTTGTACCGACTCTCGAGGAAGACCTGCGGATACCAGAGCAGTCTGAATGAGACCGACTAGGACTCTGTTTGTGTTTTCAGCAGCCGAGCCACCGCGCAGCACCGCAGCGTTACCACTCTTTACTGCTAGAGCAGCGATGTCGATTGTGACATTTGGACGGGCTTCGTATATGCAGCCCACCACCCCAAGTGGCACTCGAACCTGTTGAAGTCGCAAACCATTTGGGAGCGTGAAACCCTGTAGCGATTCACCGATTGGATCTGAAAGGTCGATGATTATCGCAAGTGAATCAGCGAGAGCTTGAATTCGACTTTTGCTCAGCGTTAGTCGATCAATTAGACCAGTAGCAAGAGAAGTCTTACCATTTTGGATATCTATTTGGTTAGCGCTCAAGATTGCTTCCGAATTAGCGACCAGAAGCTTGGCAAGCTCAGCTAAAACCAGGTTTTTTTGAGCGGTACTGGCGCGAGCAACCTCGGGTGCAGCAGCTTTTGCTGCTAACAGAATCTCGCCGACGCTCATTGAGAAATCCTAATCCTGCTTGGTTTGCGCTTGAAACCAGGTGTGCAGGCAGTCAACGGTGTCCAGAGTCTCAACATTCGATGTCGACGTGAGCAAAACTTCTACTCCACCCGCTGTGGCCATCTTGGCGGCCACTACCTTGGTCAAAGCTCCTCCGGTGCCATAACCGGTGGAGGTTCCAGAGATCTGAATACTCTCAAGTTGTTTATCGTCCGTCACCACTTTGATTGGCTCGGCCCCCGGTTCGGTTGGTGGCTTTGTGTAAAGAGCATCAATGTCACTTAGTAGAACCAGCAAATCCGCCTTGGCAAGAAGAGCAACTCGAGCCGCCAGTTGATCGTTGTCACCGAATCTAATTTCCTGAGTTGCGACCGAGTCGTTTTCGTTAATTACAGGAAGTACGCCTATCTCGAGAAGCCGTTCGAGCGCTCGAAGAGCATTTTCGCTTGTGTTTTTCTCATCGAGGTTGTCAACGGTCAGAAGAATCTGACCGGGCATGAGGCTGTGGCGAGAAAGTGATCTCTCATAACGACTCATCAGCTTGGCCTGACCGATGGCAGCCAGTGCTTGGGATGTAGCAAGGTCTTCGCTTTTGACTGTCAAACCAATCAAAGGTGCGGCGGTTGCGATAGCACCGGAACTTACGAGAATTACCTCTTTGCCAGCACGCATTAATCTGACAGCAAGGTCAACGATTCTGTCTAAATTCGATTCGTTTTCACCGGTGATAGAGCTAGAGCCAACCTTAATCACCACTCGTTTGGTAGAGCCTAGAAGTGCTACGTTGCTCACTCTTCCTCCGACCTGAGATTTTTCTCACGGACTGCTTCGCGTTCAGCTCTCCCCTTGGCTCGCTGGTCCATCATCGCGTAATACTCTTCGCGACGCTCCTTGGTGGTTCTGCGATCAGTTCCATCAAGTCGGACATCTGACCCACGCGGGCTCTCAATTGTCTCTACGACCGAAGAGATATACGGATCCCAATCAAATACCACTCCATTGTCATCACCGATGATTACCGTTGAGCCCGCTTTAGCGCCGGCTTTGGAGAGGGCATCTTCCACCCCCAGCTTGTTCAGTCGCTCCGCGAGATAGCCAATAGCCTCTGAGTTTCCAAAATTGGTTTGTGCAACCCATCGCTCGGGTTTAGCGCCCGTTACTCGATAGACAACCTCCCCATCGAGTTCTTCCGCCTGCACGTGGAATCTTGAGTCTTCCTTGTCCTCCAGAAGAGAAAATCTCTTGTTTGGTTCAACCGGTACCCGGGTGGCACTGGCCAACGAGGCCAGCGCATAGCTGAGTTGTGTTAGCCCCTCACGGGTTGCCGTTGAAATCAGAAAGACTTGAAAACCGAGAGACTCAAAATCTGCCCTAACAAATTCAGCAAGTTCTCTTGCCTCTGGAATATCAACCTTGTTGAGAGCGATGACCTGAGGTCTTTCTAGAAGTGGCAACTGCCCCTCTGGAACCTGATATTTCTTGAGCTCTTCCGAGATCACTTTGTAATCACTCATCGGATCTCTGCCTGGTTCCATCGTTGCGCAATCAATAACGTGGCAGAGGGCGCTGCACCTTTCAACGTGTCTTAGAAAGTCAAGCCCTAGACCTTTACCCTCCGAGGCACCCTCAATTAGCCCTGGAACATCAGCGATTGTGTAGCGCTTGTCTCCCGCTGCCACCACTCCGAGATTTGGGTGCAGGGTTGTGAAAGGATAATCGGCAATCTTTGGTCTTGCCGAGCTAAGAGCAGCTACCAAAGATGATTTTCCGGCACTTGGAAAACCAACCAGTGCAATGTCGGCAACAGTCTTCAGCTCGAGCTGTATGTCGCCCTTCCATCCTGGAACACCAAGCAGATGAAAACCAGGAGCAATTCTTCTTCGACTGGCAAGAGCTGCGTTTCCAAGCCCCCCTGCCCCTCCGCGAGCAATCACAAGTTCCATGCCGGAGTGAGCAAGATCCGCAATCACTTCACCAGCTGCATCTTTGACTACGGTGCCAACGGGAACTGGAAGAATTAGGTCTTCGCCTTTTTCCCCATTGTTGTAATCACCTTTACCACTGCCGCCCGATTTGGCAGTGCGATGCGGACGATGGTGATACTCCAGCAGCGTCGTAACGTTGTGGTCACTAACCAAAGTGATTGAGCCACCGTCGCCACCATTGCCACCGTCAGGTCCAGCTAAAGGTTTAAATTTTTCTCGACGAATAGAGGTGCAACCGTCACCACCGTCACCCGCCCGCAAATGCAGAGTCACATGATCTATGAAACTGACCATAAGACTCCTCAACTAAAAAGAGGCGGACCCTTTGGGTCCGCCTCGGTTTTTCAAAACCTTTACAGGGTGACTACGTTCACCACTTGTCGACCCGACTTGGAACCAAACTGAACTGCACCGGCGGCCAGTGCGAACAGTGTGTCGTCTTTTCCAATGCCGACGTTCTTACCCGGGTGAAAGTGAGTACCTCTTTGACGAACAAGAATTTCACCGGCATTAACGACCTGACCGTCGTGGCGCTTGACGCCTAGGCGCTGTGCGTTGGAATCGCGACCGTTACGGGTTGAGCTAACTCCCTTTTTGGATGCCATTTCTTTCCTCTTACTTGATCTCTGTTACTTTTACGCGAGTCAGATCCTGACGGTGACCCTGGCGCTTTTTGTAACCGGTCTTGTTCTTGTACTTCTGAATAACAATCTTTGGGCCACGAGTCTGGTCGATGACTTCAGCAACGACCTTTACCTTGGAAAGAGCCTGTGGGTCAGAGGTGACTTTGTCACCATCGACAACTAGAAGAGCTGGCAATTCGACCTTGCCTGAACTCTGCTCAATGCGGTTCATGGTGACGATTGTGCCGACCTCTACCTTTTCTTGGCGACCACCAGCACGTACTACTGCGTAAACCACTTGAAACCTGTCTTTCTGGGATTTTCCGCTCTCCGGAGCGGGCAACAGCGCAAAAGTCTAGCGGGGTGAGGGGCTAGGGTCAACCAGCCTGCTACTTCTTACCCCTGGCCTTGGCCAGAATACTGCTGGCTCGTCTTGGCTTCTTGGGCTTTGCTTCAGGCTCAGGCAGGGCATCAAGAACAGCATTCAACATCTCGGTTTTGCTCTCCTGGGCCTTTGGCGGCTCACTCTGAGCGGCGGAGGCGATCTTGTTCACCACTGACTTCAGTGCATCGGCAGCCTCACCGGTTACGACCTTCTTCACCTCAGGCTTGTCCTTCTTCTTGCCCTTCTTACCAACCTGCACCTCAGTGGCCTTAAACCTTGGTTCGTCGTGGATTACCAGGCCTCTACCCCCGCAGCACTCGCAAGTTTCGGAGTAGGTCTCAAGAAGACCGATACCAATCTTTTTTCGGGTCATTTGAACAAGACCGAGCGATGTAATCTCACTCACCTGGTTCTTGGTTCGGTCTCGGCTGAGGCACTCAAGTAGTCTGCGGCGAACGGCTTCCTGGTTTGACTGCTGGATCATGTCAATAAAGTCAATAACAATGATTCCGCCGATGTCCCTAAGTCGAAGCTGACGAACAAGTTCCTCGGCGGCTTCAAGATTGTTCTTGGTAACGGTTTCCTCAAGGTTTCCGCCCGAACCGATGAATTTGCCGGTATTAACATCAACTACGGTCATGGCTTCGGTTCTGTCGATGACCAGTGATCCACCTGATGGCAGGTAAACCTTGCGCTCCAAGGCTTTTACTATTTGGTCGCCGATCCGGAAGTGATCAAAAATATCTTCAGAGTGCGAATACTCAATAAGGCGCTCAACGAGATCTGGTGCCACGTTTGCCAAATAGCTTCGAATTGTGGAATTGGCCGTTTTGCCACTTACCACCAGCTGCTGGAAATCTTCATTGAAGACATCACGAATAATTTTTACCAGCAGTTCTGGTTCAGAGTGAAGCTGCATGGGCGCCTTGCCACTCTCGGCTTGACGCGTGATCTCCTCCCACTGCATCTGGAGTCTTTCAATATCAAGCTTCAGCTGCTCTTCAGTGGCACCTTCGGCAGCGGTTCTAACAATGACGCCAGCTTCATCAGGAAGTGCGCCTTTCAGAATCTGCTTTAGACGAGCTCTTTCACCCTCAGGAAGCTTTCTCGAGATTCCGGACATGTTTCCTGCCGGAACATAGACCAAAAATCTGCCTGGAAGTGAGATTTGGGATGTAAGTCGCGCACCCTTTTGGCCAACAGGATCTTTAGTTACCTGAACTAAAACCTGATCTCCGGTCTTTAGTGCCAGCTCAATTCTTCTCGGTTGATTTCCTGTTTCGGCAGCGTCCCAATCGACTTCACCCGAGTAAAGAACCGCGTTGCGTCCGCGTCCAATGTCTACGAATGCCGCTTCCATTGAGGGCAAAACGTTTTGCACTTTCCCGAGGTAAACATTTCCAATGATGGAAACGCTCTGTGCCTGAGTCACATAGTGCTCAACTAGCAATCCATCCTCGAGGACCCCGATCTGGAATCGTCCGTCGTCTTCGCGAACAATCATCTTGCGATCAACTGATTCGCGTCTTGCCAAAAATTCGCTCTCAGTGACTGTCGAGCGACGGCGACCAGTATCCCTGGAGTCCCTGCGACGTTGCCGCTTAGCCTCAACCCTGGTTGAGCCATCGTCTTCTTTTTTCTTTTCCTTCTGGGGCTTGGCCTTCTCCTTAGGAGCGTCTTTCTTCTTTCGTTCCTTACGTTCCGGCTTCGGTTCTGCCTTTTTCTTTGCAGGTCTGTCGACAGCTGGAGTTGGTAGTGATGGTGCCTGGAATATCAGTTGCGTAGCAACTGGCTTGACTGGTTCTTCTTTTTTCTTTGCCACTTGTGCCTAAATGGCCTTTAGTTCACACCCTTGAGGGCCCTCTTGTGATTCAAGCCGCGACCTGAATCGAAACCTAATGCGTCAAAACACGTTGTTATTGACGAAACCTTCGATGCGCGTGTGATCGCATCTACTTAGAAGTATGCCACGGCTAAGGTAAAAATGGGATAATTCCCCTATGTTCCCCGTGTTTCTAATCATTTTCGGCGCTGTCGGCTGGATTGCTAGCTTCGGCTTGACGCTGGAGAGGATCAAGGTTGCTGGGGACCCAGGAGCGGCGACAGCCTGTGACATCTCTCCATTTCTTAGCTGCAAGTCCGTCATGCTGTCAGAGCAAGCCGCCTTGTTTGGATTTCCAAATCCTCTGATTGGACTTGCCGCATTCTTTGCTCCGATTGTAGTTGGGTTCGCAATTTTGGCTGGAGCTAAATTTGCCAGCTGGTTCTGGCAAGTATTTTTGTTTGGCCATGTTCTCGCAATGGCATTCGTCTTCTGGTTATTCAGCCAAAGTGTTTATGTGATTGGTTCCCTTTGCATTTACTGCATGGTCGCATGGACAGCAACAATCCCGCTCTTCTGGTCGATTCTTGGATTTGCTGGAAAGGAAGGACACCTCGGAGCAAAATTTGTCAGAGGCGGAAACTTTGTCTACGAGTGGGCTTGGGTGTTGACCGTAATCACTTATCTATCGCTAATTGCCCTGATTGTGATTCACTTCTGGGATTTCTGGCCCACCTTGTTTTAGAACCAGATTGCTAGCTCGCGACTAGCGCTATCTTCTGAATCTGATCCGTGAACAAGATTCTGAATAACTTTGGTGCCCCAGTCTCTTCCCAGATCTCCTCTGATTGTTCCAGGTGCGGCGAGTGTTGGGTCAGTAACGCCAGCCAAAGATCGGAAACCTTCAATAACTCTTTCACCCTCAAGGCGGATAGCAACCGTGGGTCCGGAGAGCATAAATTCCATAAGAGGCTCATAGAACGGCTTACCCTCGTGCTCGGCGTAGTGCTTAGCTAAAAGCTCCCTGTTTGGCTGCA
>CAZMOF010000028.1:0-9320 GCA_964567905.1 uncultured Aquiluna sp. | reverse complement strand
TGAGTCGTCTCAAAGCCTTGGTTGAAAGCTTCTGTTGCCGTAATTCTCTCGATCCAGATTGGGTCTAGTTTTTCGCCTGTTTCATGGTGAACGGCATAGTTGGCCAAAACCTCGGGCCAAAGCATCCACATCTCATTTACCTGAGATGGAAATTCCACAAAGTCCCGCTCCACACTCGTTCCGCTGAATCGTGGGTAGGTGACATTTGACAGCAGTCCATGCAGGGTGTGACCAAATTCATGGAACAGGGTTCCAACTTCATCAAAAGTCATCAGCGCCGCAGAACCTGCAGGTGGCTTAGGTATGTTCATGTTGTTGACAACAACGGGTAACTTCCCAAGAAGTTTCGACTGATCCACCAGATTGTTCATCCAAGCGCCTCCAGTTTTTGAAGGTCTGGCAAATGGATCAAAGATGTAGAGCCCGCAGGGAGAGCCATCCTCATAGAAAACTTCATAAATCCAGTTCTCAGGGTGATAGCCAACTAGGTCTTTTCTCTCCTTGAAAGAAAGCCCGTAGAGCTTTCCAGCTGCAAAAAACACGCCATCTTCTAAAACTCGTTTAAGTTCAAAATATGGTTTGAGCACTGCGGTGTCGACCGCATACTTCTCGGCCCTCAGCTGCTCTGTGTATCTTGGCCAGTCCCAGGCTCTTAGTTCAGCATCAACTTCTCGTCTCAAGAGCTCCTCGCGCTCCTTGGCCTCTGCCTCAGCATTGGCCCTTGCAATAGGAGCAATTCTTCGAAGCATCTGGTGAATCCGCTCTGGGGTCTTGGCTGTTTGGTTGCTGGTTACGTATTCGGAATAGGTGTTGTATCCAAACAGCTTGGCTTTCTCTCTTCTGAGCTCAAGCATCTCCTTGATTATCTCTGAGGTGTTGTTTTCGTTTGCTCGACCAGCTCTGGAGAGAGTTCTCTCTAACAGTTCTTTACGTAGCTCCCGGTCCTCAAGATTCGCAAGCAGGGGATGGCCCGAGTAATTCAGAAGGGGGATTGTGTAGCCAGACTGATTGCGGGTTTCTGCAGCCTGTCTGCAGCTTTCTATTTCACTCTCTGCCAAGCCTTTCAGGCGCGAAGCATCAGGAAGATTTACTGCCAAATCATTGCTGTCAGCGAGAAGACGCTTATCAAACTCTGCCTGAAGGCCCGCAATCCTCTCATTGATCTCACTCACCCTTGCCCTTGCACTCTCAGACAGTTCAGCTCCTGCATGTCTGAAGTCCTGCAGGTATTTAGTGACTAACCAGCTTGACTCTTCGTCAAGAGTTAGCTCTCCAGCCTTGAGGGCTGTTTCCAATTTGAGCAATCTTTGGAACAAATCGGGGTTCAGATTGATGGAGTCTAGGTGAGCCGAAAACTTGGGGAAGATGATGGCTTCGAGCTTTTGAATTTCCTCGTTGGTATCTGAGGCACTTTTGTTGTAGAAGGTCAGCATCATTTGGTTCAGCAGCTGCCCAGATTTTTCAAGTGCAACCAGGGTGTTTTCAAATGTGACTTCTGCCTGTGAAGTGATCTGGGCAATCTCACGGTTGTGCTCCGCGACTGCATTTTCAAATGCGGGCAGGTAGTGCTCATCCCTAAGGGATTGAAAGTCGACTAGTTCGTATTCTTTATTGGAAAGCTGCAGAAGTGGATTTGTCATTCTGCAATGTTATTGCGGCTCAGCGAACCTAACTTCCACAATCGCTATTTCAGGGGCTTCAATTAGCTCGAGCTTGGCGATATTTCCCACAGATTGTAGGTCTTTGCCTACAAAGCTGAGAGCGGCCGGAGCCTTTAGTTTCAGCTCTGCAATCTCCGCTTTCATAGAGAGTTTGAGGTCTGACTTGCTCTTGCGAACAAGAATCAGGGCCTGGCTACTCAGCTTCATAAGTTCCGGTGTCGAACCCTGGAGTTCATCGGTCGTTGGCCAAGATGATTGGTGCACCGACCCCTGCTGCCACCAGGACCAAACCTCCTCAGTCGCAAATGGCAAGAAGGGTGCGAACAGTCGAACTAGCACTGAAAGCGCTGAGCGGAGAGCCAAGACTGCAGAGCCTCGTTCCTGATCTGAATATTCCGACCCGTAAGCGCGATCCTTGACCAGCTCCAGATAGTCATCGGTAAAGGTCCAGAAAAAGGATTCGGTTGTTTCCAGTGCTCTGGTGTGGTCGTAGGCGTTAAAGGCTTCTGTTGCAGTTTTTACGACTTCACTCAGTGATGCCAGCATCGAAAGATCAATCTTTTCCGAAATCTCACTCACACCCTCTGGCATTTCAAAGCTCAGAGCAAAGCGAGCGGCATTGAGAAGCTTTATGGCAAGTCTTCGACCAATTTTCATCTGACCTTCGTCAAAAGCGGCATCAGTGCCTAGCCGGGCACTGGCTGCCCAGTAGCGGACGGCGTCAGATCCGTGGTTTTCTAACAGCTCGTTAGGAACTACGACATTGCCCTTGGACTTAGACATCTTTTTTCTATCCGGATCAAGAATCCAGCCGGAAATAGCGGCATTTTTCCAAGGCAGTCCACCGTGCTCTAGCTGACTTCTTAGCAGAGTCGAGAAAAGCCAAGTGCGGATGATGTCCTGTCCCTGTGGACGTAGGTCGTATGGAAAGACATTTTTGTATCTCTTCTCATCACGTGGCCACCCTCCAGCCAACTGCGGGGTTAGCGATGATGTAGCCCAGGTGTCCATGATGTCCAGCTCGCCAATAAAGCCACCTGGCTTGCCGCGCTGCTCCTCACTGAACCCGGCTGGCACGTCAGAGGAAGGGTCGATTGGAAGGGCTTCATCGCTGGGAAGAAGAGGAGACTCATAGTTCGGGTTTCCGTTTTCATCGAGCTGGTACCAAACCGGAATTGGCACACCAAAGAATCTCTGTCGGGAAATTAGCCAATCGCCGTTTAGACCATTAATCCAGTCTTCGAGTCTGACCCGCATGAATGAGGGGTGGAAATTCATTTCTTTACCGAGCTCAATAAGTCGCTTGGAAAGAGTTTCGTCGCTGCCACCGTTTTTTATGTACCACTGGCGAGTTGAAACGATTTCTAACGGCTTGTCGCCTTTTTCAAAGAACTTCACCGGGTGGGAGATCGGCCTTGGTTCACCAACTAGGTCACCACTGTCCCTCAGGGCTTCGACGATTCTTTCTTTGGCGCTAAACACAGTCTTGCCAATCAGTTCCTCGTAGAGAGCTTTGCCAGTTCCAGAAAGCACAGCGGCAGGACCCTCCTGCAAGATTCGACCATCAAAACCAAGGATTGGTCTAGTTTCTAGTTTTAGTTCGCGCCACCAAACAACGTCTGTGACGTCACCGAAGGTGCAGATCATGGCGATTCCAGATCCTTTATCAATTTGCGCAAGTCGGTGAGAAACAATCGGAACTTCAACACCGAACAGTGGCGTCTTGGCCGTCTTGCCGAAATATTTTTTGTATCTTTCATCTTCAGGATGAGCAACAAGCGCAACGCAAGCAGGGATTAGTTCAGGCCTCGTGGTTTCAATGAATATTTTTCCGTCTGGTCCATCAAAACCAACTCGGTGATATGCACCAGGCATTTCCCGGTCTTCAAGCTCCGCCTGGGCAACTGCTGTTCTGAATGTCACATCCCAAAGCGTTGGGGCTAGAGAAACGTAAGCCTCTCCGCGACGGAGGTTATTTAGAAACGCCTGTTGAGAAACGCGCTGGGCATCTTTTGAGATTGTTCTGTAGGTCTGAGACCAGTCGACGCTAAGTCCAAGATTGCGCCACAGATTCTCAAATGCTTTCTCGTCTTCCTCAGTGAGTTTTTCGCAAAGCTCAATGAAGTTCTGTCTCGAAATTGGAAGCTGATCGCTTGCCTTGCTGCTTTTGTTGTCTCCGCCAGTCTGCGGTGGGGTGAAATTGGGCTGATAGGGAAGTGAGGGGTCGCACCTAACGCCGTAGTAGTTCTGAACCCTTCTTTCAGTTGGAAGACCGTTGTCATCCCAGCCCATCGGGTAGAAAACCTCTTTACCGAGCATTCTTTGAAAGCGAGCCACGACGTCCGTGTGGGTGTAGCTAAAAACGTGTCCAACGTGCAGGGAGCCAGAAGCAGTCGGAGGGGGAGTGTCTATCGAGTAGATCTGTTCTCTAGTGGCATTGTCATCGAATCTGTATACGCCAGAGCTTTCCCATTCCGGGACCCACTTAGCCTCGAGGCCGTCAACAGTTGCCTTTTCAGGGACCTGGGCGGCCCTGGTTGGTTCGGGTTTGGCTCTTCTCATGCAGACCTCGGCATAGTAATGCTCACTAGATTAACATTGTTATTCTGCCCAGGTTCGAAAGTAGCGATGTATCCCAAGCACAAAGGCGCCGGCGGTGCCGTTAATCCCTCGCCTAGCTTTCCAGCTATTGAGCGTGAGGTGTTGGATTATTGGGAAAAGGATGGCACTTTTCAGGCTTCCATCGACCAGCGCCTTGAAACTGGAGCCGAAGAGTTCGTCTTTTATGACGGCCCACCATTTGCCAATGGCTTGCCTCACTACGGACATCTTCTAACTGGTTACACCAAAGACTTGGTCCCTCGGTATCAGACCATGCGGGGAAAGCGTGTTGAGCGCAGATTTGGTTGGGACACCCACGGCCTACCAGCTGAAGTTGAAGCTGAGCGACTTCTGGGGATCTCAGGGCGACCTGAAATTGAAAAGTATGGCGTTGGCAAGTTCAATGATTTTTGCCGCAGCTCGGTCTTGAAGTACACGCAGGACTGGAGAAGCTACGTCACCAGACAAGCTCGCTGGGTCGACTTCGACAACGACTACAAGACGCTTGATCAGGACTACACCGAGAGTGTTATCTGGGCATTTAAGGAGCTTCACAAAAAAGGATTAATCTACGAAGGCTTTAAAGTTCTCGCTTATTGCTGGAGATGCGAGACCCCGCTATCCAATCATGAGCTCCGCATGGACGATGAGGTTTATAAGCCAAGGCAGGATCAGTCAGTCACAGTCACTTTTCCAGTCAGTGAAGGTGAATTTGTTGGAGTCAACTTCCTGGCCTGGACAACAACCCCCTGGACTCTTCCAACCAATTTCGCTCTGGCTGTTGGACCAGAAATTGAATATGTGGTTGTTGATGCTCCTGCGAGTGTGCTCGGAAGTAAAAAGTATCTCCTGGCCAAAAGCGCAGTTGCTGCATACCTCCGTGAACTAGGTTTCGAAAGCTATGAAGAGGCGGAAAGTAATTTCACCAAGAGCGTTCTTGGAAAATCTTTAGCTGGAATTCGCTACGAAAGGATTTTTGATTTTTATGCGGATTCCGAGAGGTTTGACATTTCAAATGCTTGGCAGGTCCTTGTAGGCGAGTACGTCACCGCTGATGAGGGAACAGGAATTGTTCACCAGGCTCCTGCCTATGGTGAGGATGACCAGTTGCTTTGCAATGCAGCTTCAATTCCCACATATGTTTCAATCAACGAGCGCGGTCAATTCACCTCAATCATTGCCCCCTATGCCGGACAGCACGTCTTTGACGCTAACAAGCCAATCACTCAAGACCTCAAATCAGCTGGCCGATTGCTAAGGCAAGCTTCCTACGACCACTCGTATCCTCACTGCTACAGGTGCAAGAATCCACTGATTTACAAAGCGGTTTCATCTTGGTTCGTCGAGACAACCAAGATTCGTGATCGAATGCTTGAGCTAAACCAGCAGATTAACTGGGTGCCTGAGCACACCAAAAACGGAAGCTTCGGCAAATGGCTGGAGAATGTTCGTGACTGGGCAATTTCTCGAAACAGGTTCTGGGGAGCACCAATCCCCGTATGGAAATCAGATGATCCAAACTATCCTCGGGTAGATGTCTATGGTTCACTCGATGAACTTGAAGCAGACTTTGGAGTCAGGCCAGCGGATTTCCATCGCCCTGTAATCGATGAGCTGGTGAGACCAAATCCCGATGACCCAACCGGCAAGTCAATGATGCGACGAGTGCCAGAGGTTTTGGATTGTTGGTTTGAATCCGGCTCTATGCCTTTTGCACAGGTGCATTATCCATTTGAAAATCAGGAGTGGTTTGACACTCATTTCCCCGGCGATTTCATTGTTGAATACGTTGGCCAGACCAGGGGTTGGTTCTACACACTGCACGTTCTTTCAACCGCGCTTTTTGATAGGCCTGCTTTCAAGAACGCAATCAGCCATGGAATTGTGCTTGGTAATGACGGACAAAAGATGTCAAAGTCACTTCGAAATTACCCGGATGTGAACGATGTTTTCGATCGCGATGGCTCTGACGCGATGCGCTGGTTCCTAATGTCTTCGACAATTCTTCGAGGCGGAAACATCTCTGTCACCGAGCAGGGAATTCGCGAGGGTGTGCGTCAGGCACTACTACCGCTTTGGAATAGCTATTACTTCTTTACTCTCTATGCAAATGCTTCCAATTACCAAGCAAGTCCGTCTTTCTCATCAACTGATCTTTTGGATCGCTACATTCTGTCTAAAACTCGAGAAATGATTGTTGCGGTCCAAAAGGACCTTGATGAGTTTGACAGCTACCTAGCCTCGGCAAGGGTTAGAGAGTTCTCCGAGATATTGACAAATTGGTATATCAGAAGATCTCGTGACAGATTCTGGTCGGGAGATAAAGATGCCTTCGACACTCTCTATACGGTTCTCGAGGCAGTTTTTAGAACTGTCGCGCCACTACTACCCATCATTAGCGAAGAGATGTGGCGAGGATTGACCAACGGTCGCTCGGTACACCTGGAGTCCTGGCCCGAGGCCGAGGAGTTTCCGCTCGACCCAGATCTTGTAAGGGACATGGATGCAATTCGTGAAGCAGCCTCTGCTGCATTAGCGCTCCGCAAATCCAATGGTCTGCGGGTGAGGTTGCCACTGAGCGAACTGACTATCGCGGTTGCGGAAGCAGATTCTCTTGCCAGGTATTCAGACCTAATTGCCGATGAGCTAAACGTCAAGAAAGTCACGGTGGTTAGAGCAACCGAAGAAGTGGCTAAGCAGTTTGGGCTAACTAAAACATTGTCCGTAAATGCCAGAGCCTTAGGGCCAAGACTTGGAAAAGCGGTGCAGGAAGTAATTCAAAAGGCCAAGTCTGGTGACTGGAGAGTTGCAGAAGGCAAGGTAGTGGTCGGCGACTTCCAGCTGGAAGAGGGCGAATACGACCTCACTCTGCAAGCTTCTTCATCTGAGGCAACCGCTGCCGGTGTTACCAGCGGGGGATTTGTACTACTAGACCTAACGGTGACCGAGGAGCTTGAGCAAGAAGGTGTGGCAAGAGATGCGATTCGCCACATCCAGCAGGCTAGGAAAGACGCTGGCCTGGATGTCTCTGATCGCATTGCACTTCAGTTGCAAGCGGACGCTGCGACCGTCGCTGCCATCGTAAAACACCAGCAATTTGTCTGTGATGAAACCCTGGCAACTGAATTCAGCATTACTGAGGGTTCTGGCGAGCTTTCAGTTGGGGAGAGCGGCCAAATCAAGATAGAGCTTTCTAAACGGTGAGCAGTGAAGCGATGCTGGCGGCTCTCGAAGAGCTATACGCCAGAAAGCCCGAGCACCAGATGCGCCCCAGGCTCGAACCCACTCGGCTTGCTTGCGAAATACTTGGGAACCCGCAAAACAACTACCCAATCATTCACATCACTGGAACGAATGGAAAGACTTCTACCGCTCGGATTATTGAGAGAATCCTGCGTGAGCTGGGGTTAAAAACTGGACGCCTAACCTCACCACATCTGGTCCGGTTCAACGAGCGAATTTCTCTTGATGGCAATCCAATCGAGGACGAGCGGTTTCTTGAGACATATAGTGAGACCAAACCTCTTCTTGAGCTAATTGATGCACGCCTTGCTGCGCAAGGGGAACAGCCACTTACATTTTTTGAGGCAATGACTGCAATTGCTTTCCAAATTTTCTCCGATGCTCCGGTCGATGTTTTGGTGCTTGAGGTCGGAATTGGCGGAGAGTGGGATTCGACGAATGTTGCCGACGGCGATGTCTCAGTATTTACTGCAATAGATCTAGACCACACCAAGGTGCTGGGTGAAACGGTTGAAGAGATTGCAGTGACCAAATCTGGAATCATCAAGAACAAGTCAATTGTCGTTTCTTCCGCGCAGAAGCCATCAGTAATTGAAATTCTTCGGAGCAAGGCTTCCCAAGATACTTTTGTAGCTGGAAATGATTTCTTTTTGGAAACAGCCTCTGCCGAAGGATTAGGGACACGCTTTACAGTTCGAGGCACCGCCGGAAACTACCCTGATATTTGGATGCCGATCATAGGCCTGCATCAGGCTGAGAATGCAGCAACAGCAGTTGTCGCTGTTGAACAATTTCTTGGAGGACGAGCAATTGCCGATGAGTATCTTCGGGTCGCAATGGCAGATGTGGTAAGTCCAGGAAGACTTCAGGTGGTTAGCAAAGACCCTCTGGTTGTCTTGGATGGCGCACACAACCCCGCTGGGCTTCGAAGCCTGCAATCAGCAATCACTAATCACTTTCAGAATGTTCAACGAATAGGCCTTGTCGCGATGCTCTCTGATAAAGACATTGACACTGCAGCTCGGCAGTTTGCGCAAATGTTCCCAGCCCTTGTCGTTACTGAGGTTTCGGGACCTCGGGCCCTGCCAGCTTTGGAATTGGCCGAAAAGATAACAAGTCACGGTGGAAATGTGGTCGGAACCTTCGAGAATGTCTCTGAGGCCTTTCAGGAGGCTAGGTTTATAGCTGAGCAAGCGGATTCTGCGCTTTTTGTGACGGGATCGCTTTACCTAATTGGTGCCGTAATGGAAGAATTGCAGAAGGATGACGATGAAGAACAAGTCGACTAAGCGGCTACTGGCCTCCATAGTTTTGAGTTTTCAATCCATCGTCATTTTCTTCGCCACTCTCACCGCTTTTGGCCTCAAGGCCGCGGACCAATCTCCAGAGCTTCCAGCTGTTGAAATCATCTGGGGGATTGGACTGACCTTTGCCCTGTTGGCAATAATCACTCCCGCACTGCTCCGCTCTAGATACGGCTACTGGATTGGCTGGATCATTCAGGCAGCTTTATTGGTAAGCGGTTTTTGGCTGTGGGGAATGTTCGTTATTGGAACCATCCTGGTGGGTCTTTGGATCTGGGCCATGATTGCAGGTGGAACAATTGACAAAGCACGAGAGAATTACAACAAGTTGATGGGAGAGCAAATTGAACGCGACCCTAGTACTCATTAAGCCAGATGGCGTTAGACGCAATCTAATTGGTGAAATAATCTCTCGCTGCGAAGCTAAGGGTTACAAGGTAGCTGACCTAAAGTATGTGCAGCCAAACAGGGAGCTTTTAGCTAAGCACTACGCCGAGCACGAGGGTAAGCC
>CAZMOF010000027.1:0-9658 GCA_964567905.1 uncultured Aquiluna sp. | reverse complement strand
ACCACGCCTACTGCCGCGCCAGCGAGATCATATTCGTGCTCTTGCATTACCCCCGGGTGCTCAGCAGTTTCGCCACCAACCAGCGCCACCTCTACCTCTTGGCATGCACGTGCGATACCAGAAACAATCTCAGCAATTCGAGTGGGAACTACTTTCCCGCAGGCGATGTAGTCAGTCATGAAAAGACTTTTTGCTCCGCTAACGACAATGTCGTCAACAACCATGCCAACCAGATCCTGGCCAATGGTGTCGTGCTTATCGATTGCTTGCGCTATAAGAACCTTGGTTCCAACGCCGTCGGTTGATGTTGCAAGAACAGGGTGTTGGTAGTTTTTCAAAAAACCTGCATCGATCAGACCTGCGAATCCCCCGACCCCGTCAAGAACCAAATTGCCCTGGGTTGCACCGACAGCCTTCTTCATCAGCTCAACAGCCTTATCACCGGCTGCGGTATCAACACCAGAGGATGCGTATGGGTCAGTCATCTACGTGAACGTGGCCTTCTTCTCTGATGCTTGCCACTCCGCGTTCAAGCAAGTTCTTTCCAAGTCGATCTGCCGTTGGCAGCTCAATCGGATACTTTCCTGTGAAGCAGGCGGTGCAGAGAGATTCTTCATTCTGGTTGGTGGCCGCAATCATTCCCTCGCGCGAAAGATAGCCGAGAGAATCTGCTCCGATAGATTGGCGCACTTCTTCAACACCAAGTCCAGAAGCAATTAGCTCTGCTCTTGATGCAAAGTCAATTCCGTAAAAGCATGGCCAGGTGATTGGAGGTGAAGAAATTCTTACGTGTACTTCGGCAGCCCCAGCTTCCTTCAACATCTTGACCAGGGCCCGCTGTGTGTTTCCTCTAACGATTGAGTCATCAACCACAACCAGCTTCTTACCGGCAATGACTTCACGCAGTGGGTTGAGCTTGAGTCGAATACCCAATTGGCGAATAGTTTGGGAAGGCTGAATGAAGGTTCTTCCAACATATGCATTCTTGACTAGGCCGTGACCAAATGGAATTCCACTTTGCTCGCTATAGCCAATAGCTGCAGGGGTTCCAGATTCGGGGGTCGGCATTACTAGATCAGCCTCAACCGGATACTCTTTGGCCAAAGTTCTACCCATCTCAACCCTGGCCTCATAGACAACCTGACCATTAATAGATGTGTCGGGCCTGGCTAGGTAGACGTATTCAAAGACGCAGCCAGCTCGCTTAGCTGAAGCGAACCTGGTTGAA
Source organism: uncultured Aquiluna sp. (assembly GCA_964567905.1). Taxonomy (GTDB): domain Bacteria; phylum Actinomycetota; class Actinomycetes; order Actinomycetales; family Microbacteriaceae; genus Aquiluna. The sequence goes on along the minus strand of CAZMOF010000027.1, from coordinate 8,430 downwards.
CGAAGGCCATTTTCATCAATGGCAATCAGTTCACCGGGTTCAATCTCTCTGACAAACGAGGCGCCAACAATGTCTAGGGCAGCCGACTCACTTGCCACTACCCATCCTCTTTCCAGCCTTCCTAGAACAAGAGGTCTTACCCCTTGCGGATCACGCGCTGCATAGAGAGTCGTTTCATCCATGAACACCAGACAGTAGGCACCCTTGACAAGCGGAAGAAGTTCGAGCGCAGTTGCCTCGAGCGAGCTGTCTGGGTTGCCTGCGAGAAGAGCTGTGATAACAGCGGTATCGGTTGTGTTACCAGAGCGAAGGTCACCGTCATGATTTGGATATCTCTTTTGTAAAAGCTCAAGCAGTTCTGTGGTGTTGGTGAGATTGCCATTGTGACCAAGGGCCACTGTTCCATATGCAGTTCGGCCTAGAGTTGGCTGCGCATTTTTCCAATGCGATGACCCGGTGGTTGAGTAGCGAGTGTGACCAACTGCGATGTGTCCTTGCAAGGATTCGAGGGCCGCTTCATTAAAGACTTGGGAAACCAGACCCATATCTTTGAAGACCAAAATCTTCTCGCCATCTGCGGTTGCAATACCTGCAGATTCTTGACCGCGGTGTTGAAGAGCGTAAAGTCCGAAGTAGGAAAGTTTTGCTACTTCTTCACCCGGTGCCCAGACTCCAAAGACTCCGCACTGATCTTGCGGACCTTTCTCTCCTGGCAGCAGGTCGTGATTGAGTAGTCCATCTCCGCGTCTCACTCTGAAACCCTATTCGCTGTGGCGCGTTTAGCGCGGCGAGCAGATATAAGGTCAAAGGCAATTGCAATTCCAACTCCTAGACCCAGTCCTAGTGATCCGAATGAAATCAGCATCAGTCCAAGAAAGTTCTCCGGGAGCTCAGGGTTTGTAGGAGTTAGGAGCGAAAGGGCAAGAGCAATCAGCATGCCGATGGCAGCACCGGTGAGCATCCAGGGAAGGACCTTGGGGGCTCTTCTGATTTCGATTTCTTCTTCCGCCATGGCCTAATTAAAGCGGAAAAGCTGGGGTTGCGAGCTGGCAGGTTCCTGGCCTAGTCTGAACTGGTTAGGTTCACCTAAGTAAGGGGCAAAATGACCACCATCTCCCAGCTGATGCGAGAGTCCTCCATGTCTGACCACAAGAGCGCGGAGAATGCAGGCTTTATCAAGCAGCTGATGGGTGGCGAGCTCTCTGCGGCGGACTACACCCGCTACCTGAACCAAATGATTTTCGTTTACCAGGCGATGGAGGCCAAGCTTCCTGATTCGGGTGCTGTTCCCTTTGCACCAGAGCTGAAGCGCTTTGAGTCAATGGTTGCCGATCTAAAAAAGCTCGGTGTTGAAAACTGGAGCGAGACAGAAATGCTGCCCGCGACCAAAGACTACGTCGCAAGAATTAACTCTCTCGGTGGAATCGAAGATGTCAGACTGCTGGCACACCACTACACCCGTTACCTCGGAGATCTTTCGGGAGGACAGGCAATTGGTGCCCTGGTTCGTCGTCACTATGGTCTGACTGAAGAGCAGACTAGCTTCTACCACTTTGCAGAAATTGAAGCGGTAGTTCCTTTCAAAGAAAGTTATCGTGCAGCAGTAGACACTCTCGATCTGACAGACGATGAGCTGCTACTACTTGTTGCAGAAGTAAGAGCCGCGTTCAAACTCAACCAGCAGCTTTTTGTTGAGCTTGGTGACTCTGAACTAGTCGCTGCGTAAAGGAAAAACTTTCGCAAGTTCCGTGGAGAGCTCTCCACTGGCAATCACTTTTCCATTCTCAACTTCACTCTGCCAAGATGATTTTCCCAAGGCCAGATTCAGAAAAACACCAGCGCTTATCTCAACTACGTTCGGGGGTGTTCCCCTTCTGTGATTCAGTCCTTCAACGCACTGAATTGCCCCATACGGCGGAACTCTAAGTTCAACTGATTTGCCGGGAAGTTTTTTCTCAATCTCAAGAAGCAGGTAGCGAACAGCGACGCGCTCATCCCCGCTCTTGAGCGCTGCTTCTCCTTCTTCTGCCGGAATCTGCCTCTTGCCCATGCCCCAATTATCACGGCTAAACTCGCCCTAATGAGAATCCTGGTGTTGGGCTCGGGTGCCAGAGAGCATGCGATTGTAAAGGCACTGATTCGAACTGGCACGCCTAAAGAAAACATTGTTTGCGCCCCCGGTAATGAGGGAATAGCCAAAGAGGTTGAAACCAGGAATTGCGAGATAACAGATCGTTTAGCGGTTGTGAAACTTGCACTCGAAGAGCGAGTAGATCTAGTAGTCATTGGTCCTGAAGCACCTTTAGTAGCAGGCGTGAGTGATGCCCTTCGAGAGCAAGGAACAGCGGTTTTCGGACCGAGCCAGAAAGCAGCGCAACTAGAGGGATCGAAAACCTTCGCTAAGGAAATAATGGCTGCTGCTGATATCCCAACAGGCATGGCAAGAAGATGCGACACCATCGAACAGGTGGAATCAGCCCTCGATCAATTTGGTGCCCCCTATGTTGTCAAGGCAGATGGCCTGGCAGCAGGCAAGGGCGTGATTGTGACTTCCGATAAGGAAGCGGCCCTCGAACATGCCAAGGCATACATAGCTGGCGGAATTCTGGTTGAGGAGCACCTCGCGGGACAAGAAGTTAGCCTCTTCTTCCTCTCAGATGGAAAGAGTGTTATGCCACTTTCACCAGCACAGGACTATAAGCGTGTGTTCGATGGTGATCAGGGACCAAACACTGGAGGCATGGGTGCATATTCACCTGTGCCATGGCTGCCAGAAGGTTTTATTGAAGAAGTAACTGAAAAGATTGCAATGCCAACAATCAGAGAGCTTGCCGCAAGAAAAGCTGAGTTTGTTGGTCTTCTTTACTGCGGATTAATCATCACGGATCGCGGAATCAGAGTGATTGAATTTAATGCAAGATTTGGAGACCCAGAAACACAGGTTGTCCTTCGCAGGCTGACCAGCAACCTTGCCGATCTACTCATGCGAGCCGCAACTGGAAAGCTTGATTCTGGACCTTCCGCAGAATTCTCTAGTCGCAAGGCCGTCACAGTTGTCCTGGCTTCCGAGGGGTATCCCGGAAGATCTGTTGAAGAAAGGCCAGTCAGTGGGATTGAGTCCGCTGAAAGTATCGACGATGTTGAGGTCTGCAAAGCCAGCAAAGTGGGAAGAGTTCTCTCCGTGGTTGGGTGTGGTGAAAGCTTCCAAGAAGCACGAACCCTGGCGTATGAAGGTCTGAGCCGCATACAACTGCAGGGTGGTCATTATCGCAATGACATTGCACTCAGGGTCAGCTAATGCAGATACCTGGATTTAGACATATCTACTCTGGAAAAGTTAGAGAGCTGTTTGAGCCAGAGGATGAAAAGCTTTCTCATCTTGCGCTGATTGTTGCAACAGATCGAATCAGCGCTTTTGACCACATTCTTCAACCAGAGATCCCTCTCAAGGGAGTTGAGCTAACGACAATTACAAACTGGTGGCTAGACCTTATTGACTTTCCTAATCATCGCTCTGCTGAGCTGAAAGTTCCGCAAGATATTCAAGATCGCGCTGTCATCGTAAAGAGACTCAAGATGTATCCGGTGGAATGTGTTGTCCGCGGATACATCTCTGGCTCTGGTTGGAAGGAATATCAAGCCACTGGAGAAGTGTGCGGAATTTCTCTACCCAGTGGACTTAGGTTTGGCGACAAACTTCCCGAGCCAATCTTCACCCCCGCCTACAAAGCACCCCAGGGACAAAAGGATGAGAACATCACCTTCGACGAGGTCATTGATTTGGTTCACGAGGAAACCGCCCAGGCCCTAAGGGATGCAAGCCTCAGCATCTACAACTTTGCCTCCGCAATCGCCGAGAAAGCAGGCCTAATCCTGGCCGATACCAAGTTTGAGTTTGGTGCCAATCCCAAAACAGGTGAGCTGACCCTGGGCGACGAGGTCCTAACTCCCGACAGCTCCCGCTACTGGGACAAAAAGCTCTGGGAAAAAGGCGAGAGAGACCAAAGCTTTGATAAGCAGATGGTTCGCAACTGGCTCCTGGATAACTGGGATCAGCGGGGTGAGCCGCCTACTCTCAGCCCTGAGATTGTTGAGCTAACGGCAGAGCGCTACCGACTGCTGAGAGAAAAACTAACTTCAGTCAAGCTATAGAGTGAAGCGGTGCTGAGAACTCCCCTTTACGAAGAACACAAGTCACTTGGTGCTAACTTCACTGATTTTGGTGGCTGGGAGATGCCGGTTAGATACGGCTCCGACTTAGACGAACATCACGCGGTTCGCTCGTCAGCAGGCATCTTTGATATCTCGCACATGTCTGAATTCTCCATCGTGGGAGACGATGCAGCCCGTTTCCTCGACTACGCAGTGGTCACTCAGGTTTCTAAGTTGGCGGTTGGAAAAGCAAAGTACACAATGATTTGCCGCGAAGACGGCGGAGTCATTGATGATCTGATTGTCTATCGCCTGCACGATATTGACTTTCTGATAATTGCAAATGCCGCAAATAGAGAAGCCGTTAGAAATGCACTCCAACAAAGAGCCAGTGGTTTTGCTGTCACTGTTACTGACAACTCCGATGACACAGCCTTGATTGCAATTCAAGGTCCAAATGCGGCAGGCGTCTTACAGAAGTTAACTACCACTGACCTCGCACCCCTTCGCTACTACTCAATTGCGAGCGCCGAGGTCGTGGGATGTGCTGCACTCCTTGCACGCACCGGCTACACCGGTGAAGATGGTTTTGAAATTCTGGTGCAAAACAAAGACGCGGTTAAGGTTTGGCGAGCACTCATCGCAACAAATCAGGTGAAGCCTTGCGGTTTAGCATCACGAGATACTCTCCGGCTAGAGGCAGGCATGCCGCTGTATGGACATGAGCTAACCCTTGACACCACTCCCTACTCAGCATCCCTTGGTCGAATCATCAATCTTGATCGGGATGATTTTGTAGGGAAGAGTGCTCTTACTTCAGAGACCAAGGGACCGCGCCTCTATGCTCTCCGCGGAGAGGGGAAAAGAGCGGCCAGAGCTGGTTATCAGGTGTTTCTGCCTGGAGAATCAGCACCCATTGGCGAGATTACCTCTGGGGTTTTGTCCCCGACCCTTGGCTACCCCATCGGATTTGCCTACCTGAGCGCTGAAGTAGAGACTGGTACCAAGCTTGAGGCCGATGTTCGGGGGACCAGAATCGGCTACGAGGTAGTGAAGACACCTTTCTATAGGAGAGAAAATGGCTAATCCAACCAACCTGCAATACACCAAAGAGCACGAGTGGATTTTGGTCGAGGGCGAGATAGCGACCGTCGGGATTACCAAGTATGCGGCTGACGCCCTAGGCGAGATTGTCTATGTGGACCTACCCAAGGTGGGGTCTAACACTACTTATATGAAGATTTGTGGGGAAATCGAATCCACCAAGAGCGTGGGAGAGCTTTATGCCCCAATGGATGGGGAAATCGTAGAAGTTAACGAATCACTACCAAACTCCCCCGAAACGATAAATCAAGACCCATTTGGGGAAGGTTGGCTCATTAAAATCCGTTATACACAACTACCGGATCTTCTATCCGCCAGTGAGTATGACGCCCTAGTTGGAGAGTAATTGCTAGCCGACCATCATCAGTTTCGCCATCGCCACATCGGCCCGAACGCGTCTGAGCAAAAGCAGATGCTTCAGTTTCTTGGGCTCAAAGATCTAAACGAACTCATGGAGAAGGCTCTGCCCGATGCCATCAAGTACAAAGGTGGTAGCACGCTTCCCGAGCCAATCAGCGAAGAGGATGCTCTTGAGCGCCTACGGGAAATCGGTAGCAAGAATCGCATCACACAGAGTTTCATCGGTCTTGGTTACTACGGAACCAGAACCCCCGGTGTGATTAAGCGCAACGTCTTAGAAAACCCAAGCTGGTATACCGCCTACACCCCATACCAACCTGAGATAAGTCAAGGAAGGTTGGAAGCCCTGATCAACTTCCAAACCATGGTCACCGACCTGACGGGGATGAAGACTGCCAATGCATCTATGTTGGATGAGGCAACCGCGGTTGTTGAGGCGATGCTGGTTGCAAAGCGAAGCGCAGACTCCCAGAGCAACCTGTTCTATGTGGACAGCGATCTTTTCCCACAAACCAAACAGCTGCTTGAACACAGAGCTGAGCCAATGGGTATCACAATCAAATACTTCGATGCCCTAAAGCCAGAAGAAATTAGCGAAGAGTGTTTTGGAGCGGTTGTTCAATACCCAGGAGCTTCAGGAAGAATCATTTCCTTTGACAACCTGTTCGCCAAGATTCATGAGTTTGGAGGTCTGGCAATTGCCGCGGCCGATCTGATGGCACTGACACTAATTACTCCCCCGGGAGAAAAGGGTGCAGATATTGTCTGCGGAACCACCCAGCGCTTCGGTGTTCCAATGGGATTTGGTGGTCCCCACGCCGGTTACCTTGCCGTGAGAGAAAAGCTCGAAAGAACAATGCCGGGAAGACTGGTCGGTGTCTCGGTTGACGCCGAGGGCGCCCCGGCCTATCGCCTAACTCTGCAGACCAGAGAGCAACATATCCGCCGGGAGAAAGCCACCTCCAACATCTGCACGGCCCAGGTTTTACTGGCAGTTATGGCCGGAATGTATGCGGTCTATCACGGTCCACAGGGCCTGAAAGACATAGCCAAAGAAATCCACGCCAAGACTTCGGCGCTTGCCAAGGTTCTCTACGAGGTTGGTTTCCACCTTCAGCACAAGAACTTCTTTGACACTATTCGCATTACCAACATCGATGCCGAGAAGTATTACGAAGAGGCACGAGAGAAAGATCTGACGGTATTGATGGTTGATGAAAAGACCATTGGTATTTCAGTTGATGAGAGCACCAGCTGGTGGCACCTAGCAGAACTAGCCGCAGCATTTGGAGCCAGAGCACCAAGACCGCAGGATGCTGTCGATAACTTGATTAATCACAGACAGTCAGATTTCCTCACTCATCCAGTCTTTAACAGCCACCACTCCGAAACTGCAATGCTTCGATATTTGAAGAAGCTGTCTGACTTTGACTACGCACTCGACCGCGGAATGATTCCACTTGGCTCCTGCACAATGAAGCTCAATTCCGTTACTGAGATGGAAGCGGTCACCTGGCCAGAATTTTCTTCGCTACATCCTTTTGCTCCCGCCGAGGACACCGAAGGTTATATCGAACTGATCTCAGAACTGACCGAGTGGCTGAGCGACATAACCGGTTATGAAGCAATTTCTCTGCAGCCAAACGCTGGCAGCCAGGGTGAGCTAGCAGGACTACTTGCAATTCGCGGTTACCACCGCTCACGCGGAGATCTCCAAAGAAACGTCTGCCTGATTCCATCGTCTGCGCATGGCACAAACGCCGCATCCGCCGTGCTAGCTGGCATGGAGGTTGTAGTTGTTTCCTGCGATCCGGATGGCAACGTAGATGTGCTGGATCTAAAGCAAAAAATTGCTGAATACAAAGACACTCTTTCTGCGCTGATGATTACTTATCCCTCCACTCACGGCGTTTACGAAGAGGCTGTTGTTGAGATCTGCAAGATGGTTCACGATGCTGGAGGTCAGGTCTACATCGATGGCGCAAATACCAACGCGGTAGTTGGTTTTGCTAAGTTCGGTGAATTTGGTGGAGATGTCTCCCACCTGAATCTCCACAAGACCTTCTGCATTCCTCACGGTGGTGGTGGTCCCGGAGTTGGCCCAGTAGTCGCGAAGAGCCACCTCAAGGACTTCCTGCCAGGTCACTCAATGGCTCAGATTGATCTGCCTAAGTACGGCCCAGTCTCAGCTGCCCCCTTTGGTTCGCCCAGCATTCTTCCCATTTCCTGGGCCTACATCCACCTCATGGGTCCGCAGGGACTCAAGGCAGCAACTGCCGTTGCTGTCTTAAGCGCCAACTATGTTGCCAAGAAACTTTCCGATGCCTACCCACTTCTCTACACAGGAAAGAACGGACTGGTTGCTCACGAAGCGATCATTGACATCAGGCCTCTCCAGAAAGAAGCCGGTATTGGTAATGATGACATTGCCAAGCGACTGGTTGATTATGGATTCCATGCTCCAACAATGAGCTTCCCGGTTGCTGGAACGCTGATGATTGAACCAACCGAGAGTGAGCCGAAGGAAGAACTGGACAGGTTCATTGATGCGATGCTCGCAATTCGTGAAGAAGCTAGAAAGGTTCAAGAGGGTGAGTGGCCGCAGGATGACAATCCTTTAGTCAATGCCCCTCACACCGCCAGCCACCTAGTCGATGAGTGGAGTCATCCTTACTCTCGCGAAGAAGCGGTGTTCCCAACCGATGGTCAGCGAAGAAGCAAGTACTGGCCACCGGTTAGAAGAATCGACGGGGTCTTTGGCGATCGCAATCTCACCTGCACTTGCCCACCAATTGAAAGTTTTGCTAAAAACTA
>CAZMOF010000026.1:0-9936 GCA_964567905.1 uncultured Aquiluna sp. | reverse complement strand
GAGCAACGGACTTTTAATCCGTGGGTCGTCGGTTCGATCCCGACGGGGCCTACCACCTTCACCCCTAACCCAATCTTCTATATCGCCGCAATTTGGCTGAATAGACTTCAACAATGCCCTACCCGCTGTTGACCGAGAGACTTCGCATTCAGCCGCTTGCGATGGGTAACATCGACACGTTTGTTGAATATCGTCAAGATCCAAATATCGCTAAATTTCAAAGTTGGGACTCCAGCTACTCAAGAGATCAGGCAGTTGAACTAATTCAATCCCAGTTGGGAGTTGTCACGCCAGATCTTGGAGATTGGTTGCAGCTAGCTATTCATCTCTCTATTTCTAACGCACATATTGGCGACCTTGCCATTCACAGAGTTGCAAATCAAGATGGCGTTTTTGAGCTTGGTTTCACGATTGCCCCCCAATACCAACGCCAAGGGTACGCCAAGGAAGCAGTCCGGGCGCTAATCGAATTCCTGCGCGCAGAAGCTGGGGCGACAAGAGCAATTGCTACAACGGATAGTAGGAACATCTCTTCAATTAGATTGCTTGAGTCAATGAATTTTATGCAGGACAAAACAAAAAGCTGGACTGAAGAGTTCAAAGGTGAAGTGGTAACCGTGGACTACTTCGAAAAAGACCTGTCCCAGGACTAGCGCGCTTTCGGGAAGAATGTCGGAAGTAATTGGGTTGACGTAATCATGGCGGAATCCTCTCGAACCCTAATTGGCGTTTACAAGGCTGACGGTGGCTTTATTGGCGAGGTGAGCTATTTTCTAGGTCACTTGATTGGAACACGAGAGTGCAGTTTGTGTGATATCACCCACTCCCCCATCAAGAAAAAAACAGAATTCAAAGCCTTTGAAAAACGGCTTTTGGCAGACTTTGATATCGCGGTTCGGCTCGTCCACATGAATGAAAGAACTGATTCGGAACTAAAGGCATCTGAAGGAAGAGAGCCTTGCGTTTTACTTCAACACGCAGATGGCTCGCTCTCGATGTTTCTAGACTTTGTAGAACTGAAGGCAGCAGATGGCAGCGTGAAATCCTTTGAGAAGCTTGTGAGATCGCGCCTAGATTTATTTGGCGAATAATTACTTTGCGTCGTCCGCTGATCTTGAAAGTCTCTGGGACACATAAACAGGTATAAGTGACAGGACGATAATCACCGTTGCTACAACGTTCACCACGCTAGCCTGAGTTGGTCGGGCCATCTCCTTCAATATCCAAAGCGGTATTGTGTCGACCCCGGGTGGCGCTGTGAAAATTGTGACCACAACCTCATCGAAGCTCAGGGCAAAAGCGAGCAGCGCTCCAGCGCCGAAAGCTGCCCTGAACTGTGGGAACGTTACAAGCCTGAATGTCCCCCAGACACCCTGCCCAAGATCCATGGATGCTTCCTGAAGGTTTGGATTCATTCTTCGAAGCCGCGCAATAACATTGTTGAATACCATCACGATGCAGAAGGTCGCGTGAGCCACAATCATTCCAAAGTAGCCAATTTGAAATCCAGCTGGGGTGAGGAAGTTGCTGTAGGTGTTGCTAAAAGCAACGCCTGTGACAACACCCGGTAGCGCGATTGGAAGAACAATCAATAAATTGACTGTGCTCTTCCCAAAAAAATCAAATCTTGACAGGGCAAAGGCTGCAAGTGTCCCAAGAATTGACGCAGCAACCATGGCACCAAATGCAACTAGAACCGAATTCAACAGAGCGTTTCGAATTGCTTCTAGTTCAGCTGCAGTCTCCCACCATTTAAGTGAATAACTCTCGATTGGCCAGGAGCTAACTTGCGCCTCATTCAAAGAGTTCAAGATCAGAATGAAAAGCGGAACATACATAAATGCCAAAATCAGGCCAATTATGGCCAGCATCGCGGCTTTTGATAAACGAGAAAACCTGAGCATTACATGCGCTCCAATGAGCCAGTTCTTCTGGCCACCATTAGATACATAACTACGAATGCGATTGGCACCATTGAAAAGGCAGCTGCAACAGGTGGGTTTAGGTTGATGTTAGAGGCGATGATTGAGCCAATCATCTGAGTTGATCCCCCGACAAATCTGGCTGCCAAGTAATCACCCAAACTAAGTGAGAAGGTAAATACAGAGCCTGCAATTATGGCTGGCGTAATTAGCGGAAGAACAACTCTAAAAATCGTTGGCCAAGCTTTGTGTCCAAGATCAGCCGAGGCATCAAAAAGATTTGTAGGCAATTGCCTTATTGCAGTGAAGACAGGCAAAGCCATGTATGGGAACCAAAGATAAGCAAGAGCCAGAATTACAACAGGAATTCCAAAACCAGGGCCCGATATACCAAGTGGATTCAGTAACCAATTTACGAAGCCGTTCTCGGTAAAAGTCAATCGCATGGCCAACAGCTTTACCAGGTAGCCAGCCCACAGAGGCAATGTGATAAAAACTGCCAGCAGGTTTCTAACCCACGGACGGGCAACTTTTGCCATGTAGATGCCAAGTGGAATTGCGAAAACAATACATAGCGCTGTAACGCCAAGAGCGATTAACAGAGTTCGAATTGAGGTTGCAATGTACGCAGGGGTTGTGAAAATTGCAACAAAGTTTTCAAGAGTGAATCCCGGGCGAACCAAAGAGGTAAAAGGATCGACGTACCAGAAGGCAGTAATTAGCAGTAGAAACAAAGAGATTATGTAGACACCAACCAGCCAAGTCATCGGAAGAGCAAGCAGAGCTCTTAGGCGAACCTTGGGATGAAGGTGCAAATAGGAGGAGATTGGCATCTTAGTTTTTACTCTCGAAACTACTGATGTCATGTCCACCTCCCTAAAGTTTGGGATTACTGGGTGGGGTTTCCCCCACCCAGTAACGTGCATTAGCCCTTAACAGTGGCCCAGGCATTAGTCCAATCTTGGAAGCTGGTGCACTTGACGTCAGTACGTCCGTCCACACACTCCTCGATTGGGGTGGTCCATGGCCAGATTCTGGAGAAGAACTCCTCGTCTTCTGCAAAGAATTCGTCACAGTGAGCCTGAGCTTCTGGACTTGACTTGCAGAATGCAAGGTTTGCAGGAGCCATTCCGAAGTTCATGGCGATTGCACCATTCACCTCAGGTGTGCTCGTGTAGTTCATCCATGCATATGCGCAGTTTGGGTTCTTGGCAGTTGAGGACAATAGCCAAGCATCAAACCAACCAGTCGAACCTTCAACTGGCAGTGTGGTCTTGATGTTGTCCTGAGCTGCGAACTTGCGCAGAACTTCCCATGAGGTACCAACAACAACGTTGCCACCTACGAAGGAGGTAATCTGTGCCACTGGATCTGCCCAGTACTCTCCAATGATGGTGTTCTGCTGCTTTAGTAGGTCGATTGCAGCTGCTAGCTGGGTCTCGTCCAAAGCATATGGGTTCTTGATGTTCAGTTCTGGCTTGTGGTACATCAGGTAAACAGCAGCGTCAGCGATGTAAATAGGTGCATCGTAAGCAGTGATTTTGCCTGCGTATGGGCTGTCAGTCTCCCAGACTACGTCCCAGCTCTCAGGAGCTCCGCCGGTCACAGTCTCGTTGTACTGCAACAGGTTTGCACCACGACCGATTGGAACACCGTAGGCCTTGCCGTTTACAGTGTCATAAATCTGACCCTTCATACCTTCCGCGATGTCATCCGAGAAGTTTGGAATCAGTTCCAGGTTTAGTGGTGCAACGTCTCCACCAACAATTAGACGCAGCGCTGCGTCACCCGAAGCTGAAACGATGTCGTACTCTCCAGTACGCATTAGGGTAACCATCTCATCACTGGTACCAGCAACGCGAGGGTTTACCTTGCAGCCAGTATCAGCGGTGAACTTGTCAGTCCAGGCTGGCTCGACGAAGCCAGACCAGTTAACAATGTTCAACTCTCCTTCATACTCACCGAGTTCCTGCTGCATTGGAACGTCTGGCACTGTAAGTGTCAGAGTTCCGCTGTCAGCTGCACAGCTGGCTAGGAATAGTGATGATGAAGCAAGCAGAGCACCAAATGCTAGTTTTCTACGCTTCAATTTGTTTCCTCTCATTTTTCAGGAATGCTAGTGACATGGTCTTTTTTCCACTTCGCTAGCACTCGATCACCTGCGGCAAACCCTGTGGTCTGACCGGGTAACTCTTCATTAACCTTGGTTGCAATCATTCGAATACCACCACTCACCTCTAAAACAAATAGTGTGTTGGCTCCTAGGTAGGCAGTCTCGACGATTGTGCCTTCAACCGACTGCTCATCACCACTCACAGAAGATCCGAGACTGGTGATGCTAATTTTTTCTGGACGAATGTTCACTAACTGATTTTGCTTAACAATCTGGGCAGCATCTGCGGGACTGAGAAGGTTTGAGCCTCCTAAAAAGCCAGATACAAAAGCAGTAGCTGGTCTTTCATAAACCTCACGTGGAGTTCCAATCTGTTCAATTTTGCCCGCATTGAAGACAGCGATTCGATCGCTCATTCTCATAGCTTCTTCTTGATCGTGGGTGACAAAGATAAACGTGATCTGAGATTCACGCTGAATGGCTTTGAGCTCTACCTGCATCTCTTCTCGAAGCTGTTTATCGAGTGCACCAAGTGGCTCATCTAGCAACAAAAGCTTTGGTCGAAGAACCAGGGCACGGGCAAGGGCAATTCTTTGGCGCTGCCCCCCAGATAGTTGGTGAGGCAGTCGATCTGAAAGATGGGAGAGTTTCACGCGGTCAATGGCCTCATTGGCCTTAGTGGTTCTGTCGGCTTTGCTAAGTTTCTTTGCCCTCAAACCAAATTCAACGTTCTCCTGAATTGTCATGTGAGGGAACAGGGCATAGTCCTGAAAAACGGTGTTTACTTCTCGATCAAAGGGGGCAAGCTCAGTTACATCCTGGCCATCGAGATAAATCTTTCCGCTTGTTGCAGGCTCAAAACCAGCAATCATCCGAAGAACTGTTGTCTTGCCAGAACCCGATGGGCCGAGCATAGAGAAGAATTCACCTTGGGGGATATCTAGGTCGACATCAACGACCGCATCAACAGTCCCAAAAGTTTTGCTAAGCCCTCTGAGCGAAACTCCACTGGACAGAGGTTGTGATTGCGCTTTTACCAAGCTATGGCCACCTTTGATACCTGGCATTTCTCGTGCGAGCACCACTAAGTGTGCTCATAGCAGAAGCCTACTGGCTGCGATTTACTACCCACAGTGACTGGGCCCGCACGAATGTTGCAATTTGGTTACTGTCTTTTGGCCCTAATTAGAGGCGCTCTAGCCCTTAGGTCGCGAAAACAGGTATCGGAAAAGGTTAAAGACTAGGTAGACAGCGACCGCGCCAAGAATTAGGTAGGCAAGCCACTCTAGGTACTGGGCAAACTCCTCTCCCACTTGCCAGTTCTCTCCTAAATTCAGGCCAATTGAAATCCAGATGGAATTCCATGCCAGCGAACCAATTCCAGTATAAAAGTAAAACTTTCCAAGATGCATCCTTACCAATCCAGCTGGAATGCTGACCAAGCTTCTGATAATTGGAATCATTCGACCAAACAGAACTAAAGCGCTTCCGTATCTTTCAAACCAGTCCATGGTCTTTTGGAAATCTTTGAGTGGTAACCCAACGAACTTTCCATACTTTTCAACTATCTTTTCTAATCTTTCTTGAGTGAAGGCATGACCTAGAAAGTAGAGCAGTGTTGCTCCAATTAGCGATCCGATTGTTGTCGCTACCAGTGCATCTAGGAATCCAAATCTCTCCAAAGAGACATTGAAGCCCGTCAGCAGCAAAATTGCTTCGCTCGGGATAGGGGGAATAATGACTTCAAGAGCCACAAGCAGCCCAGCGCCGATGAGGCCAATCTGGTTGATGACGTCAACGGCAAACTCAATCACAGGTAAACACTATCCAAGATGCTTTTTTATATAGGAAGGACTTAGTGAATTTGCAGGCAAGTCTCAATAAAGCAATTATTTAGAAACTAATTTATGCGCAGTTGTAATTGCGAGGCTGATTTGCTGACCACAGTCAGCTTTATTCCCTGAACTTCCACGCTTTCTCCAACTTGCAAAGCAGCATCGTCAAATGTCGGACTGGTTGATCTGGCTGGTCTTACAACCTTCCATCCTCCCCGGATAGAAGCAATTTTCATGTCAACCGTGTAGACCAGTAGCCCTGATTCTGTATTTGGAATAACGTCCAAACCAGCCGTTGCCCGATACTCAGCTACCAGCATCAGAGAATCGCTTAGTTTTGTAAAAACAGCTTTTTTGCCCGAGGAACTTGATCCAATTGGAACTAAATCAATCGACTTGGTGCTTCCACTTAATTCGCTGGCACGAAAGCAGTCGTATTGATCAGCTCTTAGCCAATCCAAGATGAACCTGTTCCAAGAGGTAAGTTCTATAGACCGGTTCGTCCAGTTGAGGGACATCATCTCCCAAGAGCCAAAGGTGGCGGGATTTGGATCAACTGTGTACAAATCGTGCAGACCAAAAAGGTGACCGGTCTCATGTGCCATCCACTTCCAGCCGGCTCCGGAGAAGTTTTGATATGCATCAGCACCAGAGAAGGTGCCGTTTTTCACAAAGCCATCGTTTGTCTGATACTGCTTTGGGAAAGCAGGACCATAAGCAATTGCGCTGGAGGCAATTGATGGCGGACTGACGACGTAGACAACATCAAACTTTGCGTAATCAACGTGTGCATCCGCTGCCTTGATTGCGGCCCTCCAGTACCCTTCCGCATCGCCCTGACTCCAGGTTCCGAGCTTGAACTGACTAGGACTAAATGGCATACGCAGATACTTAGGGAGTATTTGGAAGTTGAAACTCACGCGATTATCGGACACTTGCCGGAAAAACTTATCCGTACCGACTGCCATGTCATAGAAAGATTCAGCTGGGTTACCAAATCCAGGCGAATCGGCAAAATCAACCGGAATGATGATGGCTTTGATTGTCCCCTGTCGAACCAATCGATCGGACCTAGCAGGAAAACCCACGTTCATCGCAAGATTTCCATCTTGCCCGCGAAGTTGACATTGATTAGCCGGTGAAAAGCT
Source organism: uncultured Aquiluna sp. (assembly GCA_964567905.1). Classification (GTDB taxonomy): domain Bacteria; phylum Actinomycetota; class Actinomycetes; order Actinomycetales; family Microbacteriaceae; genus Aquiluna. The sequence continues at coordinate 2,918 of CAZMOF010000026.1, read as the reverse complement.
CTCACCCCCGCTAGCTGGAAGGTCTAGCGTCAATCCAAAGATTCCCTTTGAATTTGCCTTCACCCCCTCCACATCCGCCTTGCCACTGGCAATCGTTACGGAATAAAACTTGCGAATGTATTCAGCTGAAAGACCGGACGGTTCGACTGTGTCAATTGCGTACTCACCATCAGAAAGTTGTAGATACAACGTGCCGTCACTATTGGCTGAGTAAAACCGCCAGTCAGATGTTGCCGACTTGAGGAAGAAACCTGGCGAAGAAATGGCACGAGTAGAATTTCTCGGATCGTAAAGAAAGAAGCGAAGATTAGTTCCTGCTGGTTCACTCTGCGGAGTGAAACTAAGCTCAGGGGTTACAAAGTCATTGGCACCATCGGCCGCGCCGGCTCCACCGGTGTACAAGGCAAGCTGTGGTTTCGCAGGAAGAGTTGGTGCAGGCTTGGCTGAGGCAACCCTTACACCTTTATTCCAGACAAGCTTTCCTGATACACGAACGCATGTATAGGTGACCTGTCGATAAGTGATCTTCTGCCAGAGTTTGCTGCAGCTGGCACCTGGCTTTGGAATAACAGCAGCTTGCGACTGCGAGGTGGTCATGGTGATGCTGGTGAGCACAATTGCTGTGGCAACTAGTGCCGATGCGAACTTGGCTAAGCCTGGTCGAACCCCCGTGTGCATGCCTCGATGCTACTTCACTTCGCGCACTGGGTTACTAAAGAGACATTCGGGCCAGAAACTCTTTGGTTCTAGGCAATTTGGGATTGGCGAAGAATTCACTTGCCTCATTCTCTTCGTAAATCTGGCCCTTCTCGAGGAAGATAACCCAGTCGGCCACTTCTCGAGCAAAAGATAACTCGTGGGTAGCCATCAGTATGGTGGTCCCGTTTTGCTTCAGTTCTCTAATTAGGTCCAGCACTCCGCCAACCAGTTCTGGATCTAGTGCACTGGTCACCTCATCTAGAAGCAGTACCTTAGGATCCATCGAGACAGCTCTGACGATTGCAGTTCGCTGCTGCTGCCCTCCAGAAATCTTGTCTGGGTAAGAATCACCCCTATCGCCAAGCCCGATGCGGTCAAGCCAGCGATTAGCAATTTCGGTGGCCTCCGAATCTGAGAGTTTCTTCACATGTCTGAGGGCAAGGGTTATGTTCTGTCTAATGCTCAGGTGTGAGAAAAGATTAAAGGACTGAAACACCAGTCCAATTTGCGCCCGAATCTTGTCTTCTTCGAGACCGGGAGCAGATATCTCTTCGCCATCCAAAAAAATCTGACCGTCAGTTAATTCTTCAATCAGATTTACACACCTAAGCAGTGTGGACTTACCAGAACCCGATGACCCAATCAAAGCAACAATCTGGCCCGGAAACACCTCAAGGTTCACCCCATCGATAACAACACGGTCGCCATAGTGCTTTTTTAATCCAACCACCTTCAAGCGAGGTCTCGACCAGTCAATCAAAGGGTCACCCCGTTTTGTTCTCTTTCTGCATAACGCTTAGCGACGGCATCTGCGATGCGGATTGTTGGAATTGCCAAAAGAACAAAGAGTAGACCGGCCAAAACGTATGGAGTGAAGTTAGCAAACTTAGCCACTTCAATCTGGGCTCCCCTGACAGCATCAATTGCACCGAGAACAGAAATCAATCCGACGTCTTTCTGCAGAGCCACAAAGTCATTCATTAGCGGCGGAACAACTCTTCTCACAGCCTGCGGTAGCACGACAAGGCGCATAGATTGGCCATAGCTGAGTCCAAGCGATCTCGCCGCAAGCCGCTGAGACGGATGAATGGATTCGATGCCAGCTCTAAACACTTCTGAAACGTACGCGCTGTAGGTGAGTGTGAGAGCAATAGTTCCAAGCACTTCCGCTGGAATTCGTCCTACAAATTCAAGCCTCAGCCCAGGAATTCCAAAACCCACTAAATACAAAACGATGATTAGTGGAAGCCCGCGGAAAAGATCTACGTAACCCTTGGATAAAACCCGAATTGGAAAGAACACCGGAGACTTTAATGTCCTAAGAATTGCCAGTAGTAAGCCAAATATCAAAACCAGAATTGAAGCGGCAACCAGCACCCTTAGATTTAGAAGCAGTCCATCAAACACTCTTGGAAATGCTTCAACCGCCACCTCCCAGGTGAAAAATGAGGACTCAACTCTGGACCAGCCAGGAGTCGCAATTAGCCCAAACCAAACAATCAGAGCAAAAACAATCGTGCTGAGGAACGCGACCCAGACGCTTCTCCGCTGCTTAGTTTTTCGAAATTCACGGCGCGCAAGTTCAGCTTCTGAGACTTGCTTATCTTCGAGCGCCATTGGTTACCTTGGTTAGTGAAATAGGTGGGGCGAATTTCTCGCCCCACCTATTGTGTCTTAGAACAGCTACTTAAGCACAGGTGCGCCAGCGTAGCCAGCGAGCCACTCGGCTTCGATTTCCGCTAGCTTTCCGCTTGCACGGAGTCTGTCAATTGCAGCGGATACAGCCGCAGTCAAGGGTGAGCCCTTGTCTAGAACCAGACCGAAGGAATCTCCTGACTCAGCTCCTTCAAGCTGGCCGAGAATCTTTCCACCCTCAAGTTCAACTGCAGTTAGGTAGAAGGCTGTTGGCAAGTCAACCACAATTGCGTCAACCTGGCCATTAGCCAAAGCCGCCTTGGCGTCATCGTTTGAGTTAAACGCCTGAGCACCAGCTGTTGGCTGAATTATGTCTTCGATTGCTGCCAGAGAGGTGGTTCCGGTTGCGGCACCGATTAGAAGACCCTTGAGTCCTGCTAGATCGGTTACGCCTTCAGCTGCAGAACCAGCAACTGTGATGACAGTCTGAGTTGTGTAGTAGTAAGGCGATGAGAAATCAACATTGGCCTTTCTCTCCTCAGTAATCGAGTACTGCTGAAGATTGAAGTCAAAGTTCTTGGCTC
>CAZMOF010000025.1:0-10284 GCA_964567905.1 uncultured Aquiluna sp. | reverse complement strand
CTGCGACCAAGAGATTAGAAGGCTCTTGCTCTATCCACTGAGCTACGAGGGCAGATGCCTATCTAGGCGCCCTAAGTCTACACAACGTTCAAAGTCCGAAAAGTGTTCTGAACCTGGCAAGACAGCCTGAGACTAAAGCCCTGAGATGCGACTAGTTGTCGCGATCGCGAATAGCTGGCAGGGTGTCAATAATCCGACTGGCTGCCATGTTCAAAGGTCGAATGACAGTCACCTTGCTGTCCTGTTCCAGCAGCTTTGCGGTTGGCTCATCCATTGCCGTAAGACAAATACTTCCTTCATATTCAAAACGATTGAGAATCTGCAATAGGAACAGGTTTGTTGATCTTTCCTGCGCGGTACAGATAACTGCGTCAGCTTCATTCAGAGGAAGCGAGGATGCAAACTCAGGCTCTGTGGCATCTCCAAACAGTGTTGTCACTCCTTGAGAGGCGAGGCGACTCAGAATCTCTGGGTTGTGATCAACAACGAGTAGGCTTGCGCCTTTTTGCATTAGTCCATTGATTACATCTGAACCCAATCGGCCGGCACCAATCACAATTGCATCAAAACGAGCCTGCTGAGCCTCTTCATCCAAAGAGGAGGTAGCTGGTTTTTCGAATTTTCTCCAAAGGTTCTCAAATCTGGCATAGAGCTGATCAGAGTAAAGAATGAGATAAGTGGAAAGGGTGATAGTTATCACTGCCACCAATGTCACAAGACTGAGGGCGGGTTGTCCGACTTGCCCGAGGGAAAATCCGAGTGCAATCAGTATCAACGAAAACTCGCTGATTTGAGCAATGGCCATCGAGGTCTTGAATGAAACCTTGCTTCGATAGCCAAGTGACCCCATGATTATCATCACGATTAGAGGCTTGGCGATAAGAACAAAAACTGAGATAAGAATGGCTGGAAGAATCTGGCCAACGGCATCCGCAAAGCTAAGTGAAGATCCAAGTTGAATGAAGAAGAACAGCACCATGATGTCTCTGAGCGAGACCATGCGACCGCTCAAACTCTCCCGATATGGAGTTGATGCCAGTGCCACTCCAGCGATGAATGCTCCGATCTCCATCGACAGACCAAGCGAGTGACTGATTGCTGCTAATCCAATCGCCCAGCTGACGCCGAATAAAAGTGTCAGCTCCTGGCTCTTCGATAGCCAAGCAAGCACCTTCGGCAGCAGATACTTTGAGACCAAAACTGCAGCGGCGATGTATACAAAGCTTCCAATGATTAGCGCCGGGATACTTCTATCCAAAGCTCCCGAGCGTGATCCAATGGCAGCTATAACCACCATGGCAACAATCACCAGCAAATCTTGAACAATTAGAAATCCAACAGCGATCTGTCCGTGAAGCTGGTCTATTTCTCTTCTATCTGAAAGTAACTTGACCACAATGATTGTTGAGGAGAAGGAAATCGCAATAGAAATGTATAGAGCTTGAATTGAATCAAAGCCCATGGCGACCACTAAGAAAAAGCCGATCAAGGTAGTGAGTAGAACCTGTCCAAGACCAGTTAAAACAGCGACTTTTCCGATACTGCGTATTAGTCCAACATCGAGCTTCAGACCAACTAGAAACAGCAGCAAGGCTATTCCCAGTTCCGCGAACAATTCGATTTCTGCCTCGTAACGCACAAGGTCTAGGAAGGTAGGACCTAGCAGAATTCCAACGAAGATGTAGGCAACAATCAGAGGCTGGCGCGCCAGCTTGGCCGCTGCCCCCAGGGCCGCAGTGACAAGCAGGATCAGGGCAATCTGTCCAAAGGCGCTGTCAATCACAGCCCAACAATAACAAGCTGAAAGTTTCAGTCTTGTTTCTTTGGGGTATGCGACGGACCAGTTTGAATTTCCCCTACCCTAGAGGTGTGCGGGAGACAATGAGCCTTAAATCAACCCAAATTCCTGCCCTTCCCTCTAGTGACTTGAGCGAATCGGCGGTAGAGCTAACTCGCCAATGGGTCGCATCCTCCCAAAAACTGAGGGTCAACAAACCTTCTAAAAGGCTTTCCGGTCTCTTACAAGATCCGCGTGGCTTGGAGTTTGCAGTCGGATTCATAGACGGTGTGATTAGACCAGAAGACCTCAGAGTCGCGGCAAAGAATCTCTACCAATTGCGCACCATCACACCAAGATTTTTGCCTCTCTACCTCAGAATCCTAATTGCTTTGGGAGCAAACTTCGGGACAGTTTTTCCTTGGCCAGTTATCCCAATTGCGCGCAAAGCACTGAGAAAGCTGGTATCTCATCTGGTGCTGGATGCCCGAGCTTCCAAGCTAAAGAAAGCAAGACGAAAGCTGCGACTAACAGATGCGACCCTCAACATCAATCTCCTTGGTGAAGCTGTACTTGGGAAGCAGGAGGCTGAACGTAGGCTTAGCGCAATCAAGGAAATACTCGCTCGAAAAGAGACAGAGTATGTTTCGGTCAAGGTGTCGGCAATCGTCTCCCCCCACTCCCCCTGGGCGTTCGATCAGGCGGTTGACGAAGTAATCGAACGCCTAACTCCTCTGTATGAGATTGCGAACGAAGGCAATCAGAAATTTATTAACTTGGACATGGAGGAGTATCGAGATCTTGATTTGACAATCGCTGTCTTCAAGGGAATTTTGCAAAAACCCCAGTTCAAGAAACTCACGGCAGGAATAGTCCTCCAGGCATATCTCCCAGATGCCCTGCGCGCAATGATTGATCTTCAACAATGGGCTGAACTGAGAGTGCTGGATGGTGGAGCACCAATCAAGGTGAGGGTGGTGAAGGGCGCCAACCTTCCGATGGAAAGAGTTGACTCTGAACTGCACGGATGGCCTCTTGCCACCGTTGGTTCAAAAAAAGAAGCCGACACAAACTACAAGCGAGTAATCAACTATGCGCTAACCGAGAGTCGGATAAAGAACATAAAGATTGGTGTTGCAGGGCACAACCTTTTCGATCTCGCCTGGGCGTGGCAGCTAGCAAAGCAAAGGGGTGCCGACCATGGACTTGATTTCGAAATGCTCTTGGGCATGGCTCCCAATCAGGCAAAGGTGATCGCCGACACTGTAGGGAAACTTGTTCTATACACCCCGGTTGTTTATCCAAAAGAGTTTGACGTAGCAATTGCATATCTGATTCGCAGACTCGAGGAAGGTGCTACCAAGGACAATTTCCTCTCAAGTGCTTTTCAGCTGAATAATCCCGAATATTTTGAATTAGAGAAAACCCGCTTTCTCGATTCCATTGCTGAACTTGACTCTGATCTACCAATCCCCAATCGGATTCAAAATCGTGAGCTTGATATCCCAGAGGTAATTGAAGACGGCTTCAGTAATTGCGCAGATAGCGATCCTTCAATTGCCGAGAATCGTGACTGGGCAAAGTCAATCTTTCGCCGGCTTTCAACATCTGAGATTGGCTCTGATTTGGTAGCTGCGAACACTGTCTTTGATGAATTCGCCTTGGATCAGGTAATTGAAAGCGCGCGTCAGTCCCAGCTAATTTGGGGTCAGCTCTCTACGCAGCAGCGTTGCCAGTACCTTTTGGAAGCCGCAGTTGTTCTGGAGCGAAACCGCCAGTACCTAATTGAAGTGGCCATGTCCGAGGCTGGGAAGACCTTTGATCAAATCGACACCGAGGTGTCAGAGGCAATTGACTTTGCCAACTACTACGCGACCCAAGCGCTCAGGCTCAGCGCTCTACCAGGTGCTTCACCTGTTCCAAGGTCAGTCACCGTGGTTGCGCCTCCATGGAATTTCCCTGTAGCAATTCCAGCCGGTGGTGTCTTAGCGGCACTTGCCGCTGGATCCGCTGTGATTCTAAAGCCCGCAGGTCCGGCTAGTAGATGCGGTGCAGTTCTATCTGCTCTTCTCCAGGAAGTTCTCCCTGAAGGTGTGCTCACGACAATTCATTTAGCGGATAGAGATTTAGGAAAGAAACTAATCTCGCACCAATCCGTCAGTCAGGTGATTTTGACGGGAGGGTATGAAACTGCCCACATGTTCAAGACCTTCAAGCCTGATCTAAGGGTCTTGGCTGAGACCAGTGGAAAAAACTCAATAATTGTTACCCCAAATGCCGATCTTGATCTGGCCGCTAAGGACGTTGCGTACTCAGCTTTCTCACACGCAGGACAAAAGTGCTCCGCCAGCTCAATTGTGATTTTGGTTGGATCAGTTGGAAAATCTAGGAGATTTAAAAACCAATTACACGATGCCATTACATCAATAAAGGTTGATTATCCAGTAAATCCAGCAGCCCAGATGGGGCCGATGATTTCGCCTCCTGCGGATAAGTTGCTACACGGACTTACGAAGCTAGATCGAGCCGAGAGATGGTTCATCGAACCTAAGCAATTGAGCGAGGATGGGAAACTTTGGTCACCGGGTGTAAGGGAGAATGTTCGCCGCGGTTCAACCTCTCACCTGACCGAATACTTCGGCCCAGTTCTTTCGATAATGCGAGCCAAGAACTTAGCCGAGGCAATTGAGATTCAAAATCAGGTTGACTATGGACTAACAGCAGGGCTGCACTCACTGGCACCAGAAGAGATAAACCAATGGCTTGCAAAAGTACAAGCAGGTAACTTGTATGTCAATCGCGGTATCACTGGAGCAATCGTTCGCCGCCAGGCTTTTGGTGGTTGGAAGAAATCGGCTGTAGGCGCAACAGCTAAAGCTGGTGGGCCAAATTATCTTTTCTCACTCACTGATTGGCGAAGAACATCAAACAGTGCGCGCGAGTCCATCGGTTCCAAGAAGCTTGACCAACTGCTCGTTCTAGCAACAGCAAGTAATCTGAGCGACCAGGAGATGGAGTCACTGGTTCGCTCTGCCCAAAGTGATACCGCAGCTCTTCGACACTATTTTGGAAAGAGTATTGATGAATCGAAGCTCACGGTTGAAATAAATCTGCTCAGATACTTCCGTTCCGACTGCACAATCCGCATCCAGGCTGGCGCGAGCGACTACCAGGTTTGGAGATCCGCAGTCTCAGCGGTGGCACTCGGTTCAGTTGAGCTCAGTTGCGAAACCATGCCGGAGAAGCTGGCCAAATATCTAAAGAGTTTGAGAATAAACGTGATTGTCGAAAACGAGTCCAGCTGGCTGGCCTCTCTTTCCAGACGTCCCCGCAGAGTCCGAATCTTTGGTCCGGTTGATCTGACTCATACCCAGCTTTCCCATGTGGACGTGGCCTGCTACACCGGGGAACCAACTGAATCTGGAATCATCGAACTATTGCCATTTTTCAAGGAGCAGGCCGTCAGCATCACCGCCCATAGATTCGGGAATCCCGCGCGGCACCTGTCTTTGCTCAGGCTTTAGGCCCTTTTTGCCGCCTTTGGGGCTTAGTTCGGGAGTATTCTGTCTCCTTGGCTGGTTGGACTAGCCGTAAACCCAATAAGAGGTCGTTTTGTATCTAATCTCCAAGCTTTCGCTTAAAAATCGCTCAGTCGTAGCCCTGGTTACGGTCATCGTGGCAGCATTCGGATTCATCTCCGTTGGCGGCCTAAAGCAGGAACTGATCCCCTCAATCGAAATTCCCTCCGCCGCGGTAGTCACCTCGTATCCCGGAGCATCGCCTGAGGTTGTAGACAGCCAGGTCTCCTCTCCCCTGGAGCAAGTTGTATTGGGTCTTGAAGGTATTGAGTCAACCACGGTGACCTCCACAACTGGTCTTTCAGTTCTGCGTGTGTCATTCGAATATGGAACGACAACCGAAGCGGTAACAGAGAGGCTGAATGCGGCACTAAGCGATGTCTCAGATTTGCTTCCTAACGATGCCTCACCTCGAGTTATTTCTGGAAGCTTCGACTCCGTGCCAATTATCGTTCTAGCCGTAGCTGACAACAACGGCAACAACGAGAGAATTGGGAAAAAGCTAGAGGATATCGCACCCTCACTCTTCGAGCAGGTTGATGGAATCCGTGACATTGCTGTCTCGGGCGCTCGAGAAAAACGCGTTAACTTAGACATCGACCAGGCCGCTCTAGCTGCAAATGGGCTTACTCAAAGAGACATCATCACGGCTATAACTGCAAATGGACTAGTTCTGCCAGTTGGTTCCATAACTGACACTGCAGGGTCAATCGCGGTTCAGGTCGGTTCGGCAGTCGACACTGTTGAGATCTTCGAGGCACTGCCTCTTGTTCCTTCTCAGCCAAATCCTTTGGCCCCGGTTGTGACCATCGGCGATATCGCAGAGGTGACCTACGAAGATGCGCCGGTTACGACCATCGCTCGCACCAATGGTCAGGAGTCGCTCGCAGTCTCAATTGTCAAGACACCAGATGGAAACTCAGTGGCTGTCTCCAGTGGTGTGCAAAAGCTAATTCCGGACCTGGAGGAAGCTCTTGGTGGTGGGGTAACTGTCACCACAATCTTTGACCAAGCACCATTTATTGAAAAATCAATCAAGGATCTCACAACCGAGGGTCTTCTTGGTCTGACCTTTGCAGTCCTCATCATTCTTGTCTTCCTGCTGAGCTTCAAGTCCACCATCATCACCGCAATTTCTATCCCAACTTCGGTGCTGATCACTTTCATTGGACTGTCATTTGCCGACTACTCGCTAAATCTGCTGACTTTGGGTGCGCTAACCATATCTATCGGACGTGTGGTCGATGACTCGATTGTGGTAATCGAAAACATCAACCGTCACCTCAGCTATGGCGAAAAGCGACGCAAGGCGATAATGACCGCGGTCAAAGAGGTCGCTGGCGCAATTACAGCCTCCACCATCACTACCGTGGCAGTTTTCCTTCCGATTGCTCTTGTCGACGGACTGGTCGGAGAGCTATTCCGACCATTCGCTTTCACGGTGGCAATCGCGCTGCTTGCATCACTTCTCGTGAGCTTGACCATCGTCCCGGTATTTGCTTACTGGTTCCTCAGGATGCCAAAGCGTCTGCGGGCCGCAAAAGAAGCAGATCCAAAGAACTTCGAGAAAAAGCAAAGAATTGCTGAAGAAGAAAGAGAAAAGAAGAGCATTCTTCAGCGCGCATACCTACCTATCCTTCGGGGAACCACTCGCAGACCCTGGCTCACTCTCTTTGCAGCACTTCTTATTCTTGGCTACACCTTCTCGCTCGTGCCGCTGCTGAAAACAAACTTCATTGACGGCGGAGGTTCAAACCAGTTCACTGCACGATTGACCATGCCATCCAGTACAACGTTTGAGGAACAGGATGCAGCTGCCAAGAAGATTGAGCAGCAGATGCTTGACATCGAAGGCATTGAGATTGTTCAGACCACAGTGGGGTCTGCAGCCGATGGCCGAGTTGCTTTCGGTGCGGCTGCCCGCGGCATTGCATTCAGCATTACGGCTGAGGAAAACGCCAGTATTGAAGATCTGCAGGCTAAAGTCCTGAACCTCGATACGCCAGCAGACAGCGAGATCACAACCAGCCAGGGTGGCGGATTTGGATCGTCGGAGACCATTGACATTGAGATCTCTGCCAACGACAAGAATCTTCTGCAAGAGGCTGTAAATCTGGTCGCCGAAGGCATGCAAGGCCTTCCTAACATCACAGCTGTTACCACCACACTCGAAGCTGATGAAAGAGTCATGGAAATCAAGGTGGATCGCGAAAAAGCAGCGACCTATCTGCTCACCGAAACTCAGGTCACTGGAATCGTTGCCTCACAGCTAAGGCCAAGTGCCCTGGGAACCTTGCGGATCGAAGAGCAAGAAACTCAGGTGTTTATCTCCGGCCAGGAGATTCCTGACTCTATTGAGGACGTCAGAGCTATTCGTATCCCGACCTTCCAGGGACTAATTCGTCTAGACGAGATTGCTTCAGTGGAGGAAGTTCTAAAGCCAACCTCCATCACTTCCCAGAAGGGCAATAGGACCGCTGAAGTCCAGCTGACACCCGAGGGTGATGATTTGGGTGCGATAACTGTTGCTGTCAACGAGAAGCTGTCGGAGATCGAACTTCCACTGGGCGCCGAGGCAACGGTGGGTGGAGCGGCTGCCGATCAGGCTGAGAGCTTCCAGCAGCTTGGATTAGCTCTACTGGCTGCTGTGGCCATTGTTTACATCGTGATGGTCGCGACCTTCTCATCACTAGTTCAGCCGCTACTGCTGCTGATTTCAATTCCGTTTGCGGCCACTGGAGCGCTTGGGCTTCTAATCATCACCGACACTCCTTTGGGAGTGCCGGCGCTGATTGGAATGCTGATGCTGATTGGAATTGTGGTAACAAATGCAATCGTGCTGATAGACCTTGTCAATCAATATCGCAAGGAAGGTCGCAGCGTATTGCAATCACTGCTGGATGGAGCAAGGCAGCGCCTTCGCCCTATCTTGATGACTGCCCTGGCCACAATCTTTGCCCTAACGCCAATGGCACTTGGTCTAACTGGAGACTCTGGCTTTATTTCAAAACCGTTGGCGATCGTTGTCATCGGTGGGCTCTTCTCATCCACCCTGCTGACCTTGATTCTCGTTCCCACCCTCTACTGGCTAGTTGAAGGACGAAAAGATAGAAAGCAAATGCGTCTTGAAAGACGAGCCGCAAGAAAAGCTAAACGTGCTGCCAAGTCAAGTGGGAAGAGCGTTGAGGCTCCTGTTGAGGTGAAAAGCGTCGCGGTCACAACCGAGACGATCAAGACCGACCAGGGCACAATGCAGTGGTCACAGGTCAGCGTTGAGATAACCCCTGAAGACCTACCGCTGGATGATGAGACTCAGATGCGCTGGAGTGGCGAGGTACCAAATGCAGAACCACTGCGCGCTAAGTCAAATGAAGGCATGCCTGATTTTCTGACCAGCGAGCTTCCAATCATTCAGCAGAACGATAAGCCCTCTCGCAAGGAGCAGCGGGAAGCAAAGCGCCAGGCAAAACAGCAGGAGAAGCTTCAGCGCAAAGCTCAGAAGAACGCCAGACACTCAGACGACTAGGAAGCAATGACTGAATACATAGTCTGGGTCGACTGCGAAATGACGGGCCTAGATATAGAAAAGGACGAAATCTGCGAAATTGCAGTAATCGTCACTGACGGTGACCTAAAGCCTGTTGACGATGGTCTGCAGGTAGTGGTTCGTCCAAGCGATCAGGCCATGGCAAACATGGGCGAATTCGTTAGCAAAATGCACACCGAAAGTGGCTTACTGGCCGAGATTCCGAATGGTAATTCAGCTTCGGCAGCCGAAGTGCTGGTTCTTGAATATTTGAAGAAATACATCACTGAGCCCAAGACCGCTCCCCTGGCTGGCAATTCAATCGGCACCGACCGGATGTTCATCATCAAGCAAATGCCAAATCTGGACGCATTTCTTCACTACCGAAACATCGACGTTAGCTCGCTGAAGGAGCTGGTGAGACGGTGGTATCCCCGGGTCTACTTCAACCTGCCAAAGAAAAATGGAGCACACCGAGCACTGGCTGATATTCGGGAGTCAATCCAGGAGCTGCGCTACTACCGAGCCAGCGTCCTGGTCAGCGAGCCAGGTCCCGACAGCGAAAAAGCAAAGCAGATAGCCAAGGCGCTCGCTGATACAATCTAGGAGTTCTGGGAATCCCAGACATGGTGGGTATAGCTCAGCTGGTAGAGCACCTGGTTGTGGTCCAGGGGGCCGCGGGTTCAAGTCCCGTTACTCACCCCAAGTTACTTAGCTCTTTCGAGCACCAATTCTCTAACTCTGGCAGCATCAGCTTGACCACCCATGGCCTTCATTACGGCACCAATTACAGCCCCAGCTGCTTGAACCTTGCCCTCGCGAATCTTTTCTAGGACATCTGGCTGTTCGCTGAGTGCCTTATCGATAGCAGCTATCAGAGCACCTTCGTCACTGACAACTTTCAAACCGCGCTTTTCAATAACCTCACGTGGAGTGCCTTCACCAGCTAGCACCCCTGCCACTACATCTCTTGCGAGCCTGTCTGTTAGCTCTCCTGATTCAATTAGCTTTTGGATTTCGGCTACCTGGTCTGGTGTGATAGCTAGTTCATCAGGTGAGATATTTTCTGAGTTTGCAATTCTGCTCAGCTCACCACTCCACCACTTTCTGGCAGTCTGAGGTGAGGCGCCTGCGGCAACTGTCTGCTCGATTAGATCGAGAAGGTCTGCATTTACAACATCTCTGAACTCAAGTTCACTGAATCCCCAGCTTTCCTGCAGACGCTTTTTGCGTTTGTCTGGGTTTTCTGGAAGAGCTGCCCGAATCGAATCCACCCACTGAGCCGATGGCATAACTGGAACCAGATCTGGTTCTGGGAAGTAACGGTAGTCCTCGGCGTCTGATTTCACTCTTCCGCTGGAGGTATAGCCACGATCTTCATGCCAGTGCCTGGTCTCCTGAAT
>CAZMOF010000024.1:0-11082 GCA_964567905.1 uncultured Aquiluna sp. | reverse complement strand
CGGGCTCTTTTTGCTTGAGGGACCGCAGGGACTCAAAGAACTAACGCACTATCCACAGATAGTGCAGGAGGTTTTTGTGACTGAAGCGGCTTCCGCAAGATATGCCCAAGAGATTGACCTGCTGCGAGGCTCTAAGAAAAACATCGAAGTGGTATCTGATCGGGTTATGGAGAAACTCAGCGATACCCAAACCCCGCAGGGGATTGTCGCGGTTGTTCACCAGCTACACATCGAACTTGCAGACTTAGTTGAGTCGGAGCCAAAGCTTGTTGTGTTGCTGGACCGTATCCAGGATCCAGGAAACGCTGGCACGATTCTCCGAGCCGCAGATGCTGCTGGGTGTGATGGCGTTGTCTTTTCCGCCGAATCGGTAGACGTATATAACGGCAAGGTAGTCCGCTCAACTGCCGGCAGCTTGCTTCATGTTCCAGTCGTGATTGGGGCCGAAATCCCAGCGGCAATCAAGAAGCTTCAAGAAGTTGGCATGCAGGTTTTCCTGGCAGATGTTGATGGCGAGTCCCTTCCTAAGATTCCGAGCGATGTCTTGGCTCAGCCAACCGCCTGGATCTTTGGCAATGAGGCAAACGGGGCTGATCCTGCACTTCGCTCCTTGGTCGACAAGGTGGTCTCAATCCCCATCTATGGTTCTGCCGAGTCGCTGAATTTGGCGACGGCAGCTTCCATTTGCCTGTATTCAAGCGCCTTCGCTCAGGCGGGCGGTCGCTAAACTTGTGCAGATGGCGGTCACCAATAAAGAGGTAAGCGAAGCTCTAGCCTCCTCGCGCGCTCTGCTGGCCAAAATCTCCTCCGCCAGTGAACTTAAGGCTTCCAAGGCCGCACTTATCGGCGACGCCTCAGCACTTAGTTTGCTTTATGCACAAATCAAGTCTTTACCTGCCGAATCTCGAGCAGAGGCAGGAAAGTTAGTCGGCTCAGCCAAAGCCGAGTTCGAAAAAGAATTCTCTGAAAAAGAAGCTGTACTAAACCGTCAAGCCAGTAGCGAGCAGCTGGCCAGTGAAAAGGTAGATCTAACAGCCACTGGAATGGTTATGCCGCAAGGTGCCAGGCATCCGCTTTCTTTGCTCATGGACCAAATCAGCGATGTCTTTATTGGAATGGGCTGGGAGATTGCTGATGGACCAGAGCTGGAAAGCGAGTGGTTCAACTTCGATGCGCTGAATTTTCACCCCGATCACCCTGCAAGAGCGATGCAGGACACATTCTTTGTCTCACCGGTAGAAAATCATCTACTCCTTCGCACACACACCTCCCCGGTTCAAGTGCGCTCGCTGCTGAGCCGAGAACTCCCCGTATATGTATTGTGTCCTGGTCGAGTCTTCAGGACCGATGAGCTTGATGCGACTCACACACCTGTCTTTCATCAAGTTGAGGGACTCGCTGTTGACAAAGGCCTGACCATGGCGGATCTGCGAGGAACACTTGAGCATTTTGCTCGTGTGATGTTTGGTGAGGATGCAAAAATCAGACTAAGACCAAGCTTCTTCCCCTTCACTGAACCTTCGGCTGAATTGGATGTCTGGCATCCAGGCGCGAAGGGTGGCGCGCGTTGGGTTGAGTGGGGTGGTTGCGGCATGGTGAACCCAAATGTTTTGCTCGCTGCTGGCATTGACCCAGAGGTCTACACCGGTTTCGCCTTCGGAATGGGAATTGAGCGAACGCTTATGTTCCGAAACGGCGTAACCGACATGCACGACATGGTTGAGGCCGATGTTCGTTTCTCAAGGCAGTTTGGCTCGGTGATCTAATGAAGGTTCCACTGAGTTGGCTTGCAGAATTTGTTGATTTAGAAGACGCGACTCCGGCTGCCGTAATGGAGCAGCTTGTCAGAGTTGGTATCGAGGAAGAAGCCGCCATTGGCGGTGACATCAGCGGCCCAGTGGTCGTAGGCCAGGTTCTTGAGTTTCAGGATGAGCCCCAATCCAACGGCAAGACGATTCGCTGGTGCCAGGTTCAGGTCGCACCAACTGGCAAACCGGCTGCAGATGGTGGGGAAGCAGTTAGGGGAATCGTTTGCGGTGCAAACAATTTCCTTGTCGGTGACAAGGTCGTTGTAGCTCTGCCAGGTTCGGTTTTGCCAGGCGGTTTTGCAATCGGCGCTCGCAAAACTTACGGCCACGTGTCAGATGGGATGATTGCCTCATCAAAGGAACTTGGCCTTGGTGATGATCATGCAGGCATACTTCGACTTTCAACGCTTGACCTTGATCCAGCGCTTGGAACCAATGCGATTGAGCTTTTAGGGCTTGGGGAGTCTGCAGCTGAAGTTAATGTCACTCCAGATCGCGGTTACTGTCTTTCGATCAGAGGCATTGCTCGTGAGTACTCTCACGCTACGGGCAACAAATTCAAAGATCCTGCTCTAAAGCTCAAGCCACTTTCTGGTTCTGGGTTTCCACTGAAAATCGAAGACTTATCTCCAATTCACTCGGTGCCAGGATCGAGCAGCTTTGTGTTACTTGCAGTTGAAGGTGTGAATGCAAAAGCTGCAACGCCAAGCTGGATGGCAAATCGACTCAAGCTTGCAGGCATGCGTTCAATTTCTATTGCTGTTGATATCACAAATTACGTGATGCTCGAGCTTGGCCAACCTCTTCACGCATATGATCTGGACAAGCTAAAGGGTGGCATAACTGTTAGACGAGCCAAGCCAAACGAAAAGATTGTCACACTGGATAGTAAGGAGCGTCTGCTCCACCAGGAAGATCTTCTAATTTGTGATGACTCTGGCCCAATTGGCATTGCCGGTGTTATGGGTGGAGCCTCGACTGAGGTTAGCGAAACAACTAGTCGAATTCTTCTAGAGGCCGCCATTTTCGATCCAATATCTGTTGCCAGAACAGCCAGAAGACACAAGCTTCCCTCTGAGGCATCAAGAAGATTTGAGCGCGGAGTAGATCCTGAGGTGAGCGCGATTGCCGCGCATCGAGCCGCAAAGCTGCTGGAGGAATTTGCCGGTGGAAAGATTTCAAAAATCGGAGCCAGCTACAGCAATGTTCCGGCATCCAAACCGATTGACCTGCCCATTAGCTTTCCTGCTCAGTTAGTTGGGTATGACTTTTCTGAAAAGCACGTGGTTGACTCTCTCGAACTCATTGGCTGCGAAGTGAAGAAAAAAGGTGGGAGCCTTCAGGTTCAAGCACCAAGCTGGCGGCCAGACCTCAAACACAAGACTGATTTGGTCGAAGAAGTTGCGAGGCTTGTTGGTTACAGCAAAATTCCAGCAACGCTGCCTGTGGCCCCTCCCGGTAGGGGACTGGCGAAAGAGCAGAAGCTTCGAAGAAATGTACTCAACACACTCGTTGGCGCTGGCATGGTCGAGGTACTGAACTATCCATTTGTTTCCCAGGAGCAGAACGAAATATTCTCGTCCGGTGATGCTGTGAAACTCGAAAATCCATTGCAGCTTGAGTTTGCTCAGATGCGCAAGATGCTGCTTCCGGGACTTATGTCGGCTGCGGCGAGAAACATTTCTAGAGGCATGGTTGACCTGGCTCTAGTTGAAGAGGGTTCGGTCTTTATCCCATCAACAGAAAATCCTGTCAAAGAATTGCCAGCTGGAAATCAGCGACCATCTGTTGCACAACTCGAAGGACTAAACGCTGCAATACCAAATCAGCCCAGACACTTAGCTGGACTTTTTCTTGGAGAATGGGTTAGCCAGTCTCCAACAGCTTCCGCAACCCAGAGCGGTTACCCGCAGGCAATTTCGGCCGTGTCAGCTACTTTACGAGCTCTGGGCCTAGAGCTGGAAATTCGACAGAGCGAGATTGCAGGCCTGCATCCTGGTCGCGGAGCACACGTCATCGTTGCTGGTAAGGCACTCGGTTTTGTTGGAGAGCTTCATCCAGAAGTTGCGGAAGCAAGCTACTTACCACGCAGAGTTGGCGTTTTTGAGCTAGATCTTTCAGCTTTGTATGCACTTGCTCCGGATGTCGCTGTAGCGAAAGAGCTAATTGTCATGCCAGCGCTAACGCAAGATTTATCGCTGGTTGTCGATCAGTCGGTGATTGCTGCACAGCTGCTTGACACAATTCGGTCCTCGGCAGGACAGCTTCTAGAGTCCATCCGTTTGGTCGACCAGTATCAGGGTGAGGGAATTGGCGCAGGAAAGAAGTCCCTCACCTTTTCACTTATTTTTAGGTCAAAAGAAAAAACAATGACCCAGGCAGAGGCTACTGAAATCAAGCTACAGGCTGTTGAAAAATGCAGAGATAAATTTGGCGCGGAGCTCAGGGCATGACACTAAAGGTTGCGGTTGCTGGTGCCAGCGGATATGTCGGAGGAGAGCTACTTCGACTTATTTCTATGCACCCTGAGCTGGCTATAGGAAACCTAACTGCAGGAGAGAACGCCGGTTCGAAGCTCTCTGCTTTTCAGCCACATCTGCCAGCACTGGCTGAGAGAGTCTTGCTGGAGACCACGGCATCTAATCTTGCAGGTCACGACATTGTCTTTCTCGGTCTGCCACATGGGAAAAGTGCCGAGATAGCAAAAGAACTTTCGTCAGACACCCTTGTGATCGATTGCGGCGCTGACCACAGGTTGCAATCGGCTGCGGAGTGGAAGCGCTACTACGGCAGCAATCACGCTGGTACTTGGCCATATGGACTTCCTGAGTTAACCCTTGCTAGTGGAGGGAAGCAGCGAGGCAGACTACCCGGAGCCAAGCGAATTGCCGTTCCAGGATGCAATGTGACAGCCGTCGCACTTGCAGTTTCGCCTGCTTTGACTGCGGGTCTAATTGAGGCTGATGATCTGGTAGCGACGCTATCCGTTGGAACATCGGGAGCTGGCAGAAGTAGCAAGACTGATCTTTCTTTTAGTGAAATCAGTGGAAACGCACGAGCCTATTCTGTTGCTGGCAGCCACAGGCACGTTCCAGAAATTTTGCAGAACGTATTCCTTGCCTCAGGAAAAGAAGGCTCAATTTCTTTCACTCCAGTGTTGGTACCGCTCTCCAGGGGAATCATCGCTGTGGCAAACGCCAAACCTGCATCGGGTTTTTCGGTGGACTCTCTTAGAAGTGTTTACGAGGACGCCTACGGGGATGAGCCATTTGTTCAGTTCTTAGCTGATGAAAAGCTACCTGAGGTCAAGCAGGTAGTCGGTGGAAATGGCGCACAAATCTGGGCGGGATTTGATGAGCGTAGTAATCGCGTTGTTCTGATCTCCACAATCGACAATCTGGTCAAGGGAACGGCCGGTGCTGCCATCCAGAGCATGAACATTGCACTTGGAATGAGCGAGCAATTGGGACTATCTGCAATCGGAGTGGCACCTTGAGTGTCACCTTCGCCAAGGGTTTTCTAGCTTCCGGGGTTGCCTCAGGCCTTAAAGCAAACGGTAAAAAAGATTTGGCGCTAGTGGTGAACCAGGGACCACTGGCCTCCGCTGCGGCAGTATTCACCTCCAATCGCTGCCAGGCAAATCCAGTTCTTTGGTCGAAAGAAGCAATCAAGGACTATCAGGCCAGGGCAATCGTCTTAAATTCCGGTGGAGCTAATTGCTACACCGGAGCCTTCGGCTTTCAGACCACCCACCAGACGGCAGAGCTGGTTGCGGAACTGCTAGACGTCTCGGCTCAGGACATCCAAGTTTGCTCAACGGGATTGATTGGTGAGCAGTTAGATCGCGAAAAACTCTTTGCTGGTGTTCGTTCTGCCAATTCCTCACTTTCTGACGAGGGCGGACAGAGCGCAGCCGAGGCCATCATGACAACTGACACGGTCCCGAAACTCGCGGAGCGAGACTCAGCCAGTGGTTGGCGAATTGGCGGAATGGCCAAAGGAGCCGGAATGCTTGCTCCTTCGTTAGCGACCATGCTTGTTGTCATCACCACTGATGCTGTGCTGCAGGGGGAGCAGCTGGATTCAGCGCTTAGAAAAGCAACCAGACTTACCTTTGATCGCTTGGATTCCGACGGGGCAACGTCGACAAACGACCAGGTGACCCTGATGGCTTCGGGGGCTAGTTCAGTAGTACCGGACATCAGCGAATTCGAGGAATTGCTGATAGAAGTCTGCCGGGACCTAGCGGAGCAACTGATGAATGATGCCGAGGGAGCTTCACACAATATCTATATAGAGGTTTCTGGTGCAGCTAGCGAGGAGGATGCCGTAGAGGTTGGACGCGCGGTGGCTAGAAATAATCTGTTCAAGGCGGCCATCTACGGTAACGACCCTAACTGGGGAAGAATTCTGGCGGCGGTTGGCACAACGAGTGCTGAGTTTGATCCCTACAACATTGATGTTTCGATCAATGGCTTGCTGATATCCAGTAAAGGGGGCCCGGCATCCGAAAGATCTCTGGTCGACCTAAGTCCCAAAAAGGTCTCCATCGGAATAAATCTAAATGCAGGTGTTTCTTCGGCAACCATTCTCACCAATGACCTGACGGTTGCTTACGTGCAAGAGAACAGTGCATACTCAAGCTAATGATTGAATCTGACGCCGACAATACAGCCGCTCGGGTGAAGGCAGAGACCTTGATTGAGTCTCTGGATTGGCTGCGCCGATTTCACGACAAAGTTTTAGTTATCAAGTTTGGCGGCAACGCCATGGTCGATGATGCGTTGAAGCAGGCCTTTGCTCAGGACATTGCCTATCTCAGATACGTGGGAATAAAGCCTGTCGTTGTGCATGGGGGAGGACCACAAATAACAGCTCGACTAGCGGAGCTTGGCATTGAAAGTGAATTCCGTGGCGGGCTTCGAGTAACTGATGAACAAACAATCAGTGTCGTCCAAGATGTGCTGAGGAATCAGATTGGTAGCGAACTGGCCAAGCTGATTTCCGAAGCAGGAGCCGAGGCCCAGGTTTTCTCGGGCGAGGATGAGAATCTGTTCAAAGCTGTAAAAGTCCAAGCCGAGACTAAAGAGGGCATGGTTGATGTTGGGCTAGTGGGGGAGGTGCGTTCAGTTAATCCCAGGGTGGTTCTCAAGGCGCTCGAGGAGTTGGTTGTGCCCGTAATTTCTACCGTTGCCCCAACCACTGACGGCCAACTCCTGAATGTCAATGCTGACTTGGCGGCTGCTTCTTTAGCCGTTGCGCTCGGTGCCGAAAAGCTTTTGGTGCTAACCGATGTGCCAGGACTTTACTCTGACTGGCCGAATCGGTCATCACTTATTTCTTCGATTACCGCAGATGAACTTCGAGCCCTAATGCCAAATTTGGAATCTGGTATGAAACCCAAGATGCAGGCCTGTCTGCAGGCGGTTGAGGGGGGAGTTCCGAAAGCTCACATCATTGATGGACGACAACCCCATAGCATTTTGCTGGAGGTCTTCACCAAGTCAGGTGTTGGCACCCAGGTTACGGAGAAGTAAGTGGCGAAGCACTTTTTGAAAGATGATGATTTGACCCCTGCCGAGCAGGCGGAAATCATCGAGCGAGCAATTGAGCTAAAGCGTGATCGGTTTAGAGAGAAACCCTTTGCAGGACCAAAAACTGTTGCTGTGATTTTCGACAAGACTTCCACCAGAACGCGGGTTTCTTTCGCCGTTGGGATTTCGGAGCTTGGCGGTGTTCCCCTGATTATGGACAGCGGTGTCTCACAGCTTGGTAAGAAGGAATCAGTTGCCGACACTGCCAGGGTGCTAGATCGACAAGTTGCTCAGATTATTTGGCGCACCTACGCCCAGTCAGGGCTTGAAGAAATGGCAAATCACTCCGCAGTCCCAGTGATAAACGCACTGAGCGATTCCTGGCACCCGTGTCAGCTACTTGCCGATCTAATGACCATTCGTGAAAGATTTGGAAAAACCCAAGGCTTGAAGATTGCGTATATCGGAGATGCGGCAAACAACATGGGCAATAGCTATCTGGTCGCCTGTGCCATGGCAGGAATGCACGTCAGTATTGCCTCACCCAAGGGTTATGAACCAGATCCAGCAACTGTGAAAAGAGCCAACGAGATTGCAGCCTTCACAGGCGGAACCATTGAGGTAACTAACACTCCCGAGCGCTCTGCCGAGCACGCGGATGTGGTCGCAACAGACACTTGGATATCGATGGGAATGGAGCAGGAGGCCGAGCAGAGGAAAAAGGACTTTGCGGGCTTCACTGTCGATCAGAAGCTGATGAAGATGGCTAAACCATCAGCAATATTCCTTCACTGCCTGCCCGCCTACCGCGGCTATGAGGTGAGTGCTGAAGTTCTGGATGGAGCGCAGTCTGCAATCTGGGATCAGGCAGAAAATAGACTCCACGCCCAGAAAGCCCTGATGGCTTGGCTGGCCGAGCAAAACTAGACTGAGGGAGTCTAGGAGAGCAGATGTCTCAATCAAGTGATGCCCTTTGGGGTGGCAGGTTTGCCACTGGGCCTTCCGATGCGATGGCTGCCCTCTCAAAATCGACTCACTTTGATTGGCGATTGGCCGTCTACGATTTGCGCGGCACCCAAGCCCATGTCAATGCTTTGACTAAAGCCGGAGTTATTTCAAGCAGTGAGCAGGAGGTTCTCCTTCGGGCGATTGGTGAGCTGACCAAGCGAATCGAATCTGGCATGTTTAAGCCCCGCGAGGAAGACGAGGATGTTCACTCTGTCCTTGAACGAGGCTTGATTGAAATTGCGGGCCTTGAGGCCGGAGGCAAGGTCAGAGCAGGACGCAGCCGAAACGATCAGGTCGCAACTCTGATTCGGATGTTTTCTTTGGATGCGGCCGCGCTCTTGCAGGAGCAGTTGGTTTTGTATCTGGATGCCATTTGCTCGAAGGCTGAGGAGTACATGGGTGTTGCTATGGCAGGACGGACCCACTTCCAGCACGCTCAACCCATTCTGCTTTCGCACCACCTTCTTGCCCACGCCTGGCCGCAGGTGAGAAATCTACAAAGACTGGAAGACCTAAAGAAGCGGCTTCGGAAATCGCCCTATGGTTCGGCGGCGCTCGCGGGAAATACCTACGGGCTGGATGCTCAGCAAGTTGCTGCGGAGCTTGGATTTAGCGAACCCACTGAGAACTCGATTGACGCCACCGCTAGCAGGGACCTAGTTGCCGAGTTTGCCTTTGTTATGAGCATGGTCGCAATTGATCTTTCCAAGTTGGCGGAAGAGATTGTTATCTGGTCGAGTGCTGAATTCAACTACGTGAAACTGTCTGACCAGTTCTCAACTGGTTCCTCAATCATGCCTCAGAAGAAAAACCCTGATGTTGCAGAGCTCACCCGTGGTAAGAGTGGCCGAATCATTGGCAACCTCACCGGACTGCTCGCGACTTTGAAGGCAATGCCACTGGGCTATAACAGGGACCTTCAGGAGGACAAAGAGGCCGTGTTTGACTCCTTTGACTCGCTGATGCTTTTGCTTCCTGCATTCACTGGAATGGTAAACACTCTGGAATTCAATCGCTCAAGATTGCAGGATTTGGCAGTTGCTGGCTACGCCCTTGCAACCGATGTGGCTGACTGGCTCGTGAAGCAAGGAGTTCCATTCAAAGAAGCCCATGAGGTTGTCGGTAAGTTAGTCGCTCACTGCGAAGAGCGGGGTATAGACCTTTCAGAAGCGAGTGATGAGGACTACCGCAACATTTCCAGGCACCTGCAACCAGGGCTGAGAGATGTTCTAAATCTGAACACTGCAATTGAGTCGCGCTCGTCAGCTGGCGGAACCTCGTCAAAGCAGGTTATTGAGCAGCTGGTCCAGCTTCGAAAGCTAACGGGCAAGGGGAAGAGATAGTGGCAACCGCTCAAACCCTGAAGTCGCAGAAAAATGACTCCAGCTTTTCTCACATTTTGGATGAGCTTCAATGGCGCGGACTGGTTGCACTTTCCACTGACGAGAAAGAATTGCGTTTAGCGCTAAATCAAAAAATCACCTACTACTGCGGCTTTGATCCGACAGCCCCTTCATTGCATCTTGGAAACCTGGTGCAACTTCTCACAATGCGCAGACTTCAGCTCGCCGGACATCAGCCACTGGCAATTGTTGGAGGTGCCACTGGACTAATCGGTGACCCTAAGCCAAATGCAGAAAGAACTCTCAACGACAAAAAAACAGTTGCGGAGTGGGTAGCGAAACTAGCTGAGCAAACAAAGCGCTTTTTGGATTTCTCTGGCAGCAATTCGGCAAAGATTGTCAATAATTTGGATTGGACAGAAAGCTACACTGCCATCGACTTTCTCAGGGAGATCGGTAAGCACTACCGCGTTGGCAAGATGCTCTCTAAAGATGCAGTAAGCGCAAGACTAAATTCGGATGCGGGTATCAGCTATACAGAATTTAGCTATCAGATCCTCCAAGGTCTTGACTTCTTGGAGTTATTCAGAAGACACAACTGCATTTTGCAAACTGGTGGAAGTGACCAGTGGGGAAATCTGACATCTGGTGCTGACCTTATTCACAAGGTTGAGGGCAAGTCAGTTCATTTGATAGCAACGCCTTTGATCACCAATGCAGATGGCAAGAAGTTTGGAAAGAGCGAGGGTAATGCCATCTGGCTAGACGCCGAGCTAACTTCTCCATACGCCATGTATCAGTTCTGGCTAAATACCGACGATGCCGATGTAATCGACAGGCTCAAGGTGTTCACATTTTTCACAAGAAGTGAAATTACGGAGCTGGAAAAGGCTGTAAAGGAAGAACCACAGGCTAGGGCAGCTCAGCGACAGCTGGCTCTTGCAGTCACCGAACTTGTGCACTCCAGCGAAGAAGCTCTAGCTGCCGAGCAGGCGTCACTTGCTCTTTTTGGTTCAGGGGATCTTTCGAAACTGGATGAGAAAACACTCAGGACCGCCCTCAGCGAGCTACCAAATGCCAGCCTCCCGCATGGTTCGAGTGTGGTTCAGGCATTGGTGGCAACAGGGTTGGTCGATTCCAATGGCGCGGCCAAGCGAGCTATTCAGCAGGGCTCAGTAAGCGTAAATAAGGTGAAGGTGGAGAGCGAAGATTCAACCTTTAGTTCACTCTTGCCAGGCGATGTCGCAGTTGTTTCTCGAGGAAAAAAGAACCTAGCTGGGGTCTTTTTCAGCAAGTGACACGCCCGAGTTTTCGGCCATTTGACGAGGGCGTGCAACCTAACTAAGATTTTGCAAGTTGTCCAAAGTCTGGTGAATCATTCTTAGATTC
>CAZMOF010000023.1:8363-11458 GCA_964567905.1 uncultured Aquiluna sp. | reverse complement strand
TCATAAATTGGCTTGGCGTGGTGGAAGTCTGTCTGTGAAACAGGAACTTCGTCAACGCGTTTTCCATCAACCTCATAAGCCACACAAACTGGAATCTCTTTAATTCCAGTAAGGACATCTAGCTTTGTCAGAAAGATATCTGTCAAACCGTTCACACGTGTCGCATAGCGAGCAATGGGAGCATCAAACCAACCGCAACGTCTTTCACGTCCGGTGGTAGTTCCAAATTCGCCGCCCTGGTCGCGCAAGTACTCTCCCCACTTATCAAACAACTCGGTTGGGAAAGGACCAGAACCAACTCTGGTTGTGTAAGCCTTCAGAATTCCAATAACGCTCTTGATTCGAGTCGGACCAATACCGCTTCCTGTTGAGGCCCCTCCAGCAATTGGATTTGAGGAAGTGACGAACGGATAGGTTCCGTGATCAACATCTAGCAGGGTTCCTTGACCACCTTCTAGCAGCACAGTTTTCCCTGCATCCAAGGCCTGGTTGAGAATCAGTGAGGTGTCGGAAACCATTGGCTTTAGCCGATCAGCAAAGCTCAAGAGGTGGTCAACAACATCCTTTGGCTTGATTGCCGCGCGGTTATAGACCTTGACCAGCAACTCGTTCTTTTGAGTTAGGGCTCCCTCGACCTTTTGCGCCAGGATGCTTGGATCAAATAGATCTTGAACTCTTATACCTAGTCGGCCAATCTTGTCGCCATATGTTGGACCAATGCCGCGGCCGGTTGTTCCAATTGCTCTTTTACCAAGGAATCTCTCTGAAACCTTGTCAACCGTTACGTGATAGGGAGTGATGATGTGAGCATTAGCTGAGATAAGAAGCTTTGATGTATCTACACCCTTTTCGTTTAGGCCATCAATTTCTCGAAACAAAACCTCGAGATCAACAACAACGCCGTTTCCAATAACTGGAACGCAGCCTGGGGTGAGAATGCCCGAGGGGAGAAGGTGAAGAGCAAATTTCTTATCGCCGATAACTACGGTGTGACCGGCATTGTTGCCGCCTTGGTATCTGACTACGTAGTGAACTTTGTCACCTAGAAGATCGGTGGCTTTTCCTTTGCCTTCGTCACCCCACTGGGCTCCAACTAGCACAACAGCTGGCATGACTAACCCCTTTCAAAATTGGGGGACTTGAGGCTTCAGCCCTAGCTAAGTCTAGCTAAAAACGTGTTGCATCACCCAGCTGTGCATGGCGATTGCAGCTGCCGCCGAGGCATTGATGGATCTGGTTGAGCCAAACTGAGTTATCTCCAAAACCATTTCAGAAGCATCCAGTGCTTGCTGGGAAAGTCCAGGCCCTTCTTGTCCAAATAGCAAGATGCACTCTTTCGGGAGTTTAGTTTTCTCTAGCGGCCTACAGCCAGGGGTGTTGTCGATTGCAATGATTGGAATTCTTTGGCCTTGGGTGCCGGCAGTCTTTGACCACTCAATTAGAGATTCAATGTCAGGTCTGTGTTCGACGTGCTGGTATCGGTCAGTGACCATCGCACCTCTTTTATTCCAGCGCTTGTTGCCAACTATTTGCACGCTAGATGCCAGAAATGCATTTGCGTTTCTAACTATTGATCCGATGTTTAGGTCGTGCTGCCAGTTTTCAATTGCAACGTGGAATGGATGACGACGTGAATCGAGGTCTTTCACGATTTCTTCCATTTTCCAATAGCGATACTTATCAACGACGTTTCTTGTATCGCCTTGGCTCAAAAGAGTGGGGTCGAACTTTTCGAAGTCAGGGTGCGCACTTGCATCGCCCTGATAGGGACCAACCCCCCAGGAAGCCTGAGCTAACTGGTCTTCGCTTTCACTCACAGATACAGCGTAGAGCTAGGCTTTACCCATGACTGATCGATCTCACATTCATTCTTGGCTGACCGATATGGACGGCGTGCTCTGGCACGAGGGCAAGCCAATTGCTGGAGCTCAGGAGCTAATCAACAAGTGGCTAACCAGCGGAACGCCTTTTCTTGTTCTAACCAACAACTCAAGCTTCACCCCTAGGGATCTTTCAGCAAGACTCAGGGACGGTGGCCTGAATGTGAGCGAAGACCGCATCTACACCTCCGCCATGGCAACCGCAGACTTTCTTAATTCACAAAAACCAAAGGGCACAGCTTTTGTAATTGGCGAGGCTGGCATTCTCACCGCCATGCATGAGATTGGCTACGTAATGACGGAAGTGAATCCTGACTTTGTAGTTCTTGGAGAAACTAGAAATCTCAGCTTTGAGGCCCTAACCAAAGCGGTGAGATTAATTGGTAAGGGTTCAAGGTTCATTGTCACCAACCCGGATGTGACGGGCCCCTCTCTCGAAGGGCCAATTCCCGCAGCTGGCTCCGTCGCCGCGCTAATAACTAAGGCAACCGGCAGGTCACCTTACGTCGTTGGAAAGCCAAACCCAATGATGTTCCGCTCAGCGATGAGAAAGATTAAGGCCCACTCAGAAACAACAGCAATGATTGGTGACCGCATGGACACAGACGTTGTGGCTGGTATTGAAGCAGGACTCCACACAATTCTTGTCAGAACAGGTATCTCGAATGATGCCGAAGTGCTGAAGTATCCATTCAGACCAACTGAGGTCCTGGATTCAGTAGCAGATCTTCTTTAGCGGTCTAGCTGAGGAATGTATTTGTTGAAAGAGACAAATACTCCAGCAATAAGAACACCCCAGGCAAGAACGGTGTAGACAGCACCAACTCCAAAAGCATCAACTGCGTTTCCTACGGCAACCATTGAAAGTAGCGGGCCCGCATTCCACATTGTCATTTCAAGAGCAAAGACTCGACCGCGCTTATCAGCTGGGATTCGCTCCTGAATAACCGTGTTTAGCAGTGGTAGCAGTGGCCCCCAGGCAAGACCGAGTGTGAAGAAGAAAGTTATCATCGCCCACTGAGGAGGCAGCGTGCTCATGGGAATCATGGACAGACCGATACCCAAAATTCCAACTCGCAGAATATTTGCGTAACTAAGCCGCTTATGAATCCATTCAAAACCAAGAGCTCCAAAAACAGAAGCGAAGGCGGCGGCAGAAATTGCACTTCCCAATCCTTCAGGATCCTCAAGAGCGTTGTAGTAGGCGGGAAGAAC
>CAZMOF010000023.1:0-8263 GCA_964567905.1 uncultured Aquiluna sp. | reverse complement strand
CTTATAAAAATCAGCCAAGCCAGAGTCAACTCCCAAAGCCCTGACACCAGTGGAACCAGGATGGCTACCAACCCAGCAAGTATCTCCGAGCCGATAGCTGTCTTTCTTCTACCGACTTTGTCAATGAAGGAGCCCAGAAAAGGAGCGAGCAAGAGAGTTGGTATTGCAGTTAGCGCGACCACAAGGCCCGCGCTGCTGGCAGTACCGGTTAGCTCGAGTGCAATCCAGGGCATAGCGATGAACGTCATTGACCCAGAGATAACTGAAGCTACAGATGCAAGCTGGGTAAAGACAAAGGGCGCAAGCTTGCGCTGCATTTAAACCTCGTTGGATAAACCTAGGTCACTCAGTGATATAGCTGAGTAATACCTATAACCCTTCGATTCTATCGCTTCCTTTGCACCCGTATTTCTATCAACGACAGTTGCAATCGCTAAAACGTTTGCGCCAGCAGCTTCTGCTGCCTGCGCTGCAGTTAGTGGTGAGGCACCTGTAGTTGATGTGTCTTCAAGAATCACGACATTTTTACCTGCAATGTCTGGTCCTTCTACCTGCCTTGCCATGCCATGCTCTTTTGCTTGCTTACGCACAACAAATGCATCTAAGACTCGCCCGCGCTGAGCTGCTTGATGCAGGATTGCTGTTGCTACCGGATCTGCACCCATTGTTAGCCCACCAACTGCATCTATGTGACCAAGGTTTGCCCAGTCGATGAGATCCAGCATGACTTGACCAATAAGCGGAGCCGCCTCATGGTGAAGCGATGATCTGCGAAGGTCGATGTAGTAGTTGGCCTCTTTCCCGGAGGACAGAATTACCTTGCCGTGCACCACAGAGAGCTGACCAATTAGCTCGACTAGTCTGGGCTTAGCTTCAGAGGAAAAAGACATAGTTAGAGTTTAGAAGTGCAAATAGCCACCTGGAACGTAAACTCCGCAAGAGCCAGAACTGAGCGGATTGTTCAGTTTCTTGAGCGCACCAAGGTTGATGTGCTGGCAATGCAGGAAATCAAATGCAAGCCTGAGCAGTTCCCGATAGCTCGTCTCGAGGAGATTGGCTACAAAGTAATCGCACACGGATTGAACCAGTGGAACGGCGTGGCCTTTGCCTATCGAGACACCTTGGAGCCCGAAGAAGTTGAAATGGAATTTCCCTATCAACCACAGTTCAAAGAAGTGGTTGAGGCTAGGGCCCTGGGAGCTACCTTCGCGGGAGTTCGCATTTGGAGCCTTTATGTTCCGCATGGAAGAGCCCTGGATGATCCTCACATGCAATACAAGCTTGAGTTTCTAGATCGCCTGGCTTCGCATGCAGATGAGTTGGTTGCGGAGCATCCAGGTGGACAAGTTGCGCTTGTTGGAGATTTCAACATTGCTCCACTAGACAGTGATGTATTTGACGTTACTTTCTTTGAAACTCATGTCTCTGAACCAGAAAGACAAGCTTTCTCGGCATTTGAACAAATTGGTTACTCAGATTTGCACCGTGAGTTTGTTCCGGTCGGTTACACCTACTGGGACTATCAAGATTTAAGGTTTCCTCGCAATGAAGGCATGCGAATTGACTTTGTGCTTAGCTCACCAGAACTTTCAGAGAGAATCAGCCAGGGAACAATTGAGCGCGATGAAAGAAAAGGCGAAGCGCCAAGTGATCACGTGCCGGTTATTTCCAAACTAGCTGACTGATTTTTTACTGGCTCTAGGCAGCCATCCACTTTTTGCGCTCTTTTTCACTGAGCTTCTCTATGGAGTAGCGAAGCATGGTTCTTGGCATAGATGCCGAATAAGAACTGAGAAACTCGCGCAACCCGGCTAAATCTCGCTTGCCAGCTTCTCGCAGCATCCAACCTGATGCTTTGTGAATTAAATCATGTGGATGAGTTAGAAAATCTTTATTCAATTCGAAAGCTATCTGGGTTCTTCCGCTCCTAATAAACGGGAAGAGAAACATAATTGATACTCTTTGTGACCATAAGTTTTTGCTTCGGCCAAGTTTTCGCAGAAAAATCAGCGGGTTTTCAATCTCAAGTAAGTATTGACCGACATATGGAGCGGATGCATCAACGAGATCCCAGTTGTTTACGAGATTGGCATCGACGAGCTTCATATATAGATCAAATACCTCTTTACGAGCAGCGGTTGTCTTTGCCTTCTTCATTTTGTGATTCAGAATCACAAGAGCCGCAAACCTCTCTTCATGAAACTTGCTCTTGGCCGCCTTAGCTACCTCCGAAAGACTCAGATCTGAAAACTCAGCAGCGACTCTTCTTGAATCTGGCACTCTGAGACCTAGGAACTTATCACCCTCGCCATAGCCGCCTTTTTGAGTTTGATAGAACTCCAGTTGCTTAGTGGCTAGTTTGGGATTCGCAAGTTTTGCTAAAGCCTTAGTTAGATCAGACGACGTCGCCACTGCTTGCTTCCATCGCAAGAGAATCTTTGTCAGGTGCGACATCTACACGAACTAATGACCCATCAGCGACTTCTCCGGCCAGAATCAAATTCGCAAGTCTGTCATCGATTTCTTTTTGCATCAGTCTTCGAAGAGGCCTTGCCCCATAAACCGGATCATATCCGTGTTCTGCAAGCCAAAGCCTTGCGGCTGGTGTGACGCCAAGGGTTAGTCGCCTTTGCTCAAGTCTCTCTGTCAGACGGTCCACCTGAAGATCAACAATGGAACCTAGCTCTTCCATGGTTAGGGCATCGAAGATGACAATGTCATCAAGTCTGTTTAGGAACTCTGGCTTGAATGATGCCCTGACCATATCTAGAACGCCCTGCCTCTTTTGCTCGGCTGATAGTTCTGGATCAATGAGGAATTGTGATCCGATGTTCGATGTCATAATCAAAATCACATTTCGGAAATCAACCGTTCGGCCTTGGCCATCAGTTAAGCGTCCATCGTCTAAGACCTGCAGCAAAACATCAAAAACTTCTGGGTGAGCTTTTTCGATTTCATCTAGCAGCACGACTGAATAGGGTCTGCGACGAATTGCTTCCGTTAGTTGTCCCCCTTCGTCGTAACCGACGTATCCGGGAGGAGCTCCAATTAGTCGACTGACGCTGTGCTTTTCTCCGTATTCGCTCATGTCGATGCGAACCATGGACTTCTCGTCGTCAAATAGGAAGTGCGCCAGGCTCTTGGCCAGTTCAGTCTTACCAACCCCAGTTGGACCCAGGAACATAAAGGATCCTGTTGGTCTTGAAGGATCCGAGATACCTGCCTTAGATCTGCGGACTGCATCGCTCACAGCCTTGACTGCGCGCTTTTGTCCAATCAATCGCTTTCCAAGTTCACTTTCCAGGTGCAAAAGCTTCTGGCTCTCGCCTGCTAGGAGTCGACCGGTTGGGATGCCAGTCCAGGCAGAAACAACTGCAGCTATTTCGTCTTCGGATACCATTTCGCCGACCATCCGGTCACGCTTTTCTCCATCCTGGCTTTCAGCTTCCTTTAGCTGCTTTTCAAGCTGTGGGATCTCTCCATATAGAAGTCTTGAAGCTAGCTCGAGGTTTGCCTCGCGCTGCGCTTTGTCGGCCTCTACCCTTGCCGCATCCAGCTTGGTCTTCAGTTCACCAATTTTGTTGAGTTCACTTCTTTCAGCTTCCCATCGAGCGTTGAGCTCATTGAGCTTGGACTGCTTATCGGTTAGATCCTCTTGCAGTTTTTCTAGTCTCTGCTTCGAGGCATCGTCCTTTTCCTTCTTCAGAGCAAGTTCTTCTAGCTTCAAGCGATCTACTGATCTTCTCAGTTCGTCAATTTCTACCGGGGCTGAGTCAATCTCCATGCGCAATCTGGAGGCTGCTTCGTCCACCAGATCGATTGCCTTGTCTGGTAGTTGACGTCCCGTGATGTAGCGGTTCGAAAGCTGCGCTGCTGCTACCAGTGCGCTGTCGGCAATGGTTACTTTGTGGTGCGCCTCGTATCTTTCTTTGAGTCCTCGCAAGATAGCAACGGTGTCTTCAACACTTGGTTCTCCGACAAAGACTTGCTGGAAACGTCTTTCTAATGCACTGTCTTTTTCAATGCGCTCACGATACTCATCGAGTGTGGTGGCACCAATTAGTCTCAGTTCTCCTCTGGCAAGCATTGGCTTAAGCATGTTTGACGCATCCATCGATCCATCTGCAGCTCCGGCACCAACCAGAGTGTGCAGCTCGTCGATGAAGGTAATTACTTTGCCCTCAGCATCCTGAATTTCTTTCAGCACAGCCTTGAGTCTTTCCTCGAATTCGCCACGGAACTTGCTGCCGGCAACCATCGCACCTAAATCCAAAGAGATAAGCGTCTTTCCTTTAAGACTCTCGGGCACATCGCCCGCAACGATGCGCTGAGCAAGACCTTCGACCACAGCAGTTTTACCAACGCCTGGTTCACCAATTAGCACTGGGTTGTTCTTGGTTCTGCGGGAGAGCACCTGGCTGACTCTTCGAATCTCGGCATCGCGACCAATAACTGGATCGAGCTTTCCCGCTCTCGCTTGAGCAGTCAGGTCAATGCCGAAAGCCTCTAGGGCTTTCACTTGTTCCTGCTGTGGTTGCTGGTTCATTACCTTCTCCTCCAGAGCACAACCGAGCCGCTTTTTGCTGGTCGCTCACCAGGGTTCAGTCGAATGACGCCCTGCTCGCCCGCTGCAAATACTCGGCTTCCCGGTTGCTTCATTAGCTGATCGGCTAACTCTCTTTCTAAATCTCTGACGCGACTTTGCAGCTGGACATTTTCATTAACTAGTTCCAGTACACGCCTGATGCCTTCAAGCGAAACACCCTCTGCGCTAAGTCTTGCAACTTCCCTGAGCTTGGCCACATCCTGCATGGTGTAGCGACGGGAGCGACCTTCAGTTCTGGTTGGTGAAACAAGTCCCATGCGGTCGTATTGGCGAAGAGTTTGCGGATGCATGCCACACAGTTCGGCTGCAACCGAGATCACAAACAGTGGTGTATTTTCATCAATCCGCATTCTTCACCTCCTAGAGAAGTCCTGCTTTGCTCAGAAGATCAGCTCTCGGATCTTCCTCGGGTAATTCGCCTTCAAATTTTTCAAGTAGTTCTTTTGCTTTGCCAGAAAGATGTGCTGGAACAACAACCTCTAAAGTTGCAAGCAGATCACCCTGCTTGTTTCCATACTGAACACCTTTGCCCTTGACGCGCAGAGTTCTACCGCTAGGTGTGCCTGGTGCAACTTTTAGTTTCACCGGTGACTCGCCTAGGACTGGAACTTGAATGGTTGCGCCAAGTGCAGCTTCAGTAAATGTCACTGGAACAGTTACGCGAACGTCATTGCCGTCCCTGGTGAAAATTGGATGTGGCTTGACCTTGATAGTTACCACTAAGTCGCCGGCTGGACCGCCATTGGGAGATGGCTGACCCTTCCCTCTTACCTTTAGCTTCTGAGCATCTTTGATGCCAGCGGGAACTTTGACGCTGACGCTCTCCCCGCGAATGTTGAGTTTTACGGTTGTGCCATGGATTGAGTCAATGAAATTCACGCTCGCCGTAG
Source organism: uncultured Aquiluna sp. (assembly GCA_964567905.1). Classification (GTDB taxonomy): domain Bacteria; phylum Actinomycetota; class Actinomycetes; order Actinomycetales; family Microbacteriaceae; genus Aquiluna. The sequence continues at coordinate 2,767 of CAZMOF010000023.1, read as the reverse complement.
TTAGAAGATCTTGGCCAGGCTGCGGTCCAAAACCACCAAATCCGCCAAAGCCTCCTGGGAAGCCACCCTGCGGGAATCCCCCACCGAAAAGATTCGAAAAGACATCCTCGAAGCCGCCCTGGCCTCCTGCTGTGAAGCGGGCGCCGCCTCCCATGGCCCGAATAGCGTCATATTCCTTGCGCTGCTCGGTGTCAGACAGGACGTCGTAGGCCTCCGAGATGTCCTTGAAGCGGGCCTCGGCTTTAGCGTCACCCGGATGCAAATCAGGGTGATTGTCCTTAGCCAGTTTTCTGTAGGCCTTCTTTAGCTCTGCCTGCGAGACATCTTTACTCACACCCAGAATCTTGTAGAAGTCTTTTTCGAGCCAGTCTTGCGATGCCACGGAATCTCCTCTACTCCGAGACAAACACCGCGACCTTGGCTGGTCTCACCAGTCTGTCGCCGAGTTTGTAGCCTCGTTCGATTACATCTGCAATGGTTGGTGCGCTCACAGTTTCGGAAACGTTCTTGACCAGTGCTTCATGGATTTCAGGATCAAACAGCTCTCCCTTTTCACCAAAAGCAACTAGGCCAAGCTTCTCCCCTGCAGCGCGTAATTTTTGAGCAACTGCTGCCATTGGTGTTCCCTCTTGAAGATCGCCGTGAGCCGAAGCTCTGTCTAAATCATCAAGCGCTGGAAGAAATGCACGAAGGGTATCAGCCACCGCTATTTGTCTTTCAAGCCCGCGGTCTCTCTCCACTCTCGCCTTGTAGTTGACAAAGTCAGCTTGAAGGCGCTGGAGATCTTGAAAGATTTCTAGCTCGCGATCAATTTCATCAACCGCTTCATCTGGGGGTTGCGGTTCTTGAACCACTTCCTCAGCTGGCTTATCGGACTCTTCCTGCATTACTTCTTGTCCTCGTCGTCTTCATCAACAACCTCAGCGTCAACCACGTCTTCATTCGAAGAAGTGCTTTCAGCTTGTGGCTCTTCAGACTTAGCGGAGTAAATTGCTTCGCCGAGCTTCTGCGATGAGGTGATTAGTTTTTCTTGAGCTGACTTAACCTTCTCAACATCGTCTCCGTTCAGAGCACTCTTCAAAGCATCGACATCTTCCTGAACTTCCTTTTTAGTTTCTTCCGGAAGTTTGTCCTCGTTGTCCTTGATGAGTTTCTCTGTTGAGTAGGCAAGCTGCTCGGCAGCGTTTCTAACCTCAGCCTCTTCGCGACGCTTCTTGTCTTCAGCAGCGTGTGCCTCGGCGTCCTTGACCATGCGTTCGATTTCCTCTTCAGATAGTGAGGATCCGCCGGTGATGGTCATGGACTGCTCCTTGCCGGTGCCCTTGTCCTTGGCGGAAACGTGGACGATTCCATTGGCATCGATGTCAAAGGTGACCTCGATTTGCGGGATACCGCGAGGAGCTGGGGCAATGCCGGTGAGTTCAAAGTTTCCAAGGCTCTTGTTGTCGCGAGTGAATTCGCGCTCCCCCTGGAAAACCTGAATGGAAACCGAAGGCTGGTTGTCGTCAGCTGTGGTGAAGGTTTCGCTTCTCTTGGTTGGAATCGCAGTGTTGCGTTCAATCAGCTTGGTCATAATTCCGCCCTTGGTTTCAATTCCCAAAGACAGCGGTGTGACATCTATCAGTAGAACGTCTTTACGCTCACCCTTGATGACACCGGCCTGCAGAGCAGCTCCAACGGATACAACCTCATCAGGGTTAACACCCTTGTTTGGTTCTTTGCCACCAGTGAGCTTCTTAACAAGTTCAGTTACTGCCGGCATGCGTGTTGATCCACCAACCAAAACTACGTGGTGAATATCAGAAACTTTGATGCCTGCTTCGCGAATGACGTCTTCGAATGGCTTGCGGGTTCTTTCCAGAAGATCAGCAGTCAGCGATTCAAATTGTGCACGAGTCAAAGACTCATCAAGGTTTGCAGGACCATTCTCAGTTAGAGAAAGATATGGAAGCTGCACCTGTGTGGTGGTTGCTTGGCTCAATTCTTTCTTTGCCTGCTCAGCTGCTTCCTTTAGTCTCTGCAGAGCAATCTTGTCTTTGGAAACATCAACACCAGAGGTTTCCTTAAATTTCTTTACTAGGTGATCAACTACACGCTGATCCCAGTCATCTCCACCGAGCCTGTTGTCTCCAGATGTTGCACGAACCTGAATAGTCGAGAACTCATCGTCCTTACCAACTTCCAGAAGCGAAACGTCGAATGTTCCACCACCAAGGTCGAACACCAAAATTAGTTCGTCTTCTTTTCCTTTATCGAGTCCGTAGGCAAGTGCGGCAGCGGTTGGCTCGTTAATGATTCTTAGAACATTTAGTCCAGCAATCTCGCCGGCTTCTTTCGTTGCTTGACGCTCAGCATCATTGAAGTAGGCGGGAACTGTGATGACGGCGTCAGTCACGCTCTCGCCAAGATAAGTCTCGGCGTCGCGCTTGAGCTTCATCAGAATGCGAGCTGAGATCTCCTGCGGGGTGTATTCCTTGTCATCGACCTTGAACTTCCAAGAGGTGCCCATGTGGCGCTTGACTGAGGAAACGGTGCGATCGACGTTGGTCACGGCCTGTCGCTTGGCGGTCTCGCCGACCAGGATGTTGCCATCCTTGGTGAAGGCAACCACCGAGGGGGTGGTCCTAAAGCCCTCTGCGTTAGCTATAACCTTCGGTTCCCCTGCCTCCAGCACGGTTACCGCGCTGTTGGTGGTTCCTAGGTCGATTCCTACTGCTCTACCCATCTATTTCTCCTATTTTTGAAGCTTTTTGACCCAAGTTGAGTC
>CAZMOF010000022.1:0-12121 GCA_964567905.1 uncultured Aquiluna sp. | reverse complement strand
GAAGAAAAGAGGATGCAATGCCCACATCAGCAGAGCGCGAAAAGGCACTAGAAACCGCCCTGGCACAGATTGACCGTCAGTTCGGAAAAGGCTCAGTAATGAAACTGGGCAGCGAAGAACGAGCACCGATTGAGTCGATCCCCACTGGTTCGATTGCCCTGGATGTAGCCCTTGGTATTGGTGGATTGCCCCGTGGACGAATTGTTGAGGTCTACGGACCTGAATCCTCTGGAAAGACAACCATTGCCCTGCACGCAATCGCCAATGCTCAGCGTGCCGGTGGTGTTGCCGCATTCATCGATGCCGAGCACGCACTAGATCCGGAGTATGCCCAGAAGCTGGGTGTCAACATTGATGAGCTGCTGGTTAGCCAACCAGACACGGGTGAGCAGGCCCTAGAAATCGCCGACATGTTAATTCGCTCCGGCTCAATCGATGTGATTGTTATTGACTCTGTTGCTGCCTTGGTGCCAAGAGCAGAAATCGAAGGTGAGATGGGCGATGCCCACGTTGGTCTTCAGGCAAGGCTGATGTCACAGGCGCTGAGAAAACTAACCGGTGCGCTGAGTCAAACAAAGACCACCGCGATTTTCATCAACCAGTTGCGCGAAAAGATTGGTGTGTTCTTCGGTTCACCTGAAACCACCGCTGGTGGAAAGGCTCTGAAGTTCTACGCCTCGGTGCGACTTGATATCAGAAGAATCGAAACTCTCAAGGATGGACAGGATTCTGTTGGTAACCGAGCTCGCGTAAAGGTCGTCAAGAACAAACTTGCTGCTCCTTTCCGTCAGGCAGAGTTTGACATTCTCTTCGGCGAAGGAATCTCTCGCGAAGGCGGTTTGATCGACTTTGGTGTTGAGCAGGACATCGTCAAGAAATCTGGTGCCTGGTATACCTACGAAGGCGAGCAGCTAGGTCAGGGTAAAGAGAACTCCCGCAAGTACCTAAAGGAAAACCCAGCGGTGGCAGACACAATCGAGCAGAAAATCAAAATCAAGCTCGGTATTGGAGTCCCCAGGGCAGTAGCCGATTTGCCAGCGGAGAACGCTAGCGAAAAGGCAGAGACTAAGCCGAAGGTGGCTAAAGCCGCTAACGATGCCTAGCGAGGAAAAGCTCGAAAAAAGAGCAAAGAATATCCTGCTTCATCAATTGACCCGATCGGCTAAGACCGAGAGTCAACTTCGAGAAGTCTTGCTCAAGCGAGAAATCCCGCAGGCTCTGATTGATTCCGCCATCTCTGATTTTGTATCAGCTGGTTTGATAGATGATCTTTCTTTCGCTAAGGGTTATCTATCATCGCGACTGGCCAGAGGCAAAGCCGTTCGACTGATATCGCGTGAGCTTCGGCAAAAGGGCATTGCTGATCACATTATTGAGAGCGTTTGCTCCGAGGTTTCACTTGAGGACCAGCGGCAGCAGGTTATGGAATTGGCAAAGCGCAGAGCTGAGCGTTTAGCGGGGCTGGAGTCGGAGGTGCGTCAGCGCCGGCTAAGCGGATACCTGCTGAGGCGGGGATTCCCGGGAGCGCTAGTTAGCCAAGCAGTGCGGTTAGTTGAGCGCCAGGGGTAAAATCCCCTTGCAATGTCTCTAACCTACGAAGTCCGAACCTACGGCTGCCAAATGAACGTTCACGACAGTGAACGGATTTCTGGCCTACTCGAATCAGCCGGCTATGTCGCTAATAGCGATGGCAATCCTGATTTAGTTGTCTTCAACACCTGTGCGGTCAGGGAGAACGCGGACAACAAGCTTTACGGGAATCTGGGCACCATGCTTTCGCGCAAGGAGGAGAATCCTCAGTTCCAGATTGCAGTTGGTGGCTGTCTGGCTCAGAAGGATCAGAGCACGATTCTGAAGAAAGCACCTTGGGTTGATGTCGTTTTTGGAACTCACAATATGGGCTCTCTACCTACTCTGCTTGAGCGTGCCAGACACAACCGTGAAGCCCAGATTGAAATTCTCGAGTCCCTGGAGGTTTTTCCTTCGACTCTTCCTGCCAAACGTGAGAACGCCTATGCGGGCTGGGTGTCGATCTCGGTAGGTTGCAACAACACCTGCACCTTCTGCATAGTTCCCTCTTTGCGAGGCAAAGAAAAAGATCGCAGACCTGGCGAGATACTTTCCGAAGTAAAGGCACTGGTTGACGATGGCGTTATTGAGGTGACTCTGCTTGGACAAAACGTCAACACCTACGGGGTTGAATTTGGTGACAGGGGAGCGTTCGCCAAGCTGCTGCGAGCTTGCGGGGAGATTGAGGGCCTAGAGCGAGTGAGGTTCACATCCCCACATCCAGCTGCCTTCACCGATGACGTGATTGATGCGATGGCGGAGACAAAAAATGTCATGCCGCAGCTTCACATGCCGCTACAGTCTGGATCTGATCGAATTCTCAAGGCAATGAAGCGCAGCTATCGCGCTGAGCGGTACTTGGGAATTCTAGAAACGGTTAGAAACCGAATTCCAGATGCCGCAATCACCACCGACATCATTGTTGGCTTCCCGGGTGAGACGGAAGAGGATTTCCAACAGACTTTAGAGATTGCAAAGCTCTCTCGCTTTGCCATGGCCTACACCTTCCAGTATTCAAAGCGACCAGGAACCCCTGCCGCTGATATGCCAGACCAACTTCCCAAGGAAGTTGTCCAGGAGCGCTACGAACGACTGCTCGAGACAGTCAATGAAGTCGCTTGGCAGGAGAATCAAAAACTGATTGGCCGCGAGGTTGAGGTTTTGGTGGCAAGTGGCGAGGGACGAAAAGACGAGAACACTAACCGCAGATCTGGAAGAGCCAAAGATAATCGGTTAGTTCACTTTGAGGTTCCCGCCGGCCAAGATGAGCCAAGGCCAGGTGATTTGGTGAGGGTTCAGATCAGTCGCGCTGCCCCCTATTTCCTAGTGGCTGACGCTCTAGAGAGCTCTGTCTACCAGCTGCGCCGCACGGCCGGAGGAGATGCCTTTGATCGCTCTCAAGCGCAGTCTTGCTCAGATGGCAAGGTTCAGCTCGGAATTCCCATTCGAGTAAAGCGTGACTAAGTTGATCGCAATTGTCGGGGCAACCGCGTCCGGCAAGTCCTCGTTGGCGATTGACCTTGCGAAGTCACTGGGAGAGGCCGAGGTCATCAATGCCGATGCCATGCAGCTTTATCGCGGGATGGATGTTGGAACGGCCAAGCTTTCTCAAGCTGAGCAAAAAGGCGTGAGACACCATTTGCTTTCAGTTATTGAACCATCTCAGGAGCTGACAGCCGTTGAATACCGCGAGCTGTTTGATACAGCGGTAGAAGATGTAGTTTCGAGAGGAAAGCAACCAATAGTTGTTGGCGGTAGCACCTTGTACCTTGCTTCAGCACTCGATGAACTTACCTTTGCCCCAACTGATCCGGATTTACGACAAGAACTTGAGCAGCTAGGTGAGCAAATTGGTGCACTCGATATGCACCAAAGACTTAGAGAACTAGATCCCACTGCCGCAGAAAAAATTCCAGCCACGAACCGCCGAAGGGTGATTCGAGCACTCGAGGTAATCAAACTGAGTGGAAAGCCCTACGCAGCCTCGCTTCCAGAGCCGACCTATCGAAGACCAACGATACAGATAGCAATTGATATTCCTCGAGCTGAGCTAGCCCGGCGAATCGAGCTTCGAGTTGCAAACATGTGGCAGCAAGGCCTGGTTGATGAAGTTAGAGAGCTAATCAAGGGTGAGCTGTCTCGTACGGCTCGGGTTGCAATTGGCTACAAGCAGGTAATTGACTATCTCGATGGACTACTCACAGAGGATCAGGCAAAGGCTGAAATTATCTTCCTGACTAACCGCTATGCCAAGAAGCAAGGCACTTGGTTTAGAAGGGATAAGCGAATTCACTGGCTCAAGGATGAACCTAACCTGGTGGCTAGGGCTCTTGAGCTAGTTAGGCTGTAGCGATGGCAATCCAATTCACCAAGGGTCATGGCACAGGCAATGACTTTGTTCTGGTTCTAGACAGGGTTGGACAACTTGATCTAAGTGAAGCTGAGATTCGCAAGATTTGTGATCGCAACTTTGGAATTGGGGCGGATGGTCTGATTGTTGTTCGTCCGACCAAAGGTAGTGAGGTGGAGTCTCTTCTTTCGGAGGAACCTGAGGCTAAGTGGTTCATGGACTACCGAAATAGGGATGGCTCAAAGGCTGAGATGTGCGGCAATGGGATCAGGGTGTTTGCCAGGTATTTGCTAGAGCACTCACTCGCTGACATTCCTCAAGGCAGCACTCTTCCAGTTGCAACTCGTGCTGGCATTAAAGACCTGACACAGACCGCAACAGGTTTTGCAGTTGACCTGGGTCCGTGGAAGATTTCGGAAGAAGAAGTTCTGGTTAGGGCACAGGGACTCCAGGTAGCGAGACCTGGTCTTCACGTCGATCTAGGTAATCCTCACGTGGTTGTCGCCCTGGCTGATTTGGATGAGCTTGAAAATTTAGATCTACATCGTGCACCAAGCCTGGACCCGATTTCAGACTCTGGAGCCAATGTTGAATTTGTAGTGCCAGGAGATCCGCTGGTTGAGGAGGGAGTTGCATCTCTAACCATGCGCGTTCATGAACGTGGAGTAGGGGAGACACTTAGCTGCGGGACGGGAGTCGCAGCCTCAGCCATAGCAATTCGCCACTGGGCTGGCGGGACACAAAACAATTGGCGAGTGAATGTTCCTGGGGGAGAGTTGGCGGTGAAGATGTTTGCGACTGAAGATGGTGAGCACGTTGCCATCAGCGGTAACGCAGTTCTGAGTTTTACTGGTCAGTGGGGCGAATAACCTCTATCACCCAGTAACCCTTGTCTGTGTGAAACTTCTTTACCTGATGGCCAACGAATTGTTCGCTGAGCCATTTCATAAGACTTTCAGCGCCGAGCTGTTTTTGAACCACCAGCATTGCCCGACCTCCTGGTAGCAACCTAGAAAGATATCTCTCTAGCAGGGCATGCAGTTCTGATTTGCCTATTCGAATAGGGGGATTAGACCAGATCTCTTGAAAACGAAGATTATCTGGCAGTTCATCTGCCAATACGGCTGTCAGATTTTTTAGTCCCAGTGCTTCGGAATTTTGCCTAGTCAGCTCAACGCTTCGAGTGTTTACATCGATAGCCCAGAGGTTGGCACTTGGAGAAAGCGTGGCGATGGAAAGGGCAATGGGACCCCAGCCACAGCCAAGGTCCAGAACGTCTCCACTTTGCGGAAAATCACTTGATAGCGAGAGGAGGACTTTAGTTCCCTTATCTAGTCCTGAGCTACTAAAGGTTCCAGATGAAGCCTGGGCGGTAACTTCTCTTCCGCCTACGACAAAGCTGACCTGCTTGAGTTTTCTTTGGCCAGCTGGCTCCTGAGAAAAATAGTGCTCTTTGCTCACCACACCAATCTACCTAGGCATAGTCTTTATACAGATGGAAAACGAGACCACGCTTCAGCGAATATTGCGACGCGGAGCTAGCGCCCCCAGTGACTTTGACGGCGACCAGTTAGAACTAGAAGAGCGCGAATCTCTCCGCAGAGTGCCCGGACTTTCGACTGAGCTCGAGGACATCTCCGAGGTTGAATATCGAAAACTCAGAATAGAGAGAGTAATCCTCATCGGGGTCTGGGGACAGGGCACTGTCACAGAGGCTGAAAACTCGCTTAGGGAACTTGCTGCTTTGGCGCAAACAGCGGGAGCTGTTGTTCTGGCCGGAGTGCTGCAGCGCAAGGCAATGCCTGATCCGGCGACCTACTTTGGAAAGGGTAAGGCTGAGGAGCTTAGAAGCCTCGCTAAAGAGCTGAAGGCCGACACGGTTATCGCGAACACCGAACTATCGCCCTCTCAGAGAAGGGCTTTGGAAGATGTTGTCAAGATAAAGGTCATAGACCGAACCGCAATCATCCTGGACATTTTTGCTCAGCATGCCAAGAGCAAAGAGGGTAAGGCACAGGTTGAACTAGCGCAGCTTGAGTATCTGCTACCAAGGCTCCGCGGTTGGGGAGAGTCCATGTCGCGCCAGGCCGGAGGACAGGCTGCCGGTGGCGTAGGTATTGGATCTCGTGGTCCTGGTGAAACAAAGATTGAGCTAGACCGCAGACGAATCAACACAAAGATGGCGAAACTGCGTAAGGACATCGCTGCCATGAAGATGGCTCGAGATACAAAACGAGCTAAGCGTGAAAAGTCGAGAATCGCCCAGGTAGCAATTGCGGGTTACACAAATGCAGGTAAGTCATCATTGCTGAATCGTCTGACAAGAGCTGGCGTCCTGGTCGAAAATGCTCTTTTTGCAACGCTTGATCCAACCGTTAGAAGACACGAGACGCCGGATGGTAGGCAATACACAATCTCAGACACAGTTGGATTTGTCAGAAATCTTCCCCATCAGTTGGTGGAGGCTTTTCGCTCAACACTTGAAGAAATATCTGCCAGCGATCTAGTGATTCACGTTGTTGACGCGACGGACGCAGACCCCTTAGGCCAAATCGCCACCGTCAGGGAAGTAATGGCTGATGCTGGAGCTGGTGCGATTGCGGAATTGTTGGTTTTCAACAAAGTTGATCTGATTGATGAGCAGAGACAAGTGGAGCTACGTGGTCTAGTCCCGGGTGCCCTGATGATTTCGTCTCGCTCAGGCCAAGGAATTGCTGAGTTAGAAGATCGCATTGCTGAGTTACTACCAAAACCTGAGGTTGAATTTCACGGGGTTGTTCCATACTCAAGAGGTGACTTAGTTTCTCGAGCCCACCTTAGCGGCAAGGTGCTGGAAACCGAATACGTTGAGCAGGGAACTAGGTTGCATGCGATGGTGTCTGCTGAACTGGCAGCCGAGCTAAACGACGTTAAACAGATCTAAGTACCGCAACAACTTTTCCAAGAATCACAGCGTGGTCGCCAAGGATTGGTTCGAACGCACTGTTTCTTGGCAACAGCCAGGTGTGACCGTCACGCTGTTTGAAGGTCTTTACGGTTGCTTCTTCTTCGATCAGCGCAGCCACGATGTCTCCATTGTCAGCGGTCTGCTGCTGTCTTACGACAACCCAGTCACCGTCGCAGATGGCTGCATCAATCATTGAGTCACCGACTACCTTGAGCAAGAAGAGCTCGCCTTGCCCCACCAGTTGGCGTGGGAGTGAGAAAATCTCCTCCACGTTTTGCTCGGCAGTTATTGGAATACCTGCAGCAATCCGGCCAACTAGTGGAACAAAAGCGGTGTCTGGGCGGGGGATATCGGCCGAGTCTTCCTCGCCGATTAAGTCGATAGTTCTGGGTCTTCTGGGATCCCTAGACAGGTACCCCAGTAGTTCCAGTTTGTTCAATTGGTGCGACACGCTGGCTGTGGACGACAGACCGACGGCCTCACCAATCTCTCGCATGCTTGGTGCGTAATTGCGCTCCTGCATGGACTCTCGGATAACGTCCAAAATCCGGCTTTGGACGGCTGTTAGGCCTTTTTCCATGGCTGCCTCCATAAATGTCGGTGGCTAGTGGTTGTATCTAGCTATCGAAACTGTATTCGGAAAACATGGAATTTCCAAACACATTTTCGAAAAAACTCAGAAATAGTGCAGAAATCCTTGCCAAAATGGCTGGGAAATCTATACTTAGAACAAGTGTTCGAAATAAAGATTCGGACAGGGAGGACCAAAATGCTGAAAGTAGGCCAATACCGGCTGACAAACCCCGGTCGACTCTTCCGCGCGCTGGCTGTTGTGGCACTAGCCACGGGACTTAGCCTTGCTGGCATGTCGGGTTCGGTAGCAACATCAACTGACCCAGCGGCACTTCAGTACCTGACGGTGGGCCAAGGTGACACCCTTTGGTCACTCGCTCAGCAGCACGCCGAGGGAGATCCAAGAGATTGGATTGCCCAGGTTGTCACAATAAACGCACTTACTTCCTCCGAGCTGACCCCTGGTCAACAGATTGCGCTTCCCTAGTAGCCCTAGCATTTAGGGGTGAGCAATCTAGAGCACCTACCAATTAGGGATGACCTACGAGGTCAAAAGCCTTATGGTGCTCCGCAGCTCGACGTTCCCATTTCGTTAAATGTCAACGAGAACACTCATGGCATTCCGGAAAAAGTTGCTCTATCAATCGTTGAGAATTTGGCAAGAGCCACAGTTACTCTAAACCGTTACCCCGATAGAGAATTCATAGAGCTTCGCTCGAAGCTTGCGGGTTTTCTCGGTCACAATCTTTCAACCAATCAGGTCTGGGCTGCCAATGGATCGAATGAAATCTTGCAGCAACTGTTCACGGCGTTTGGTGGACCGGGAAGAAATGCTCTGAGCTTTGGACCCACTTATTCGATGTATCCAAACATTGCTCGAATTACGCTGACCAGCTATTTCGAAGCGCCTCGCACTTCAGATTTCACCCTTAATGCAGACAGCGTCGTTGGAGCCATTTTGGAGCGCAAGCCCAACATCACTATCTTTTGCTCTCCGAACAATCCAACCGGCACTGCACTCGGGCTCGACCTAATCGCGAGGGCTTACGAGGCGACTGACGGAATTGTCATTGTTGACGAGGCATATGCGGAGTTTTCTGATAACCCCTCCGCGCTGTCCCTTCTAGAGGGCAGAGATCGCCTAGTCGTGTCTCGGACCATGAGTAAGGCTTTTGCATTTGCTGGGGCTCGGCTTGGTTATCTCGCTGCGAGCGAGGGTGTAGTTGACGCCATGCGAATAGTGCGACTTCCGTATCACTTATCTGCCCTCACTCAAGCGGCCGCCCTAGCTGCCCTAGACCACAGCGCTGAGCTTCTGAAAAATGTAGAGAAAATCAAGCAGCAGCGCGATCGCATAGTTGAGGCAACTGCTGGTTGGGGACTTCATCCCTACCCGTCCGATGCCAACTTTGTGCTTGTTGGGGGATTTGAAAATCCAGAGGAAGTTTTTGAGAAACTTCTGGCTCGTGGGGTACTGGTTAGAAATGTCGGCATCCCTAAGACGCTAAGAATCACTGCCGGTACCGAAGCCGAGACCACAAAATTGCTTGCTGAGTTAGCGCTGGTTCTTGGTTAGACTTCTAACCAATCCCCAAAGAAGGCACCTAAATGCGCATTGCCAAGCTAACTCGCAAGACCAGTGAGTCGAGTGTTGAGCTTGAGCTGAACCTGGATGGTACTGGCGTATCGGAAATCGAAACTACCGTTCCCTTCTATAACCACCTGCTGACGGCACTTAGTAAGCACGCTTTGATTGACCTGAAGATCTCGGCCAAAGGCGACACGGACATTGATGCCCACCACACGGTGGAGGATGTTGCCATTGTTTTTGGTCAGGCGCTCAAGCAGGCTCTAGGGGATCGAAGCGGAATCAATCGCTTTGGTGATGCCCTTGTTCCGCTTGATGAGGCGCTAGCTCGAGCAGCAGTTGATATCTCAGGCAGGGGCTATTTGGTTCACACTGGGGAGCCGCAGGGTTTCGAGTATCACCTAATCGGCGGGCACTTCACGGGCTCTCTGGTCCGTCACGTCTTTGAATCAATTGCGCACAACGCAGCAATTACCCTGCACATCAATGTCCTCGCAGGTCGTGATGCGCACCACATCGCCGAGGCACAATTCAAGGCATTTGCCAGGGCTTTGAGAAAAGCCATTGAGAAGGATTCTCGTGTTCAGGGAATCCCATCCACCAAGGGAAGCCTTTGACAAAAAAAGTTGCCCTGCTGGATTACGGCAGCGGCAATGTCCACTCGGCGGCCAAAGCCCTGCAGGCATCTGGGGCTGAAGTTATTCTCACTGCCAGCAGGAAAGAGCTGCTTGAGGCTGATGGGCTCGTGATCCCGGGTGTCGGAGCGTTTGCTGCTGTGATGGAAAAACTTAATGCAATCGATGCTGGCCCCATCATCGACTCACGCCTTGTGGCAGGAAAACCGGTGCTTGGCATATGCGTTGGCATGCAGGTTCTTTTTGAGCGTGGGGAAGAGAATCAAGGATCAGACGGATTTGCCCAATGGCCAGGAACGGTTGAAAAACTCAAGGCTCCGATTCTTCCTCACATTGGTTGGACGGAAGTTGAATCGGATGCTACTAGCCAGCTGTTTGCAGGTCTTGAGAGAGAGCGCTTTTACTTTGTTCACTCTTATGCGACTAAATCATGGCTACTGGAGATTCGTCCTCCGTTCAAAAGCGCCAAGCTTGCTTACGCCACTCATGGCGAGCAATTCTTAGCGGCAGTTGAGAATGGCCCACTGTCAGCTACACAATTTCACCCTGAGAAATCAGGCCAGGCTGGTCTGAAGCTGATTAGTAATTGGATTGGGACGCTGTAGGTAAATCATGAAATTAGAACTGCTTCCTGCCGTCGATGTCGCTTCCGGCATGGCCGTTCGCCTTACTCAAGGTGAGGCAGGAAGCGAAGAGTCATTTGGTCATCCCGCTAAAGCGGCTCAAGACTGGATTGACGCTGGCGCTGAATGGATTCACCTGGTGGATCTTGATGCAGCGTTTGGACGTGGTTCAAATAAGGAAGTAATTTCCGAAGTTATCTCTTTGGCTGGAAAAACCAAGATTGAGCTATCTGGCGGAATTAGAGACGACGCCTCACTGGAAGCTGCCATCGAACTGGGAGCAACTCGGGTAAATCTGGGCACGGCCGCACTTGAAGATCCGCAGTGGACGGCGAAAGTTATTACCCGATTCGGGGACAAGATTGCAGTAGGGCTTGATGTCAGAGGAACCACTCTCGCCGCCCGCGGTTGGACCAAGGAGAGCGGGGAACTTTTCGAAGTACTTGCCAGGCTCGAAGATGCCGGTTGTGCCAGGTATGTGGTGACCGACGTTACGAAAGACGGGACCCTCAAGGGTCCAAACCTGGAACTACTGAAGTCAGTTATGCAGCGAACGGCTAAGCCAGTTGTGGCATCGGGAGGTATTTCATCCCTTTCTGATATCGAAAACTTGCACGAGCTTGTGCACCTAGGTCTAGAGGGTGCAATTCTTGGTAAAGCGCTATACGCAAGAAAGTTCACGCTTCAGCAGGCGCTCGCAATTGCCAATGGATAAATTTCATGATTCCGCTGGTGTTCCTTGGGAAGGACGGCAGTTCAGTGCGAATAGTTTTGCGGATGATGATGGCTCAACTCCGGAAATCGTCGCCAAAGCACTGGATAAAGAAAATTTTTCTCTAGAAAAATTGCACGAAGCACTGCTCAACTCAAGAGTTCTAATTCCCCTGCTGGCGCAGCTTGGAGAATCGGAATTAGGCACCCACGGAAAAGTTGTCGATAAAAGCGCTGAGCTTTCGATTGTTGCTGTGGCAACTCCAGATGGTCAGTCGGCCATTCCTGCCTTTACCTCTGTAGGCCACATGAGAATCTGGAAAGGCGATGCACGCCCAGTTCCGATTGAGACCAGTCGAGTGGCACTGGCGGCGATAGCTGAGGGTCACACTCGCGTGGTTTTGAATCCAGGGACCGATTCCATAGCTCTGAGAAGACCTTTCTTGGCAGCTTTGGCCCAACAGGTGCCATGGATGCCGCCACATAAAAACTCACGGGTTTTGGCCTTGGTTGAAATTGCCAGATCAAAGTTGGAGCAAATAGAAAACTTTGGATTGGTGGACGCAGACCCTGCGGGTACATTGCGACAGGCCGAGCTCATGATTCAGCTAACAGTCAAAGCTGGTCTGAATTCGTCTCAGCTAAGTGATTTGCTACAACAGTTCTCGCAATCGCTTCAGTCTGAAGAGTTTTTGCAGCTGGTTGATTCGGTTTCTTTGAAGGTGATCCCTAGCTAACTGGTCCAGTGAATTTCTCACCTGGGCCTTGACCGGGGGGATCTGGGATAACAGAGGCTTCTCTGAAGGCGAGTTGGAGTGAGCGGAGCCCGTCCCTTAGCGGCCTTGCGTGGTGATCTCCGATTTCAGGTGCAGCGGCTGTCACGAGCCCTGCTAGAGCATGGATTAGTTTGCGGGCCTCATCTAAATCCGCCGGGGCATCCTCGGCGAGACCGCACTGGACAGCCGCGGCGCTCATCAGGTGAACGGCTGCGGTGTTGATGATTTCTACTGCTGGAACCTCTGATATGTCCCTGGCTGCGCTGTCCAAACTGCCTCTTCTCGCCTAAGTCCTACTCTGCTAGAGTAGCCGAGGCTCTGAGCGAAGGCTCAGTACGAAAGTGGATGG
>CAZMOF010000021.1:0-12647 GCA_964567905.1 uncultured Aquiluna sp. | reverse complement strand
ACTTCCCACGGCATTATTCTCAAGCAGCTTGGCTGCCACCATGTGATTTTCCCCGAGTCAGAGATGGGTAAGCGAGTAGCCCACATGGTTTCTGGTGAGACGCTCGACTACGTGGCAATTGATAGTGATTTCGTGATGGTGAAGACCGAGGTCCCTACAAGTTTTGATGGACAAACTCTTGCTGAATTAAAGATCCGTTCAACATACGGTGTCACAGTGGTCGCTGTAACAAGCGGTGATGGCAAGTATTCACCAGCATTCCCTGAAACAGTTCTAAATGTCGGAAGTCAGATGGTTGTTGCTGGCCGAGTCGAGCCACTAAATGAATTCTGCAAGCTGGCATAACCTATGTTGAATCCGATTTACTGGCTTATTGTTGTTGCAGTCACTGGAGCTATTAGCTATCTCTACCATCCAAATTTTGAACTTGCAATTGGCGGAACGGTGATTGGCACCGCCCTGACTGCACTAATTGTTTGGTCATCCAGCAAGTTAGTTGACACTAAGTGGTGGATAGGACGTGTCGCTCTTGTATCTATGGTTGCAGGTTTGATGAATTCAACTGCGTTGGATGTTCTCTACTCGCTTTTTGCAGCACCAGCTGGGGCAAGACTAACTATCGGTTTTGAAACTGTCGCTGGGGGAGTCGTTCTGACCGCTTTAGCTCTGCTTTGGGCGTTTCTTCGGCCGAAGGAGAAAGACAATAATTCCAGCTCCAACACCAAGCGATAGCCACAGCACCCAGTAAAAATCCTGCGGAGCTTCAGAAATCAGCATCGGCTCTGAGGCACATTCAGGATATTGAAAATCAGGGTTTGCGACATAGCCGTTTGTGTTCTCAACTTGGAAGCTGAAGTCACCACTTATTGGGTGTCCATCTGATGACACCATTCGCCAACTAACTTTGTATTCACCTGCTTGATCAAGGTCAACCGGCAAAAATCCCCTTTTTCCGTCTATGACCAAACACCCTGAATACAAGGAATTACCATCAGGAAGTGTTACTGAGATCTCGTTTCCTGAGCCATCCTCTAGCGTCAGGGGAGTTCCACTGATTTCAATGGCTATCTCCTGCTGGCCAGCTTGGACTGTTGCGCCAGGTTCAGGTGACTGTCCGATTACTTCGTCATGAGCGCTCGCTGGAAGCGAAATGCCTAAGGACAGTGCGAGGGCGATGGAGAGTTTATGCTTCATTGGTGAAATCTTTCTCTGAACTCAAGCCAATTCTATTTGGTGTCTCTGGAGGCCTAGTCACAGGGCTGGTGGTTCTTGCGGCATTATTTGCCGGACCACTTGGGGGATCAGATGCGCAGGAAAACAATCTTGATTCCAATGTCGCTCAAGACAATTTATCGACCGAAAGTGATGAGATTGCAGTCAGTGAGAGCGTTAGCGTCTCTCCGGAAGTTATCAAATGCTCCGTCAAGGAGCTTGAGGATAATCCGCTGATTTTAGATTTACAGGCGCAAGTTATTGATGCCACCAGCGGAACCGTACTTTTTGATAGAGCTAGCACCACTCCGGCGAGAGCGGCTTCAGTGATGAAGCTACTGACAGCCGCCGCCGCGCTTGAGACACTCGGTCCCGACTATCGCGTGACAACTCGTGTCTATGCCGATGCCAAAGATCCTTCAATTATTTATCTTGTTGGAGCCGGCGATGTGACTCTTTCGAGAACCAAGCCTGGTGCAAATTCGGTGTATCGAAACGCACCAAAACTTTCTGATCTCGCTCGCCAGATTGGTAATTGGTCGCAATCTCAAACATTTAGTCAGATTGTGCTGGATAGTACTCTCTACGGAGGATCAAAGGGGGAGTATCAAAGCGTCTGGGATAAGCGCGGACTAACTGAGGGCTACATGTCCTACGTTTCCGCCCTTCAGGTTGATGGCGATAGGGATAATCCATCTTCCAAAGACTCGGCCAGATCAACAGATCCGGTAGCACGAGCTGGTGAATGGTTCAAGCAAGAGCTCGGCACCAAAGCTGCCGGAGCATTCTTGAGCAAGGGCAAAGCCCCCGCTGATGCCATCGAAATTGCCAGTGTTAGATCAGCTCCGCTCTCGGTCTGGCTTGACTACATGCTGACCGTCAGTGACAACTCGCTTTCTGAGGCAATTGCTCGTCTGGTATCACTTGATTTAGGACTTGATGGATCATTTGCTTCATTGAGCCAAGCTTTCAGAGCAGCGCTGAGTGGCACGGGGATTGATCTAACTGGCCTTAAAGTGGAAGATGGCTCTGGTCTCTCAAGGTTCAACCAAGTTGCACCCGCGAGCGTGAATCAACTTCTGCAGAAGATTGATCAAAGATACAAAAACTTCCAGGTGATTTTTGACGGAATGCCAGTTTCCGGAACTCCGGGTTCGCTCAGCTATCGCTTTGAGGATGCAGTTGGAAAGGTGATTGCAAAAACCGGTTGGATTAGAACTGGTTACACCCTTGCCGGTTTTCTCACACCAGAGGACGGTTCGAAACTCATATTCACCGCTTATAACCTCGGGGATGTGACAATCGCTAACCAGGAAGCTCTCGATGAGCTGGTGATGGGTTTCTATGGTTGCGGAATCTCACTGGTGAATGACTAATGCCTAAAGCCCTTTTGGTTATTGACGTTCAAAACGACTTTTGCGAAGGTGGAGCATTAGCCTGTGCCGGCGGTTCCGCCGTTGCCAAGAAGATAACTGATTATCTGAAAACTAATCAGTCGAACTACGACTACGTCATTGCTTCAAGAGATTGGCATACTCCTGGTGAACTCAACGATGGCCACTTTCCAGCCGATGGGCTTGAACCAGACTTTGTGAAGACCTGGCCCCTCCACTGCTTAGCTGAGAGTCAGGGAGCCGAGTACCATCCAAATCTCGATACTTCGTTGATTGATGTTCACATCAAAAAAGGCCAGTCCGCTAACGGTTACTCAATCTTCGATGGAACAGATGAGCAAGCAAGAGCTTTTTCTGATGTCATCAGTGAGCTCGAGATTGATTCCGTTGATGTAGTGGGAATTGCTACTGATTACTGCGTCAGGGCCTCTGCGCTTGATTGTGTAAATCATGGGCTTAATGTCAAAGTTATTTCTTCGCTAACAGCCGGAGTAAATCCGCAATCTACAGAGGCAGCAATTGATGAAATGGTTGATGCCGGAGTGAAGGTAGTTGCTCAATAGTCGCGTCGCGCGCCATCACTTGGCTTGACTGAAAACACGCTCGGCTCGATGTAGCCTCGGCTACTGAAGGCTTCCATGCACTCGTTCCTCAGATCATCAAGCTTAGATTCCTGAATTATGGCAATAGCCGCACCACCAAAACCTCCACCGGTCATTCGTGCTCCAGTGGCGCCCATCGACATAGCAGTCTCAACAGCTAGATCAAGTTCTGGGATGGAGATTTCAAAGTCATCTCGCATGGAGGCGTGGGATTGGAGCATTAGCTCTCCCATGCTCACTAGATTTCCGGCCTTCAGCGCAGCAACCGCATCCAGCACTCTTTGATTTTCCGTAATCACGTGACGGCAACGCCTGAAAGTAAGTTCATCTAGAACTTCCTGTGCTCGTCCTAGATCATCAGCTGTCAGATCGCGAAGTGAACGCACAGACATGATTGATGCACCCTTTTCACAAGCTTCGCGTCTCACCCGGTAACCACCGTCGGAGTGACGATGAGCGACTCTGGTGTCAATAACTGCGACCACCAGACCCTTATCTGAAAGACCTAACTCGACAAGCTCGGTTTGCAAACTTTGGCAATCAATCAGTACGGCGCAGTCTTCCTTGGCGAGCATGGAGGCTGTTTGGTCCATGATTCCAGTCGGAGCACCGACCGCCTGGTTCTCTGCCTTCTGACCAATCAGCGCTAGTTCCTGTTTGGTGTAACCGGATTGCCAAACATCATTTAGGGCCGTGGCAATCGAACATTCAATTGCAGCAGATGATGAAAGACCCGCTCCGATTGGAACGTCTGAGATGAAAAAGGCATCAAATCCCTTGCCAGATCGTTCAGCCATAGCCCAAGCCACGCCGAGAGGGTAGAGGGCCCAGTCCAGCTCGGCTGGCTTTATCTCGGATAACTCGTATTCGAAAACTTCAGTTGAGAACGTGGAAGCTACACGGGCAATGCGGTCGCTTCGTAAGGAAAGGGCTACCCAAGTTCTTCTATCAATTCCAAAGGGGAAAACAAACCCGTTGTTGTAGTCGGTGTGCTCACCAATCAGGTTGACTCTTCCGGGTGCGGACCAGACTCCGTCCGGGGCATGGTCATAGAGATTGGCAAACTTAGCCTTTACCTCATCAATCACTGACTAACTCTCGCAATCTGCCCGCGGTTTCCTCAGGTGCGATGTCACCGACGAAAGCTCCCATGGCACTTTCTGATCCCGCAAGGTATTTCAATTTATCTGCAGCTCGTCTTGGTGAAGTTATCTGGAGCATGAGGCGGATTCGCTCACGATTTTCAATCATTGGGGCTTGATGCCAGGCAGAGATGTAGGGCGTTGGTGTTTCATACAGGCCATCCACTGCCTGAAGTAGTTTCTTATAGACAATAGCTAGTTCGTCGGCTTCAGATTCAATTAGCTGGGCTAAATCGCTTATTTTTCTTTTTGGTATTAGGTGAAGCTCTACTGGCCATCTTGCAGCAAAAGGAACAAAGGCTAAGAAATTATCCGACTCGATAACTTTTCTTTCGCCGCTTTTTTCAAAATCTAAAACCGATTGAAAGAAGTCACCTGAAAAACTATCAACACTTTGAACAAGCTTTCTTGTTGTAGGAGTAACAAATGGGTAGGCGTAGATTTGACCATGAGGATGATGAAGCGTTACTCCAATTTCTTCACCTCGATTCTCAAATGGAAAAACTTGCACCACTCCAGGCAGTCGCTGTAGCTCAGCGGTTCTATCCATCCATGCGCCAATGACTGTGCGAATTCTTTCTACACTCATCCCACCCAGGCTGCCTTCATGCTCTGGGCTAAAGACAACTACTTCACATCTTCCGTAAGCAGTTGTTGCAAAACCAAATCGCTGTCCATTCGGAAGTTCAATAGGCGAAGCCTCTGGTCCAAAGGCAGGCCCTTTGTTTTCAAAAACCGCTACATCAAATAAGTCGGGCAACTCGCTTAGGTTGTCTTGTGTGGTCGGGCAGAGCGGACAGGCATGCGCAGGTGGAAGAAATGCTCGCTGCTGTCTATGTGAAGCGACAGTGATCCACTCCGATGTCAGGGGATCGAACCTCAGCTGAGCGGTTTGCGGACGCCCAGGAAGGTCGCGAGTGTCTTGCCTGCGCTGTTGAGGGAGATTTGATGAAGCATCATCGAAATAGAAGATGTCTCTTCCATCCGCGAGCTTGCCACTAATTCTGGCTTTCACTCAGCTTCTCACCCACTCACTCAATAGCATTGTTGGGTGCCGAATTTGCACCCTGAAGAGCAACTGAGTATCTCTCGGAAAACCGCGAGCGCTACCAGTATGGCAGTAATTTCTCCAGTTGGAGCAGCCCTAACTGAGCTGTCTCTTGGTGGCGCTCAACTCATTTCACACCAGGCAGCTGGCCGGCCAGATTCGATGTTTTTTGGTTCGCTACTTGCGCCTTGGCCTAATCGCCTAGCGCAGGGTACCTATTATTTTGGCGGTAAAGAGCTCAAGCACCCGATTCTTGATGCCCAAGGTAACGCTAACCACGGATTACTATTCGATCGAACATGCCAGGTGGTTGGGCAATCGGAATCAAAAATTAGCTTTGGCTATACATTTGGGGAAGACATCGGCTATCCATTTACAGTTGATTTGCTCGTTACATACACCATCACAGACGACGAGTTTCACTTAGATGCAACGGCAAAAAATCTAGGCGACGATGCGCCATTTGGCCTAGGTTTTC
The DNA here is from genome assembly GCA_964567905.1 of uncultured Aquiluna sp. Lineage (GTDB taxonomy): Bacteria > Actinomycetota > Actinomycetes > Actinomycetales > Microbacteriaceae > Aquiluna. The sequence continues at coordinate 6,771 of CAZMOF010000021.1, read as the reverse complement.
ACCCATACTTTCTTGTCGGAGAAAAATTTAGGTTCTCAGCGGACTTTACAAACCAAATATCTGTAGATCAGCGAATGATTCCTGTTGGCGAAAAGTCGATATCAGGTTTGGATTATTCAGGCGGCAATCTGGATGACTGCTTCTATGGTGCTAAGAGGGCTTATCTAGAAACAGAAGAGTATGAGCTGGAGTTTTCCTTGCTAAAAGGTTTTGAGTACTTCATGCTGTATCGGCCTATGCACTCGCCAGTAAGTCTGCTTGCAGTCGAACCCATGAGTTGTCGGACAAATGCCTTTAACACAGATGTTTCGGAAGTCTTACTTTCAAAAAATGAAACCAAGACTTATTCCTTTAGCATCAGAAAGCGCTAGAAGGTAACTCTTTCTCGTCATTGATTATTGCTTGGATAATTCTGCTTGCAACTTGATTGGCAGTTTTTCCAGGTGGAAATTTTGGTGCCACTCCAGCGATAGCTCGATCAGCCAAGCCGGTCTCAGTGTGCCCAGGTCTAGCTGAGATCACACGAGTGCCAGCGCGTCTCCACTCTCTTGCAGCCGCTTGTAGAAAGCCATCAATTGCAAACTTTGATGAAGAATAAGCTGCAATTCCAGGTAGAGCTGCCTCAGCGACTACACCTGTGAGATTTACAACCACGCTCTCTGGTTTCTTGGCAAGAAGTTGGGAAAGAGCGGAAAGAAGCTGAATGGGCCCGACGGCGTTGATGTCAAAGAGCTTTTTTAGGGTTTCTGCATCAAGCTGGGCAATCTCTCCGAAGGCTACAACACCACTGGCATTTATGATTCCATCTATCTCAGTTGAGGCAATCAGGTAATCGGTGAGGGTTTTGATGCTCTCCGGTTTGGTGTAATCCAGAAGGAGTCGAACCTCAACACCAGCTGGTATCTGGGCGGCGCTTTCATTAGTAGTGGCGGTACCGAGGACCTTTGCCCCTTGCTCGCGAAGTAACTTCACGAGCTCAGACCCCAGTACCCCTGAGGCTCCACACACTAAGAAAGTCTTTCCATTTATTTCCATCCCTTTCCCAACCAACTTCACCCCCTAGTTATTTCGCAACTAAACTGGCGGAGTTAGAGGTCATATGCGTAAATTCTCAATTCTTCTGCTCACCCTGCCGCTTCTGGCTGGGTGCACTGCGGCTCCGTCAGCCACGGATCTTGGCGATGATTGCGCCGGGGTCAGTGTTTTCGTGAACTTTTCTGGCGAAGGGCAAAACATCGCTAAGTGCGTGACCTTCTCAAGTGAGACTGAGCTGACCAAGACAATCTTGGAGGCCGCCTCCGTCGTCACTGAAGGAACAGTCACCTACGGTGACCAGGTTGTCTGCCGAGTTAATGGTGTGCCATCCGCAGAAGTACCACTTGAGGTCGAGGGCAATGATCCCCACCTAGAGACCTGTCAAGACATGCCACCTGCATTTGCCTACTGGGCTTTATGGGTGAAGAAGAGTGGAAGTTCAGATTGGGAGTACGCAACTGAAGGTGTTGGTTCCCTCCAGCTTTCTGCTGGAGATTCTGTGGGACTTGCGTTTTCTTTGGCAGGTCAAACCCCAACTCCTGAGGGCGAGTGATTTCTAAGAAATCTCGACTAATCCTGACTGCAGCTCTGGCTAGCAGTTTTATTCTTCTGCGCCTTGTCTACTCATTCATTTTTTCCGGGCTTGATGGTAAGACGATTCTTTTAGATTTGCCGATTATTCGACTGGCAGGACCATTTCGGCACGTTGAGTTGTTTGGCCCGGTTTCAGTTGAAGGCATTGTCAAAAACATCGAGTTAGCAGTTCCCTTCTCGCTAACAATTCTTTTCTTTGGAATCATTTCAGTGTTTTTATCCGAGAAGTTTTTGGCGGACCTAGCCTCCAAGGCTCGATTCGGTAAGAGAATCCTCACGTCACTAGCCATTTCGCTTGCCAGCATTTCAGGCATTGCTGATTCGGCTCGAGAAGTTTTTTTCGCACGCAGACTTCGACGTGAATCGCGTTTTTCCAGTTTTGTTCCGCTCCTAGAGAGAACCATTACTAAGGCAGGCGCACTTGCAATGCGCCTGGCCAGGACTAACCCCCGGCCGAGAGTGCATTGCGATGTTAGGGTCTCGAATTTGAAAATCGGAAATCTAGGGCCTATTTCAGTCACCTTTCAGGCCGGTTCAATCCATGTCATAACAGGCGCTACTGGAAGCGGAAAGTCAACACTTTTGCAGGCCATAGCCGGTCAATCAAAAGAGCATTTCGGACGAGACCTCAGCGGCGAAATCAAACTCGGTGACATCAATCTTCTGTCTTTTTCAGATGCATCCGCACATACATCGCTGGTGCCTCAATTTCCTCAGGACAGCATTTCGCCGGCGGAACTCTATGATTTAGGTGATTTCCAATCGGCACTATCGCACGGGGAAGCTTATGAACTTGCAGTCAGACAGGAGCTGAAGCGAAACCCATCGGTGCTTCTGCTTGATGAACCCGCGGCAGCTCTGGATCAGCAGCGCTTGGCTGAACTGCTTGAGACTTGTACAGATCTGGCAAAGCAAGGGGTGACAGTAATCATTGCTGAGCACCGGATTTCAAGCTTTACTGGTTTGCAAGCAATTTATTGGAACATTCAGGGCGGATTGTTACTTCCAGGAATGGCTCTAGCACAGGCAATTCCTCCCAGACGACTCAATCAAGTAGTTGGGCGCGATAAATCAATCCGCATTGAAGTACCAGAAATCAAGGTGCGAACCACGACCATAAAGCCTCTAAATCTGGAGCTTTGCCAAGGCGAAATTGTTGCAGTAACAGGTACCAACGGTTCGGGAAAAACCACCCTGCTTCGAAGAGTTGCAACGGCGCGTGAAGGAGTTTGGGTTCATGGAGAAAGATTTTCCGGGCCTAATCCGAAGCTGATTGCACTGGTAACCGACAAGGTGAGCGACTATTTCGTCACGGGATCACTAGAAGAAGAGCTCCTTCGGGCAGACAAAGTTGCGTCGGTAGCAAAGGGCTACACAAAATCAACATTCCTTAGCCTTGTAAGCCCGGAGGACAGTGATTTCCTAAGGCATCCATTAGACCTATCAATTGGTACTCAACTTGCTCTCGCTACAGCCATGCAGCTAAGTCACAAACCTCAGCTTCTGCTTCTGGATGAGCCAGTTCAGGGCCTGGACTCTAAGGCTAGAGCTCAACTGGGAGAAACTCTGCGCTGCATTCAGGAGACCGGGTGCGCAATCGTCTTTGCTACCCATGACCTTTTCTTTGCGAGATCGCTAGCAGATACAACTGTTTCTTTGTCGCCTGAGATCACAAGTCGCGAAGAGGTGGGTGCACTGTGAGGCGCAGCATATATCTTTGGATTTTGTCATTAGTCGCCCTGAGTATTTTTCTCTGGCCGTTTTGGACAATTGGATTTTCATTCGATCAGAGTCTTGTGCAGATTCTGGTCATTCCCGCGATTGTTCTCTGCGCTGGGGCAGCTCTGCTACTTCTTGACGGTGACTTGATTGGTCCCAAGCAAATAGCACTGCTGGCCTTACTTTCCGCTCTCGGCGCTGCTGTGAGAATCGCTACCGGAGGAACTGGCGGATTTGAGCTGGTGTTCGCGATTGTGATTCTCGGGGCAGCAGCATTCGGGTCTCGTTTTGGCTTTTTACTAGGAGCCATGACAATTTTGGTTTCGTCCCTGTTTTTTGGGGGAATTGGGCCATGGACCCCATTCCAGATGTTCGCGGTTGGTTGGGTTGGTGCGGGCGCTGGACTGATAGCAACTAGAAGCAAAATAAGGCTTCCTCTTCTGGCTGGATATGCGATTTTGGCAAGTTATCTGTTTGGTCTAGTTATGAACGCCTGGTTCTGGCCCTATGCAACTGGATTCGACTCTTCAATTTCCTACTCGACAAACCTGAGTGGACTTGAGAATCTGATGAACTTCCTTACCTACTCACTGCTTTCCTCGACGCTCACCTGGGACACTGTTCGAGCTGTCTCAGTGGCTGTATTTATTTTGATTTTTGGAAAGGCAATGATTCGAACTTTCCAGAGAGCAAAAATCTAAACCGAGAAGTATTTGGCCTCTGGGTGATGGAAAACGAAAGCGTCTGTTGATTGCTCTGGGTGCAGCTGCAACTCCTCACTTAGCTCAATGCCGAGTCTTTCCGGCTTTAGCAGTTCAACAACTTTCTTTCTGTCCTCCATGTCAGGGCAAGCTGGATAGCCGAGCGAAAAGCGTGCTCCTCTGTACTCGAGACCAAAGAATCCAGCAATATTCTTAGGGTCTTCGTTGGCAAAACCTAGCTCATCTCGAATTCGAGTGTGCCAAAACTCCGCTAGCGCTTCGGTCAGCTGCATGGCTAGTCCGTGAAGCTCCAGATATTCACGATATGAGTTCTCTTCAAAGAGTTTTTGTGTGAACTGATCTACTCGAGAACCAACCGTGACGAGCTGAACTGGGAGAACGTCAATTACTCCACTTTCCTTGGAGCGGATGAAATCTGCAAGGCAAAGGTGTCTATCTCTTCTTTGTCTTGGGAAACTAAATCTCAATCGCTCCTGACCAATTGGGCCCGAAGCCCCATCGGGAGCTAGTAATCCTTTTCTGCCAAGCACCCCGTTGGGATCATCTGCGTGGTGAAGAACAACCACATCGTTCCCTGATGAGTAGACAGGGAAGTAGCCGTATGCCACGGAAGCGTCCAAGATGCCCTCGGCCAAAATCTTGTCGAGCCAGTATCTGAGCCTTGGTCGACCCTCTGTCTCGACAAGTTCCTCATAACCGGGTCCGTCGCCTCGGGATGGCTTGAGTCCCCACTGACCCATGAAGGTTGCTCGCTCATCTAGGAAGCTCGCGTAGTCAGCAAGTTTGATACCTCTCACCAGTCTTGTTCCCCAGAATGGTGGATTCGGCACCGCGTTATCACTGGCAACATCAGATCTGGCCGGAAGGTCAGCTTCGTCCGTAAGAGTGAGTTGAGTCTTCGCGTGAATTCTTTTCTTTAGGGCAGGCAATCCAGCCTGCTCAGGGTCCTCGCCTCTAGCAATTTTTACCAAAGGCTCCATCAGCGCTAGACCCTCGAAGGCATCCTTGGCATAGCGAACCACCCCTTCGAATTCACCCGCCAGGTCATCCTCGACAAATGTTCGCGTGAGAGCTGCGCCTCCAAGAATTATCGGCCAGCGCTTTGCAAGCCCGCGAGTGCCGAGCTCCTGCAAGTTTTCCTTCATTACCAAAGTTGATTTCACCAGCAGCCCACTCATGCCAATCACATCGGCGTTGTTTTCCTCAGCAGCCAGGATGATGTCATTTATAGGTTGCTTGATGCCAATGTTGACAACTTTGTAGCCATTGTTAGTCAGGATGATATCGACCAAGTTTTTGCCGATGTCATGAACATCCCCCCTGACGGTGGCCAGGACCATCGTCCCTTTACCACTCTCACTTGTCTTTTCCATGTGTGGCTCAAGAAGGGCAACGGCTGTTTTCATGACTTCTGCAGATTGCAAAACGAAGGGAAGCTGCATCTCACCCTTGCCGAATCTCTCCCCAACCACCTTCATACCCTCGAGTAGGTGATCATTGATTATGGATAGAGCGCTCAGACCCTCGGACATGGCAAGTTCAAGGTCCGCATCCAAACCCTTGGCCTCACCATCAATTATTCTTCGCTGCAGTCGCTCGGTGACGCTAAGCGCAGCGAGCTCGGCAGCCCGCGCATCTTTGAGTGATGCAGAATTGACACCGGCGAACATCTCCAGCATCACTGCCAGTGGGTCATAGGTGATGGAGCCATCCGCATCGTATTCGCGTCTGTCATAAATCAGATCGAGTGCAACTTTTCTCTGCTCCTCATCAATTGAAGAAAGAGGAACGATTTTCGCAGCATCGATAATGGCAGTATCGAGCCCTGCCTCATAGGCCTCGTGAAGAAAGACTGAGTTTAGAACTGCCCTGGAGACTGGGTTGAGTCCGAAAGAAACATTCGAAACTCCAAGCGTTGTGTGAACGCCTGGATAAAGCCTGTTGACTTCGCGGATAGCTTCAATGGTTTCAATCGCATCTCGCCGAGTTTCCTCTTGGCCTGTGGCAATGGGGAAGGTTAAGCAGTCGACGATGACGTCTTCGACCCTAAGTCCCCAATCTTTTACCAAAGTCTCGATAAGTCGAGAGGCGATTCTGACCTTATCTTCTCTAGTTCTAGCCTGTCCTTGCTCATCTATCGTCAGGGCGACCACCGCAGCGCCATGTTCTTTCACTAAAGGCATGGTTTTCTGAAAGCGAGAGTTCGGCCCGTCCCCATCTTCAAAATTGACCGAGTTAATTACTGGTCTTCCACCAATCAGCTCAAGCCCTGCCTGCATGACAGGAGGTTCGGTCGAGTCGATGACCAGAGGGAGAGTCGATGCGGAGGCGAACCTGGAGACAATCTCCTTTATATCTCTTACGCCATCACGACCGACATAATCGACGCAGACATCGAGCAAGTGGGCTCCATCGCGCACCTGCTTCTTGGCAATCTCCACGCAGTCATCCCAGCGCTCTTCGAGCATGGCTTCGCGAAAAGCTTTAGAGCCGTTGGCGTTAGTTCTTTCACCAATAGCAAGGTAGGTGTTTTGCTGCTTTAAAGGAACGTGCTGATAGAGAGAGGCAACACCAGGCTCTATTGACTGCTTGCGATTTACAAGTTTTTTCCCGCCCACTCTTTCAACTACAGCCCTGAGGTGATCAGGCGTTGTGCCGCAGCATCCTCCAACTAGCGCGATACCAAATTCCTTAATGAACT
>CAZMOF010000020.1:0-13665 GCA_964567905.1 uncultured Aquiluna sp. | reverse complement strand
CTAGGAAACATTGGTCTAGGGCCAGGAGCTAACCTTCCAGTAGAGGTAGAAATGGTCACTTTCAGGACCTTATTCTGCGAATTCCTCAGATAAAGAGCAACTTAGCTTCGAATTCCGAAGGCAAAAACGTGCTTATGCAACTAAATAACAATTAGATTTCTAATTTAACTTTGCTCGACAATCGGTAAATCCGGGCGTTTTCGTCGCAAAGCATCAAAAGTCAGGATTGCCAGGGAAACCCAGACCAGGGCAAAGCCGACCCACCTGACCGCCGGCATCGGTTCTCCAAAGACAAAAAAGCCAATCGAAAACTGAATCGTTGGAGTCAAGTACTGGATGAAGCCGATCGTAGAAAGGGGAACTCTAGAGGCAGCAGCTCCAAAGAGGATCAGCGGAATTGCAGTGAGAATGCCGAAGCCAACCAGAATTGAGGTTTCTACTAGGCCGCTAAAAATCATTATCTGGGCTGACTGGCTAACGAGCCAAAGCTGAACGAGAGCAACCGGAACCACGAGTCCTGATTCGATTGTGAAACTCTGCAGGGCAGGAATCTTCTTGCCGACTTTATTCTTCGCTAGCGAATAAATCCCGAAGCTCACTGCCAGGGCAATAGCGATAAATGGCAATCTGCCATAGTCGAAAGTCAGAATTACCACTGCAGTCGCGCCAATACCTAACGCCACCCACTGCATGGGCCGCAGCTTTTCCTTAAGTAGGAGAACGGCAAATAAAACAGTAACCAGCGGATTGATGAAATAACCAAGAGAACTTTCGATGACATTGCCTGTGGCAACTGCGACCACATAAACAACCCAGTTGATGTAAATCATCAGTGAAGCAACTGCTACCCATTTCAGTCGCTGCGCCGACTTAACTATTTGGACTATGTCTTTCCAACCACCAACAATGCTCACTAAAAGGGCAGCAAAAATAAATCCAAATACAACTCTCCAAACGACGACCTCAAATGGATCGGCAAATGAAGCCGCAGCAATGATTAGTGGAAATGATCCCCAGATTAGATAGGCAGATAATCCATAGAGCAAACCAACCGATGACTCGGATCTTCGCTTCACCGAAGTAGCTTAGGAGAAAAAGAAACGGCCCGGGTTTTCCCGGGCCGAATCAAAAGTTGTTGTTAGCGCTCGATGATTGCTAGCACATCGCGAGCAGACAGAACCAAATACTCGTGTCCGTCATACTTCAGCTCGGTGCCGCCATACTTCGAGAAGACAACGCGATCGCCAACCTTCACATCCATCGGGATGCGGTCTCCCTCTTCGCTGAAGCGACCAGGACCTACGGCAACAACCTCGGCCTCCTGTGGCTTCTCCTTAGCGGTATCAGGAATAACAAGACCAGAAGCAGTTACCTGCTCGGCCTCAACTGGGCGAACGACAATTCGATCTTCGAGTGGCTTGATAGAAACCGACACTTTGACCTCTTCTTTACTAAAGATTGGGGTTTAGCAGACTCGATGTTTGAGTGCTAAGAAAACTTTACGGGGAAATTAGCACTCAGTCAAGGCGAGTGCTAGGTGTGGGTAGGGGCCTGGGAATTGGTAGGGCGCCGCCACCCTGGATATTTCAACAAAGTAGCGGCGCCCGAAAAAGCACTGATCTAGGCCCGTGGGCTAGGTGGCTCTCCTAGCTTCGGCTAACGGTCTCTTCCGAAACCGTCGAATCCCATGTGGGAATCTTTCCACTCCCACCCATCCGGCTGGAGTCCAAATAGGTCAGAGAAGACTAGTGCAGTGGTAAAAACCCCTGAGATGACCAAAATAATCCCAAAAAATAGTCCGATGTAGCCAAGAACTAGGCCAATAATCGCCAAGGATCGACCGCTCTGGCCGGAACCCTTGATTTGAGCCAGTGCGATGTGGCCGGTGATAATGGCCATCAGGGACGCCACCCCGGATAGTGCCGAGGCTAGGGAGACAACCGCCAAGGTATTTAGGGTGGTGAAGTCGAACCTGGCCTTGGCGGGTTTTGGCTGGTCGACCTGATTGCTGTCTGTCATTTACTGCCTTTCTGTGCTCACTCAGCCAAGCAGGCTTGGCTGTTATTGAGGTTGAAGGTGGCTGGGAATTTCTAGAGAGTCTGAATAGTGGTAATTGGCAAGGTGGAATCTGCACCAAACCCAAGTCCGCTGGGCTGTCTACCATTCATTATTAGTTGAGCACCCAGAGCAGCAATCATCGCTCCGTTATCGGTGCAAAGTGAAAATCTTGGAATCCTAAGTTCAATTCCAAGTGCATCGCATCGTCTTTTTGCTTCCTCACGCAATCTTGCGTTTGCAACTACACCCCCACCGAGCAGCAGTCTTGAAACTTTCTTTTCCTCGCAAGCCCAGAGCGCTTTAGTTAGTAAAACATCAATCACGGCTTCTCTAAAGCTCGCTGCGACATCAGCACGAGAAATTTCTTCCCCGTCAGACTCAGCTTTTTCAACATAACGCGCAACTGCTGTCTTCAGTCCAGAGAATGAAAAATCATACTTGTGCTTCTCAAGATCCTTTGGCAGAGTCAGCCCCCTCGGAAAACGAATTGCCGACGGATTTCCGGTTTGTGCGAGAGCGTCAATTTGTGGACCCCCGGGATATGGAAGTCCTAAAACTCTCGCCACCTTGTCAAAAGCTTCACCCGCTGCATCATCAATAGTTTCCCCAAGGAGTTCAACATCATCAATCAAGTCTCTTACGAGAAGAAGTGAGGTGTGGCCGCCAGACACCAGCAGGGCAACGGTTGGAGTCTCAACCGCTCCACGCTCAAGGACATCAGCGCCAACATGGGCAACCAAGTGATTCACCGCATAAATCGGCTTACTAGTTGCAACTGCTAATCCTTTGGCAGCACCAATCCCCACCATCAGAGCGCCAGCTAGTCCAGGACCGTTGGCAACCGCGATGGCATCAACCTGATCAATCGTTATTCCGGCTTCGCTCAAGGCTCTGTCGAGAGTGGGGGAAAGCGCCTCGAGATGGGCCCGCGCCGCAACCTCGGGAACAACTCCCCCGTATTTCGCGTGCTCCTCCATCGAGGAGTGAAGGGCATTTGCCAGGAGCCTGTTCCCGCGAACAATGCCGACTCCCGTTTCATCGCAAGATGACTCAATGCCCAAAACAAGCGGTTGGTGGATGGTTAGTTTCATCACGATGGCATCTTCACCAGAGGGTTGATAGTAGTTCTTGCGAACATCAATTTTTTCAAAGCCGAAAGATTCGTAAAGGTAGATTGCGGATTCATTGGACTTCTTTACCTCGAGAAACAGCTGCTCCGCACCGCTCCTCTTGGCTATATCTACCAAGGCTTCGACCAGAGCTCTTCCCAAACCCCTGCCCTGATGTTTTTTAGCAACTCCAATAGTTGTGATATCGCCCGAAAGATCTGAAGGCAGCAATCTCAGCCCTGCATAACCAACTAAATCACCTTCAAAGATTCCGAGATAAAAAGAATTAGGTGCCTCAAACTCTGAGAGCATTGTTTTCTTGCTCCAAGATTCTTTACCAAACAATTCTTTTTCTAGCTCCATGACCTGATCGATGTGGTCGGAACTCAACTTTCTAAAGTCCATCAGCCGCTCACCCGCTTTCCGCTGGAGGGGGTGACATCGGGAGAACGCAAATAGAGTGCTGAAACATCCGATAGGTCATCGCCATTCTGCAAAGCATTCAGGGTAAAAGTGCCAATCAGCTGCGCATTCGATGATTGCTGCCTCACCTCAAAGCCTTCAAACTCCTCAAGTTGAGCTGGATTGATGAGCATCGGCCCCGAAAGTCGTTGGCCGTTTTGGTAGGTGGCGGCAAACAGCTCCTTGCGCTTGGCGTCTGTCACCACCAGCAGTTTCTGCGAAGAGCCCAGGGCCACAGCATCCAGAGTGATGACTCCGTGCAGCTTGATCCCCAGTGCTTTTGCAAGTGAGGTCGCTGCTGCCATGCCAACTCTCAAGCCGGTGTAAGGAGCGGGGCCTCTTGCAACTGCAATGGCCGTTAGCTGAGTTGGCTGAACATCAGCCTCAAGCAAAGCTCTTGCCACTGCTTCACCGACGTTTTCAGCATGACCAAAGGGGTCATCGAAACTCACATAGGAAAGGCACTGACTTCCAAAAACTGCTGCCGAAGTGCCAGCGGACGTATCAATTGAGAGAAGCAAGCTCAACCGCCTCCCAGCGCGGACCTATTGCACTGATTTCAACCATTCGGCTTTCATCTTCGCTGGCCCTATCGATTTCGAGGCTTAGATAATTTTCTGCGTAGCCATCTAGAAAATCTCTGGCCCACTCAACAACAACAATGGAGTTTTCAAAATCTATATCTAGATCATCAAGTTCTAGGGCAGAGGAAAGTCGGTAAGCATCAACATGGACAAGCTTTCCCGTGGGAATTTTATGGGTTCTCGCCAGAACAAAGGTGGGTGACTGGATGGTTCCCTCCGCACCTAGAGCTCTACCCAAGCCGCGAGTGAGGGTAGTTTTTCCTGCGCCAAGCGCTCCCGAGAGAAGGACGAGGTCACCCAACTTCACCAGCTTTGCCAGTTTTTCACCGAGCTTTTCCATCTGCTCAGGCGAGTCAATCTTCAGCCTCATGGATTGATGTAGACCCGGTTGGCTCTGCCACCAATTCTGGTGACAATCTCGTAGTTCACAGTTTGGGCCGTTGCTGCAAGTTCCTCAGCGCTTGGTTCTGCTTTTTTTGAATCGCCAAAGATGATTACTTGCTCACCAATCTGGTAGGTATCGCCGCCAAGATCAATTACAAACTGATCCATCGCAACTCTTCCAACCACTGGATAACGTTTTGAGCCAATTAGAACTTTGTGGCCAACAGAAATTCTTGGCATCCCTTCGCCATAGCCAAAAGGAACCAGGCCCAAGGTGGTGGGTTTTTCTGTTCGATAGCGATAGCCGTAGGAAACCCCCTGCCCAGCTGGAACGCCTTTGCAATTTGCAAGTGCGGCTGATGCCTTCATAGCTGGCTGCAAGGTTAGTTCTGCAGGCTTTTCCTCATGGGGGTTTAGTCCATAGACAGCGATGCCAGAGCGAACCATGTCGTAGTGAAAGTCTGAGTAGCTTAGGGCCGCACCTGATGCAGCCAGATGTTTCTCTAATTTGCCAAGGCCCGATGTTCTTTCGATTGCCTGGTCAAACAGTGCTTTCTGTTTTCTATCCTCAGCCTCTGAGGTATTTGAAAGATGGGAGAAGATTCCGACTAGATTTCCTCGGTTTTGAAGCAACTCGAAAAGTCGATCCCAATCACTAACTGCAAACCCATTTCGTCCAAGTCCGGTATCCAACTTGATGTGAAACCTGTTCTGCGGAGAAAGACTCGCCAGCTGATCAAAGTTTGAGATGCCAACTTCTATGTCGTACTCAGCTGCCTGTTTCAAATCCTCAGGCATAACAAGCCAGGCAAGAATTCGCGACTTGATTCCGCCCTTGCGCAGTTCTACTGCCTCATTGATGTCAGCTACGCCTAGAGCATCGACTCCGATGCCATCGAGTGTTTTTGCCACCTGCAGCATGCCATGGCCATAGGCATTGGCCTTTACCACCGCCATTACCTTGGCTGGTTTCACGTGCTGTTTGATCAGCTGGTAGTTATCCCTGATGGCAGCCAGATCAACCTGGATTGTGCGCATCTATCTACTCTCCACCACCACTGTTGCCAGGGCAATTCCAGCATCGTGTGAGAGGGAGAGGTGGAAGTTTAGGTTTCCCAGTCTCTGGATTCTCTCCCTGGTCTTGTGATGAAACTTAACCTCAGGCTTGCCGGAGGGGTTCTTAGTTATTTCAATTTCGCTGAAGGCAATGAGAGTTGGATCACCTATGGCTTTGGTGATTGCCTCCTTGGCCGCAAATCGCGCAGCCAGCGACTGGCCAGAAAGTCCCAGTTCATTTTCGTGAAACAGCCTTTGCGTAAGTCTTGGGGTGCGCTTTAGTGACTGCTCTAATCGAGAGATTGAGCAAACGTCACTTCCAACCCCGTAAATCATCTACTCGACCGTCACGCTCTTGGCGAGGTTTCTAGGCTGGTCAACATCCAGTCCTTTAGCTGAAGAAAGTTCTGCAGCAAAAACCTGAAGTGGAATAACGGTTAGCTGTGCTGCCATATACGGATGTGTCTTGGGGATGAAGACAACCTCATCTGCAAACTGGCCGACGTGTTGATCACCTGACTCAGCGATTGCAATAACTCTTGCGCCTCGAGCCTTTATCTCCTGGATGTTGGAGATTACCTTTGGGTGCAATGAGTCTTCGCCCTCTGGAGATGGGACAACCACAATTACCGGCTGACCGGTTTCAATAAGCGCAATTGGTCCGTGCTTTAGCTCTCCGGCTGCAAAACCTTCGGCATGAATGTAGGCAAGCTCCTTTAGCTTTAGAGCCCCTTCCATAGCAATTGGGAATCCGACATTTCGACCAAGGAACAAAATGCTCTTTGCATCCTTGAGCTCCTTCGCCAGTTTTCTTATTCCATCGAGTGAAGCTAGAACCTGCTCGACTTGGCGTGGAAGCTTAAGTAGCTCTTGACCGAGATCTCTGAGCTGCTTTTCATCCATTGAGTGGCGTTGCCAAGCAAGAGATAAGGCAACGAGTTGGCCAGCAGTTATCTGAGCAGTAAAGGCTTTGGTGGATGCCACGGCAACCTCGGGACCGGCATGGGTGTACAGGGTGGCATCTGATTCCCTGGCGAGAGTTGCTCCCTGAGTGTTACAAATAGCTAAAACCTTTGCGCCTTTTTCTTTCGCGTAGCGAGTAGCCATCAGGGTGTCCATGGTCTCACCCGATTGGGAAATCGCAATCACTAGCGTCTTGTCATCGAGCACTGGATCGCGATAGCGAAACTCGTGCGCCAGTTCGACACTGGTCGGAATCTTGGCCCACTTTTCAAGCGCATACTTTGAGACTTCCCCGGCATATGCTGCAGTTCCACAGGCAATTATGATGACGCGTTCTACTTCACTCAGTCGATCCAGCCCAGAAAATTCTTGGAGCTTCACTGATCCGTCGGATGCGAGTCGACCCATGAGAGTGTCGCCAACAGCCTGTGGTTGATCCGCAATTTCCTTGGCCATGAAGGAGGGCCAGCCGCCCTTAGAGGCAGCTGAGGCATCCCAGTCCACCGTGAATTCGCTCAGGGGTACCGAATCGCCCTGGAAGTTAGTCACCTTGACTGAATCTCTGCGCAGCTCAACAATCTGATCTTGACCAACTGAAACTGCTCGCTTAGTGTGGGCAACAAAGGCTGCCACGTCACTGCCGAGGAAGTTCTCGCCTTCACCTAATCCAATGACAAGTGGTGAATTTCTGCGAGCGGCGAGGATTAGATCCTTCTGGTCCTCATGGATACAAAGGAGGGTGAAGGCCCCCTCGAGCCTGTTCACAACATTTCTAAACGCCTTGGTCAGGTCGCCAGTTTTCTCAAATTCTCTAGCCACCAGATGGGCTGCCACCTCTGAATCGGTTTCAGAGGTGAATTTGACGCCCTGTGCTAGCAGCTCAGCCTTCAGCTCGGCAAAATTTTCAATGATTCCGTTGTGGATTAGGGAAAGCTTCAGGTGATCTCCACCAAGGTGAGGGTGGGCATTGCGATCAGTTGGTGCCCCGTGCGTTGCCCAGCGGGTGTGGCCAATTCCGATGTGAGCGTCCTTTATCGGATTCTGCTCTAGCTCCTCAATTAGGACGGATAGTTTTCCAGCGCGCTTTCTGGTTTGCAGTCCTTCTGCCTGGTCGATGACCGATACTCCCGCAGAGTCATAACCTCTGTATTCAAGTCTTTTTAGCCCACCGATTAGGACGTCAAGGGTTGAGCCAGGTCCTACGTAGCCGACGATTCCACACATGAGAGCTAATCTACGGCAGAATAGGCCCTCGTGAGTGCAGCCCAGGAGCTTACAAGCCGCTCCCCCTATGTTGCCATTGATCGCGCCGACTGGGCCGAGCTGGCAAAGAACTCAACCGCTCCGCTAACTGAGGAGGAGCTGAAAAACATCCGAGGTCTGGGAGACTTTCTAGATTTGCAGGAAGTTCAAGAGGTTTATCTTCCGGTAAGTAAACTCCTCAGCATTTATGCGCAGGGAACACAGAATCTTCACAAGTCAACGGCCGAGTACTTTGGCGAAAGAGCGAAGCGAACACCTTTCATAATTGCAGTTGCTGGTTCGGTGGCAGTAGGAAAATCCACGGTCTCGCGTTTGCTAATGGAATTGATGAAACGCTGGGATGGAATTCCAAACGTAGAGCTAATTACCACTGACGGCTTTTTGTATCCAAATGCTGAACTAGAAAAACGCGGCCTAATGAACCGTAAGGGTTTTCCAGAAAGCTACGATCGAAAAAGACTGCTCCAGTTTGTTGCTGATGTGAAAAGCGGCAAAGAAGAAGTAATTGCACCTGTCTACTCTCACCTCAGCTACGACATTCTGGAAGGTGAGAGTAAGGTGATCAACTCTCCTGATGTCCTAATCGTCGAAGGTCTAAATGTCCTTCAACCACCAGCCATTGGCCAGGAGGTTGCTCTTAGCGACTACTTTGACTTCAGCATCTATATAGATGCCGAGCCCGCAGACATTGAGCAGTGGTATCTGGAGCGATTCAAGACCCTTTGGGAAACGGCATTTACCAACCCCGCCTCTTACTTCCATCCACTGACCAAAGAGCTGACCGAGGAGCAAGCTCTGCAAAGAGCAATTGGCTTCTGGAGTGGAATCAATCTTGTGAATCTAAAAGAAAACATTGAGCCAACTCGCTCAAGGGCAAAGCTTGTAATGCAAAAAGGTAAAGAGCACAGGGTGGAAAAGGTTCTGCTTAGAAAAATCTAGAGCTTGAGTCTTTGCTCGACCTTTATGGCAATTCTTTCAGCCCAGCCCTGGGCATCGCCCATCTCCCTGGCTTCAACCATCACTCTCACCAGCGATTCGGTGCCTGATGCTCGAAGCAGGACTCTGCCCTGATTGCCGAGTTCGCTCACCGCTGTCATTACGAGATCTTGTAATTCGGCATCCGAATCAACGCGAGATTTATCAACACCTGAGACATTGATTAGAACCTGCGGATAGGTGTCCATCGCAGATGCCAGCTCACTTAGTTTTTTCCCAGAAACCGCAACCTCTGCTGCTAGCTGAAGTCCCGTCAGAATCCCATCGCCAGTAGTTGCGAACTGCGAAAAGATGATGTGTCCGGACTGCTCCCCACCCAGTGAATAGCCACCCTCTCGCATTTTCTCAAGCACGTATCTATCGCCAACGCCAGTCTCGAGCATTTCGATGCCCTCTCGCTGCATTGCGAGTTTCAATCCAAGATTTGACATAACAGTTGCAACCAAGGTGTTTCGAGCAAGCTCTCCTCGAGATTTCATGGAGATGGCCAGGATGGCCATGATCTTGTCACCGTCGATGATTTTTCCCTGCTCATCAACAGCTAAACAGCGATCGGCATCGCCGTCGTGAGCAATTCCAAGATCTGCTTTGTGCTCGACAACAGCTGCCTGTAAAGCGCTGAGGTGAGTGGAGCCATAACCAGAGTTGATGTTATTGCCATCGGGATCCGCCCCAATCACAATCACCTTGGCTCCGGCATCAGAAAAAGCCTGTGGAGAGATAGCGCTAGCAGCGCCGTGAGCACAGTCAACGACGATGGTCAGACCATTGAGCTTGGTTCGAAGCGAACCCAGCAGATGAATCAGATACCTATCTTCTGCATCGGAGAATCGGGAGATCTTGCCAACACTTGAACCAAGAGGCAGTATCGCTTGCCCAAATTCGGCCTCAATTTGATCCTCAAGATCATCGGGAAGCTTGTTGCCACCGCGAGCGAAAAACTTAATTCCGTTGTCCGTAGCTGGGTTATGACTTGCGGAAATCATCACACCAAAGTCAGCATCTAGGTCGGCTGTTAGGTAAGCGCAAGCTGGCGTTGGAACCACCCCGGCATCAAAAACATCTACTCCGGATGCTGCTAGACCAGCAGAAACGGAAGCCGCTATGAAATCAGATGAGATTCTTGGGTCTTTAGCAATAACAGCCCTTGGTCTCTCACCACGCTCACGCGAATTACGACCCAAAACAATGGCAGCAGCTTGAGCGAGCTTGAGAGCAAAGTCAGCAGAGATTTCCTGATTCGCAACTCCGCGAACGCCATCGGTGCCAAACAACCTGGCCATGGCGAAAGACTAACGCTTGGAGAACTGCGAGGCTTTACGAGCCTTCTTAAGTCCAGCCTTCTTGCGCTCGACCACACGGGCGTCACGGCTAAGGAAGCCAGCCTTCTTCAGGCTTGCGCGGTTGTTGTCCGCATCGATCTCATTCAGTGCACGAGAGATTCCAAGGCGCAGTGCACCAGCCTGGCCGGCGATTCCGCCGCCATCGATTCTGGCAACTACGTCATATGCACCCTGCAGTTCCAAGACCTTGAATGGGTCAGTGATTAGCTGCTGGTGAAGTTTGTTTGGGAAGTAGTCCTCGAACTTGCGACCGTTGATAGTGATCTTTCCAGTGCCAGGAAGTAGACGAACACGTGCAACTGCTTCCTTGCGACGACCAGTGCCGCCACCGTTCTGAGTCAAGCTTCCGCGTGAGCGAACCTTCTTCTGTGGAGCACTCTCGGTGGAGAAGCTCTCTTCAGTCATTACTTCGTTTTCGGCCAAGTTCTTTTCCTTACTGGGCAATCTGGTCAATTACAAAAGTTGTTGGCTGCTGAGCAACGTGTGGGTGCTCGCTACCTGAATAAACCTTGAGCTTGCGGAACTGGGCTTCGCCAAGAGAGTTCTTTGGAAGCATTCCACGAATAGCCTTCTCAACGGCACGAACAGGGTTCTTGTCTAGAAGCTCTGCGTAGCTGGTTGCAGTTAGTCCGCCTGGGTAACCAGAGTGACGGTATGCCATCTTCTTGGTTAGCTTTGAGCCTGTTAGAGCAACCTTCTCGGCGTTGATGATGATCACGAAGTCGCCATTGTCCATGTGTGCGGCAAAAGTCGGCTTGTGCTTGCCGCGCAGTAGAGCGGCAGCATGGGTAGCGAGCCTTCCAAGCACAACGTCAGTGGCATCAATGATGTACCACTGGTGAGTCAGCTCACTGGCCTTAGGCGAATAAGTACGCACGCTAAATTACCTCTTAGTTTCTTTGTGTGATTCCGCGATGGCGGTTTCAAACTGGCCGGCAACCCGGGCCAAGCAGCAAGTCTAGAGGGTTTTCAGGCCCCTGGTCAAACGGATATTTCCCCTAAACTCCGCATATTTCGGGCCTTTTCGGCCTGTTTGGCAAGGTCCCGAGCTGGAGGGTAGGAGATCTTGGTAAGAGTCAGTCCCTGGGGTCCAACGACCTTGAAGGCGCTGGTCCTTTTGGCCTCCTGTTGGATTTTTGCCAGCTCAGATGGGGTAATTCGCCCCTGACCAGCGGCAATCAATGCACCAACCAAAGCCCTGACCATGTTGTGGCAAAAAGCATCTGCCGAAACCTCAATCAGTATCCGGCCCTCTTTGGAGCGCCTTACCGATAGCTGTCGAAGATTTCGAATGGTCGTCGCACCAGGCCGAGGTCTACAAAAAGCCCCAAAGTCTCTAAGTCCCAACAGCTTCTTGCCGGCAGCGTTCATCTTTTCGACTGATAGCTCTTTGGGAATGGAGAGCGTGTAGCGGGTCTGCTTCGGGTTTGGCTTGCAGGCTGCATCCGCTATCGCATAGGTGTAACTGCGACCAATGGATGAGAATCTGGCATCAAACCCTTTGGGAGCCTTAGTGATTTTTAGGATTGCAACATCCCCGGGCAGAAGAGAGTTGAGACGTGCTGTCGAAAATGAATTTCTCCCTAGTCTTTTTAGCTGGGTAGCAGTGAGATCAATATGACAAACCTGGTGGTCGGCATGAACCCCAGCGTCTGTTCTTCCGCCAACGCGCATAAAGAAATCATCGGGACTGGAGCCAAATATTTGCTCAAGGGCTCTGAGCAGCTCACCCTGGACTGTCCTTAGCTTCGGCTGCTTAGCCCAACCGACAAAATCAGTTCCGTCATAGGCAAGATCAATCCGAAAACGAGTAAGCCCGCCGGATTTTCCAGCGGGCACACTCATCGAATTATTTCCTATTCGGACTTCTCTTCGGCAGCAGGCTCGGTAGCCTCAGCAGCTACTTCCTCGGCTGGCGCTTCCTCAGCAACAACTTCTGGGGCAGTCTCTACCTCTTGAACCTCGGCAGGAGCTTCTGCAACTACTTCCTCTGCGGCAGGGGCTGCAGCAGCGGAGGTTGCAACGTTGTTGGTCAGCTTCACCTTGTTGTTTCTAGGATTTGGTGTTACCGGATCTAGAACAAGTTCAATCAGAGCCATCGAAGCATTGTCACCCTTGCGGAAACCAAGCTTGACGATTCTGGTGTAGCCGCCCTGGCGGTCATTGACCAGTGGTGCAATCTCGGTAAACAGCTGGTGGACAACCGACTTGTCGAGAATCTGCTGCATCACGCGGCGACGTGAAGCCAAATCACCACGCTTTGCGAAAGTGATTAGGCGCTCAGCTACCGGGCGTAGGCGCTTGGCACGGGTCTCAGTTGTCTGAATCTTGCCGTGCTTGAACAGCGAGGTGGCCATGTTGTTGAGCATTAGTCGCTCGTGAGCTGGTCCGCCTCCGAGACGAGGGCCCTTTGTTGGGGTAGGCATTTGTTTCTCCTTGCGCCTTAGATCTGATCGTCGTCGTAGCCGCCACCGAAGTAGGCGGAGTCAAAACCTGGTACCGCATCCTTGAAGCGAAGTCCAAGGCTGGCGAGCTTCTCACGAACCTCGTCTACCGACTTCGAACCAAAGTTGCGAATGTTCATCAGCTGGTCTTCGCTCAGTGCAATCAGCTCAGCGACGGTGTTGATTCCTTCGCGCTTTAGGCAGTTGTATGAGCGAACGGTTAGGTCTAGGTCTTCGATTGGAGTGGAAAGCTCGTTGGATGCTGCCATCTCTACTGGTGCTGGTCCAATCTCAATACCCTCAGCCTCGACGTTTAGCTCCTTGGCAAGACCGAACAGCTCAACCAGCGTGGCACCTGCAGATGCAACAGCATCGCGGGGCTTGGTGGATGGCTTGGTCTCAACATCGATGATCAGCTTGTCGAAGTTGGTGAACTCACCCGCACGGGTTGCCTCTACGCGGTAGGCAACACGGAGCACTGGGGAGTAAATCGAATCAACTGGAATAACGCCAGCTTCTGCATCTGGGTTTCTGTTCTGGCTTGCCTGAACATAACCACGACCGCGCTCGATGATGAATTCAATCTCGAGCTTGCCATTGGAAGTGATGTGGGCGAGAACCAGCTCAGGGTTGTGAACCTCAACACCGGCAGGAACCTGAATGTCAGCGGCGGTCACAGGACCTGCTGTTGACTTAGAAAGGTGTGCAACCACTGGAGCATCGTGCTCAGACGATACGACCAGCTCCTTGATGTTCAGAATCAGCTCAACCACGTCTTCCTTCACGCCATCAACGGTCGAGAATTCGTGACTGACACCCGCGATGCGAATGTTGGTTACCGCTGCACCCGGAATGGATGACAGCAGAGTTCGACGAAGAGAGTTGCCTAGCGTGTAACCAAAGCCCGGCTCCAGTGGATCAAGGATGAAGCGGGAACGGGTGTCGCTGACTACTTCTTCGTGCAGGGTTGGGCGCTGTGCAATTAGCACTATTTATTTCCTTT